>DBEZXT010000136.1:0-11946 GCA_048291645.1 Collinsella aerofaciens | reverse complement strand
CCTCCCAACCTCGTTGCGGCGCGGCTGCGCCTCTGGCACTTCAACAACATTGTCGCAGCCCCGACCCGCGGTCACGAGCGGGGGCTCCTGTCGTTTCCGTGCCCTCGGATCGGGTCATAGTGTCTGACTTATGCTCAACCTATGGTTCAACCTTGCTTGCTAGATACGGTCGCTGTTGTGTTATTCTAGAACAGACGTTCGTGAATGATGCGTGGGGCCTTGCCTTGCGCCGTGCTTGTGGCGAGGGGAGGTTGGCTTGGTCATTTTGGGTATCGACCCCGGTTTGGCCCATACGGGTTGGGGGATTATCGAGGAACGGCGCGGCGAGGTTCGCTGCCGTGCCTACGGTTGTATCGAGACCAGCGCGGGCAGTCCGCTCGCGGTGCGCCTGTCGCATATCGCCCGCGACCTCAAGGGTGTCGTGGAGCGTTATCGACCAGATACCGCTGCTATCGAGAGCATTTACTTTGGCGCCAACGTTCGCTCGGCCATCCCTACGGCTCATGCCCGCGGTGCTGCACTCGTGGCGCTTTCGGAATGCGCGCTCGAGATTGGCGAATACACGCCCATGCAGATCAAGCAAGCCGTGGTGGGCACGGGTGCCGCAGACAAGCGGCAGGTTGCCTACATGGTGCGTACGCTCACGCAGCTCGATCACGACCCGCATCCCGACCATGCCGCCGATGCCCTGGCTTGCGCCATCTGCCACGTAAACCTCAGCCGCACCCGGGCGCTTACCGGTGGCGAGTTCTATCAACAGAGAGGAACCGGATACTGATGATCTCCCAGCTCCATGGAACGCTTGTCGAGGCAACGATGAGCTCGGCCGTCGTCGATGTGTCGGGCGTGGGCTTTGAGCTCGGCATCTCGGGCAGCACCGCCGCCACGCTGCCTACGCCCGGCGGCGAGGTTCGCCTCTACACGCGCATGCAGGTGCGTGAGGACGCCATGACGCTCTTTGGTTTTGCCTCCAAGGACGAGCGCACGATGTTTGACCGGCTCGTGTCCGTCTCGGGCGTCGGTCCGCGCCTGGCGCTTGCCGTGCTCTCCACCTATACCGTGGGGCAGCTGTATTCCCTGGTAATGGCCGAGGATGACAAGGGCATGGCCAAGGTGCCCGGTGTGGGCAAAAAGACCGCGCAGCGCCTCATCTTGGAACTCAAGAGCACCTTTGCCAAGGATAAGGGCTTTGTTCCGGTCGACGTGATTCCCGGACAGGTTGCGATGCCGGTTCCCGCCGCCGCTCCCTCGGCGATTGATGACGCCCGTGCGGCGCTCCTTTCCATGGGCTTTAGCCCGCAGGAGACCGATGTTGCCCTGAGCGGGTATGATGGGCAGAATATGCGTGTCGAGGATCTGCTCGGCGCGGCGCTTAAGCGACTTGGAATGGATGCGTGATGTGGGAAGCCGATGACTCTCAGGACCTGTGGGCGACGGCCGGCAACTCGCCGGCGGCATCCATGGCGCACGGTGAGCGCATGGTGGGCTCGGAGCTGACGCCCGAGGACCTCGATGTCGACCGTACCCTGCGTCCCCAGCGCTTGGATGACTACTGCGGTCAGGAGCATATCAAGCAGAGCCTTCGCGTGCTCATCGAGGCGGCGCAGAGCCGCGGCGAGACGCTCGACCACGTGATCTTCTCGGGCCCTCCGGGTCTGGGCAAGACCACGCTGGCTACGGTTATCGCCAACGAGCTGGGCGCTCAGATTAAGACGACGAGCGGTCCGGCCATCGCGCGCACCGGCGACCTGGCTGCCATCCTGACTAACCTGCAACCGGGCGACGTGCTGTTTATCGACGAGATTCACCGTCTGAACCGTTCGGTCGAGGAAGTCCTGTATCCCGCGATGGAGGACTTTGCGCTCGATATCGTGATCGGCAAGGGCCCGGCTGCGCGCTCGATTCGCCTGGATATCCCCAAGTTCACGCTGGTGGCGGCAACGACTCGCTCGGGCATGTTGACCGGCCCGCTACGTGACCGTTTTGGCATTTCATATCGCCTGGATTACTACACCGTTGAGGAGCTCGCCCAGATCGTGACACGCTCGGCAACCATCCTGGGCGTGACGATTGACCATCCCAGCGCACTCGAGATTGGCTCGCGCTCGCGCGGTACGCCGCGCCTTGCCAACCGTCTGCTTAAGCGCGTGCGCGACTACGCGCAGGTGCGCGGCAACGGCCCCATCGAGCTCGATATCTGCCGTCAGGCGCTCGAGTTTTTCGAGATCGATGAGCTTGGTCTGGACTGGATGGATATTCGCATTTTGGAGACGCTTGCCAAGACGTTCTCCGGCCGTGCCGTTGGCTTGACCACGCTTGCCAGCGCGGTGGGCGAGGACCCGGGAACGCTCGAGGATGTCTATGAGCCTTATCTGCTGCAGTGCGGATTGATGATTCGTACGC
The DNA here is from genome assembly GCA_048291645.1 of Collinsella aerofaciens. Classification (GTDB taxonomy): domain Bacteria; phylum Actinomycetota; class Coriobacteriia; order Coriobacteriales; family Coriobacteriaceae; genus Collinsella; species Collinsella aerofaciens_CG. The sequence goes on along the minus strand of DBEZXT010000136.1, from coordinate 9,543 downwards.
CCCAGGGCCGCCAGGCAACGCTTCGCACCTTTGAGCATTTGGGTATCGAGCCGACCCTGTAGGAATGGGCTTGTTTTAGCGCATCTGTAGGCTATCGCTGAGCATCGGGTAAACATATCGCCGTTCGTCGGTTACGGGCGTTTTACTATTGCGCGCGCGTGCTATGCTGGATTGGTCTTTTTCTCATCCGGTAACGAAAGGACCGCCCATGCCTACTGACATCGAAATCGCACGTTCTGTTACGCCGCTGCCTATTACCGAGGTGGCCAAGAACGCCGGCGTCGACGTTAAGCATCTGATTCCGTACGGCTTTGACAAGGCAAAGGTCGACTATTCCCTGCTCAACGAGCCAACTGATCACCAGGCCAAGCTTGTCCTCGTGACTGCTATCAATCCCACGCCCGCAGGCGAGGGCAAGACCACCACGACCATCGGCCTGGCCGACGGTCTGCGTCGTCGCGGCGTCAAGAGCGCCGTGGCCCTGCGCGAGCCTTCGCTCGGTCCCGTGTTTGGCGTGAAGGGCGGTGCCGCCGGTGGCGGTTGGGCCCAGGTCATCCCCATGGAGGACATCAACCTGCACTTTACCGGCGACTTCCATGCTATCGGTGCCGCCAACAACCTGCTGGCCGCCATGCTCGACAACCATATTCAGCAGGGCAACCAGCTCGGCATCGACGTTAAGCGCATCACCTGGAAGCGCGTTGTCGACATGAACGACCGTCAGCTGCGCCATGTTATCGACGGCATTGGCGGCAAGGCCCAGGGCGTGCCGCGCGAGGATGGCTTCGACATCACTGTTGCCTCCGAGGTCATGGCAATCCTGTGCCTGTCCACGAGCATCAACGATCTTAAGGAGCGCCTGGGCGAGATTGTTGTCGGTTACAGCTATGCCGGCGAGCCCGTCCGCGCCCGCGACCTTAAGGCTCAGGGTGCCATGGCGGCCCTGCTCAAGGACGCGCTCAAACCCAACCTGGTTCAAACACTCGAGGGCACGCCTGCGTTTGTCCACGGCGGTCCCTTCGCCAATATCGCCCACGGCTGCAACTCCATCATGGCTACGCGCATGGCCATGCGCTTTGGCGACGTCGCGATTACCGAGGCCGGTTTCGGCGCCGACCTGGGTGCCGAGAAGTTCCTCGACATCAAGTGCCGCATGACGGGCGTTCGCCCCAGCGCTGTCGTGGTCGTCGCCACCGCCCGTGCGCTTAAGTACAACGGCGGTGTTGCCAAGGCCGACCTCAACGAGGAGAACCTCGAGGCTCTCAAGGCCGGCATGCCCAACCTGCTGCGTCACGTCGACAACATTCAGAATGTCTACGGTCTGCCCTGCGTGGTCGCCATCAACCGCTTCCCGACGGACACCGAGGCCGAGCTCGAGCTCATCGAGTCCGAGTGCCAGAAGTTCGGTGTCAACGTTAAGCTGTCCGAGGTTTGGGCTAAGGGCGGCGAGGGCGCGCTCGACCTGGCCGATGAGGTCATGCGCCTGATCGAGCAGCCGAGCGAGCTCAAGTTTGCCTACGAGGACGGCGCCGATGTGGCCGACGCCCTCGAGGCCGTTGCCACCAAGGTCTACCGCGCCGACGGCGTCGACTTTACGCCGGCTGCCAAGCGTCAGCTCGCCGAGCTGCGCGAGAACGGCTTTGGCAACCTGCCGGTGTGTGTCGCCAAGACGCAGTACAGCTTTAGCGACAACGCCAAGGCGCTGGGCGCTCCCGAGGGCTTCCGCATCACCGTGCGCGAGCTCAAGGTTTCCGCCGGTGCCCACTTTGTGGTCGCGCTGACCGGCAGCGTTCTGACCATGCCCGGCCTGCCCAAGGTGCCCGCGGCCGAGAACATCGACGTCGACAACGACGGCAACATCACCGGCCTGTTCTAAGCCTGCTGCTCATAGCCGCTTGCCCGCCCCGCCGCGCCTACCAAGGCCCGGCGGGGCTTTTTGATCCCAAGGGGACGGAAGGATTACGGATCATTTTGCGGCTGTTGGGTCAATGAGGCTATCCGTATGGAGTCGTTCGTCCAAAACTATGCCGGTTTACTACGATGAATCGGTATACCTCGACCATATCTGGATTTTCCGATCATGACCGATTCGTCTACCTGCGGTTTTGTTTTTCTGTAAAGTAGCGTGCTCAGGTCCGGGCAATTTATCGTAGTAAACCGGCATAGTTTTGGACGTGGCGGCAATGTTGCGCAACAAGAATGGGATTTCTCTTGTTCGGTGTAGTTGGAAGAACTGCGCGGGCGCATTGCGGCTGCGACGAGAGACGGGAGATGCGATGTATTGCACTAAGTGCGGAGCTCAGATACCCGATGGCTCCATGTTTTGCACGAGCTGCGGCGCTCGCGTGGGCGGAGTTGAGGACCAGGCGGAGCCCGTGGCGTTTCTGGAAGGGGATGCGCTGGCGACCGCTCCTGCGGGGCAGCACGCTCCTCAGGGTGCCTCGGCTCATATGGCGGCGCAGTCTCGTTATGAGGAGCCTTTGACCGAGCCTGCCGAGGTCTCTCAGCCGTTTGTTCCGACGCCGCAGCCCAAGAAACCCAAGCACAAGAGCCGTATTGTCGCTGCCGTTATCGGCGGTGTTGCCGTTGTCGCCATTGTGGCGGCAATTGTTGTCGTGACGCGTATCGGCGCGTCGTCCGAGGTAACTTCGGGTGGCAAGGGCTATGTTGTCTGCGGCGATTAAGACGGCAAAGCCGGATATGGACTCTGTGTCCGAAAACAATATTGACGATAACTGCACCGTGGACCATTTCTACTACGACGGCAAGGGCTATATCATCGTCCTCGATACTGGCGAGTTTGACTGCATGGCATGGGATACGCACGACTTGGTTGCGCACGCCTTCGACTCGAGCTATTCCTGCGGTCAGGATGTAACGCCCGAGCGAGCCAAGGCCACGTACGTACCCAACGAGTAGAGTAAAACCGCAAGAAGTGAATTATAAAGTCTCCGGTGGTGCAAAACGCAGCGACGCCGGGAACTTTTTGATGCAGGTTGGCTCCGAAATAAGCCGTCTGGGCCAGCTGCGCCACGAAAAGCGCCCATCTACTACGTTTGTCCAGGTTGTACCGGCCATGGAGCGTTTTTTAACAATGCAGCAAGATGTCTACCTGCGGTTTTATTAACTCAAATTTGGCTATGGTTAGCACCCTTGGGTTAAACGTTGTAGATGGGCGCATTTCGTGGCATGCGACCCAAGCGGGGAGGTATTAGCCGCGCTGGAGGCCGAAGAGTTTGGCGTTGCGCTCGGCGACCATCATGTTGATGTCGGCGATTTCCATCTCGCCGTCAATGTAGGGCTGGTAGGTGCCGTACGGGTCGCCAGCCCCCAGGCTGCAACTGCCGCAGTTATCGCAGCTGCCGTTGCCGCAGCCGGCGAGTGCCAGCTTGATGATCTCCTCGCGCTCGGCACGCGTCGTGTCTTTGATGAGCTTGCTTTTTGCCATGACGTATCCTCGATTCGCTTGTTGCCGCCTGTCGCGCATGTCTTGTAAATACCGACGGCCTTTGCCCATCATAGGCTTTTGCGCGGGTAGAATGCATGGATAACTTGATGCTTACAGGCGACGGAAAGGAATCGTTGCATGGACCAGGATAAGACGACCGTGATGGGCGGGTACGGTTCCGCGCAGGCTGGCGATAGCGCCGGTGCGACCCGCGTTGTTCCCAACCCCGGTTATACCGACCCCGCCGCGACGCAGCCTTCTGCCGAGCCCACCCGGGTTATGGGCTATGGCGACACGGCGCAGGATTCTTACGCTGCATCTTCTCAAGGCCCCTATGGCAACGCAGCTCCGGACCCGTTTGATTACGCGCCGCAGGATTCTTATGCCGCCTCGACGCCGAATTCCTATGATGACCTGCCGCAAAATCCCATTCCGCAGCCTCAGCAGACGACGTATATGCCTCGCACGGCGCAGCCTCGCTACGAGTCGCGCGAGCCGTATCGCGAGTATCCCAAGTCGATTCCGCAATATGGCGAGGACGAGGAGCAGAAGCCGTCGCGTTCGTCGAGCGTGATCAAGAAAATCCTGATCGTGCTGGCGATCTTCTTTGCCCTGTCGGTTGTGTTTGCCATCGTGTCGGGCATGCTCAACAAGCGAGGGAGCTCGACGACAGATACTGCGACCGAGCAGACTGAGTCCGCTTCGTCAGCCGAGGTCGATCTGAGCGATATCCCGGGTCAGCACTGGTCCAACGCCAAGAAGCTCCTCAAGTCGCGCGGGGCCGATCTTTCGAACGCCGTGATCCTGACCGATGACGGCTCAACGCCTATTGTCGACGCCAACTGGGTGGTTACGTCTGCATACTACAACGGCGATGGCAACCTAGAGGTCCAGCTCACGCACAAGGGCGGCTCGTCGGGGAACGCGTCCGGCGACCAAGGCACCACGGACAGCTCGAGCTCTAACATGCTGGAGGACTTGAGCAGCAAGGCGCAGGAGCTGGGAGATAAGGCCCAGAATCTGGGCGATACCGCGCGGAACCTGGGCGACATGGCGACGAACGCCTGGGATGCCCTGCAAAACGGCATTTCGAACGCGCAGGGAAACTAGCGGTCGAGCGGTTAGAGCCTTAGCAGTGCAAACAAAAATGGGGCGCAGGATTGCGTGACCGGGCGCACATGCGCATTAGTCGGCGGTCCTGCGTCCCGTTTTGCTGTCGATTACAGCTGCTCGGCCGGACGGTCGGGCGAGCTGAAGCCCGAGTCAAATGTGACGACGCACGAGACATCGGGCCGGCGTTCGTGTACGATGCGCGTGACGAGCTCCAGCAGCTCCTCGTCGGATATGTCAAAGCCGTCGGGACGCACCAGGTCAAACGAAACGAACCCGTCGTGCTCGTGCAGGTCGTGGATGGAGAGCACGGGATCGATTTGCATGACGCCGCGCTTGACCCAGCCGCGCAGGTCGTCGCCGGTGGTGGCGATGGGGTCGCAGTGTAGCGTGATGTCGATGCCCATCTGATGCTTGATGTCGTGTTCGATGGTGTCCAGAATCTCGTGGTGCTCGAAGGCATCGCCCTCGCCGGGCATTTCCACGTGCGCACTGGCAAATTGCCGACCGGGGCCGTAGTCGTGCACCATGAGGTCGTGTGTGCCCAAGACCTGGGGGTACGACATAATCCTGTCGCGGATTTCCTGGACGAGCTTGGGGTCGGGCGCTTGTCCCAACAGCGGGCTGATGGCATCGCGCACCAGGCCCATGCCGCTGATGCAAATGAAGATGCCCACGCCCAGGCCCGCCCAGCCATCGAGGTCAAAGCCTGTCGTTTGCGAAATAAGTGCCGCCGCTAAGACCGAGCCCGAGGTGATGACGTCATTCTTGGAGTCCTGCGCCGTAGCGATGAGCGTCTCCGAGTCGATGCGGTCGCCCAACGTGCGGTTGAACGCAGCCATCCAGAGCTTAACGAGCATGGACGTAGCCAGTGCCGCAAGGGAAACAAGCGTGTAGGCGGTGGGGGAGGGGTTGATGATCTTGGTGACCGACTCCAGGATCAGGTTGATGCCGACGGCGCAAACGAGGACGGCGACAAACAAGCCGGCGAGGTACTCGTAGCGGCCGTGGCCATAGGGGTGCCCCTCGTCGGCCGGGCGGCTGGCAAGGCGGAATCCGAGCAGGCTCACGATGTTGCTCGAGGCGTCGGAAAGGTTGTTGAAGGCATCGGCGATAAGCGAGACGGAGCCCGCGAGCAGACCAGCTATGCCCTTGGCCAGGCACAGCGTGATGTTGAGGCCAATGCAGATGAGGCTAGCGGCAAAGCCTGCGTTGGTGCGGCGGGAGGTATCGACCAGCTCGCTTTCGCTGCCGGGAACAAGCGTATGTACCAGCCGATTTACAAATAGCATGGTGTGTCTCCTCGCATTCTTATTAAGGGGATAGTGTAGCTCGCACAGACGCAACGCGCGCCGGTGCTCAGAAAATGCAGCAATAGTCTGCCGGTGCTAACGGGCGTGAGGCGGAGGGGGGCGACTGCCCGCGCGCCGTCGAGCTCGCTGCACCTTCCCGTCCGACTGAGTGCCCCATTTTGGGCCACATGGGTATGGGCACGCGCCGATTTGCTCGACATACTTAATGTCGACAGCCCTGTGCAAAGGAGGACGTTTCCATGGACGAGATGTTTGCCATTAAATGCCAAAACTGCGGCGGCCCCATGTATTCGCACCAGGCAAAGCGCAGCTTTGAGTGCGCCTATTGCGAAACGGTTATTCCGTGGCAAGCGGACGCCGGAGAGCCCAAGAGCGCCCTGGGCATTCGCCATGCGCCGCTGACGGTTGTCGATGGGCTGCTTAAGCTTACGCACGTCTCGCAGCTCGAGCGCCCAGAGGACCCTGACTGGTATTTCTTCAACGCGCACTGGCGCAATCAGTCGGTTCTGGAGCATCTGCTGTGGGAAGATCGCGGAACGGCGCAGGAGTTCCAAGAGGCGACGCACGTGAGCATTCCCTGCCCCTTCTGCGGTGCGTCCTTTGAAGGCGAGTCCACTCAGCGCGTGTTTGAGTGCCCGTCCTGCGGCAATAAGATCGGCGTTGCCGACTTGCTCAAACCCGGTACGTTTAGCAAGCGACTGACCATGGGCGTTGGTGCGGAGTATGTACCTGAGCAGGGCATTCCCTGCGAAATCTCGCCGCAGCAGGCACGTGCCAACGCGCTGCAGCTGGTGCGTGATTATCCGGACGCCTTTGCCGGGCACGACGTGGAGGACGCGATTCAAAACGACATGATGCTCTTCTATTTCCCCATGGCGCTCGCGGACCTGCGCATGATGGCGTCCTTCCCGGGCAAGGGCTTGAGCAAGGAGACCTTGGTGTACTACGAGGTGCTCGACTGGGCGTATCCCAGGGCAAACTACCTGGACGTTCGCCTTATGGGCATTTTGGAGCCGTGGGACTTTGGCAAGGTGGGGCCGTTTGACCCAGCCATGCAGGAAGGTGACTTTCGCGTTGTCTCCGTCGATGCGTCTACCAAGGACCAGGTGGTCATTGATAAGCTGGCGCTCGACGTTGCGGGCAACGATGCCGAGGCGGTGCTGGGGCTCAATAAAAAGAGCATCCGCGCCTGGGCGCACAAGGTCCGCAAGCATAAGGACGGCCTGGTGATGGTGCCGGTCTACTTTGTCGATCGCCCGGCGTCGGATAGCCGCGGCGGCGAGCAGGTGCGCATCGCCGTGAACGGCCAGACGGGTCGCGCGGCGGCGGTGGTGTTTAGCGACAAGCGCGAGACGCATGTGGTGGCACCGCTCAATCCTAACGTGATGCTATCGAGCGAAAGCACTGTGCACGCCACGCCCATCGAGGTCAAATACGTTAAATCACCGTTCCTGTACCAGATAGTGCGCCGTGGAGGCGGCGAGCAGCCGCGTCAGGTGGCAGCAGCTGCCGAGGGTTCCTACCGTGAGGAGAAGCCCAAACGCAAAGGCCTGTTCGGCGCGATCTTTGGGAAGTAGGGGAGCGGTACGGGACAGTGCGCAGTAGTGCGAGCTGTCCGTCGTGGTAGATCTAAATAAACGGTGGGACGGCTGCAAAAGAGCCGCCCCACTGGGTAGAATCAGATTGTGCCGCGGAACCCGCTCCTCAGCTAGTCACACTTCGGAAGCGCGGGCAACGCAGGTATTATCGTCTAAAGGGCCGGCTGCAACCGGCCCTTTTCTGCGGCAGCGGGGATTCGAATACCAACACGGTGTACGGCCCCACGGTACTTTGCTCTGTGACGAACGGACCCATGACGGCGCATTCTGTAATCATCATTTATGCGGTCCCTTAATCATTTGCGTTGACTGACATTTTTTTCGTTGAAGACGCGACCTAAAACAAGTAGCTCTCAATCAGGTCCTTCCCTCGTAGGGTATCGATCCACTCTTGCGGAATTGCGCCCATGCCGTATGCCGTGCCTGCGAGCGCACCTGCGACGGCTGCGGTGGTGTCGGTGTCGTCGCCCAGGTTGACGGCGGCAAGCACGCAATCTTCGTAGCTGTTGGTGTTCACAAAGCACCAGGTAGCGGCTTTAAGCGTGTCGCGCACGAAGCCGCCGGACCTGATTTCGTGCTCGGGCGCGCTTTTCAGCTGCAGCGCCCACGAGGGGAGCGCGTCGTTCATCACATCCCTCATCAGCTCGACAAATATGACGCATGCGTCGGTCGACGTTCTGTGGGCGTGCGTGATCGCGGAGACCTCACCGATCTCTTCGTCTGTCGCATCGGTGAACGCCAGGGGCGCGATGCACATGAGCGAACCGTTGCCGTTGTCGCGCTCGCCGGAGCCTCCTTTGCCGGTGTGCAGGGCGCGGGCGGTCGTGCCGCCGTAATCGAAAACGCCGTCAATCGTATATTCGCCGCGGGCAATCCAGCTTACGAACTTGTCGCGCATGTCCGCGGTGTCGATATGCCCGAGCTCCCTAATCGAGTCACAGGTAGCAAGCGTCATAGATGTGTCGTCGCTCCAGGTGCCGGCGGGCTGCCCATGCGTGCCGTGGCCGATCATGTCGGTGCATTCGAACGTGCCGCGGGGCCTGAACTCGTAGGGAACGCCCAACGCGTCGCCGACGGCAAGCCCGTAAATGCAGTCGCGTAGCGTTGTTTTCGGTCTGTTTGTCATGGAACGCTCCTTTTATGCTCTGTCGGGAAATCGTGATAACCTGCGGCAGCGTGTCAGGTTCAATTCGGAACGCAGTGCAATCCGAATTGGGGGAGCCCGGCGGCAAACATGCTTTGCTTGTTCATTGCGCAAGCGTGTGCGGACCTAACCGAATCATTGGGGTTGAGACGGTTTCTCTCGATTCGCGACGCAGTGCGTCGCGAATCGAGAGAACTCAATGGCCGATATGTCAAAACGATATGCCCTGGCGTTCCTTTACACGGCAATAGGGACATCTTTGTCGCTGCCACAATGACAGGATAAGGAACAAGGGCATTTTCCGGGTAGCCGGGTTCGTTACCATTCCTCCCATTCATCAGGATTTTCCTCCAGATATTTGCTTAATTTCTCAAAAGAGCTTGTCCGCCTGTACTGTATCGTGCTTCTCGACGTGTTGAACAGCTCCGCAATCTCGGTATCGTTCATTCCCTCGAAGTAATACAGCAATATGGCTTTGCGCTTTTCTTCCGGCAAAGTACGGATTGCTTCAAGAAGCAGCTTTGGCGTGATTTTCTTCCCGGCTTTCTCAAAGACGGTTTCGGCGGCTTCACGTTTGAAATATTCATCAAACGTATGAAGCTGCCGCGCTTCGTCTAAGGTCATGTCGGAAAAGGTCACTTCCTTTGCCTTGTGTCTGCGAAGTTCTCTATGGGTGTCGCAAGCTTCATTGTGCAATACCGTATTACAAAACTTCTGAAAAGCACACTGTTTGTAAAACTCCCTGCTATTAGGTTCCACATTCTCACCTCCTTTCTCGTTGGAAAGTTGGTGGTGCTTCCCCCCTTTTCGCGGGGCAATACGGCGTTTTTCAAAAACGCCGAAGATTTTTTGAAATTTCTTCAAAAATTTTTTGAACGTACAAAATGCGCCCGTCCGAAAAGCCCGGACGGGCGCATAGGCATTGTAAGC
>DBEZXT010000135.1:0-10765 GCA_048291645.1 Collinsella aerofaciens | reverse complement strand
CCTCGGGGCGCGGGCCGTTGGTGCCGGCGGGCAGCGCCACCATCACCTGGAAGCCACCGTCGTCGACCATGCACGGCGTGTAGTGGAGCGTGGTGTTGAAGACTTCGACGACCGTACCCGCCGGCACGCGAAACGCCTTGACGCACGCGGTGTCGAGCTTGCCGTCCTCGATCTCCCAGCGATGCGCCACGAGCAGGATAAAGTCGCGAGCGCCCAGGTTGAATTCGCTCGCGCGGTGATACTCCAGGCAGTTGAGCCGTGTATTGTGGCCGTTGCACCAGCCGAGCTGGAAGGGACGGCCACCAAACATGAGAAAGCCAAGCTTGTCGGCATCCTTGACGTCCTCGAGCTCCGGCGCACTTGCAACGTACTTGCTGCCCTCGGGAATGGGCGTGGCAGAGAGCGCCTCGAGCACGGGCGACGTAAGCTCGGACGGAACGTTATCCCAAACGTTGCCATAGGACTTGAACTCGGGATCGTTGACAGAGTAGATATGCATGTTCGCTCCTGTTCGTTTATGTGACAGTATGAACATTCTAGAACAAACATAAGCGATTTTAAACACTCGTCCCGACCACTCAGCAAAAAGGCACCCCCGCATAAGCGAAGGCGCCCAATGCGCGCGTTTTGGGCGATAAAGCCCTTACGCCTGCTGATAGTGCAGGTGCTTCTCGTCGATATCGGCCAGGTCGCGGTCGAGGTAGCGGCGCGCAAGCCAGTTGGCCATGGGGAGGTTCTGGTCCAGGTAGTTACCGCATTCCTCGGGAGCGGCACCGGGGACATCGCCCTCAAAGCCGGCGACAAACTCGAACAGCTCACGCACGAGCGGCAGGATCTCCTCGCTCGTCACCTCGCCAAACACAACCAGGTAAAAGCCCGTGCGGCAGCCCATGGGGCCAAAGTAGACAATGCGGCCCGACCACTCGGCATGATTGCGAAGGAACGTCGCGCCCAGGTGCTCGATGGTGTGGCACTCGGCCGTGTTCATGACCGGCTCCTTGTTGGGCGTGGTCAGGCGCAGGTCAAAGGTGGTGACGGCGGCCCCGGTCGCCGGATCGCGGTCGATGCGGCTCACATACACGCCGGGCTCAAGCAACAGATGGTCAACGGAAAAGCTCGCAATGCGCTCCATGGCAGATCCTCTCGGTAGTCAATTTGGGACGGGCTCTTTTAGCTGGTTCGAATGGTCGCACCAATCATAACAGTCAAAAAAGCCCCGTCCCAAAAAGACAACTTAGCCCAGGACGCGGGCCATACGCGTCTTGAACTCGGACAGGAAGCGCGGAGCATCCACGGTCAGTGCCACAAGCGTGCTCTTGTCCGGATCGGACAGGCGGCGCTCATCGCAGATGGTGCGACCGCGGTACTCGCCCAGCAGATCAACACGCAGGTTGCAGCCGAGCGCACCTACGAGCGTGGGGTCGATCGCCACGGCAACGGCCAGCGGATCGTGCAGCGCACAACCACCCAGGTAGGGTGCGTTCATCTCGTACGAGCCAATGTAGTGCTCGACCATGCTCGCAAATGCGCAGCCCGCCATGGTGCCCGAGCCCGTCCAGCCGGCAATGTCGCGGCGTGTGAGCACCACGCGATGCGTCACGTCCAGACCCACCATGGTGAGCTTACGGCCCGAGCGCAGCACCGCGTCGGCTGCCTCGGGGTCGCTCGCCATATTGGCCTCGGCGCCCGCGTTCACGTTGCCGGGCACGGTAAGGGCGCCGCCCATCACGACCACGCGGCCGATGGACATCATCGCCGCCGTATCGCGCTCCAGGGCGAGCGCCAGGTTGGAGAGCGGGCCAGTCGCTACGTAGACCAGATCGGGACCATAGGTGCGCGCGGCATCGATCAGATAATCGACCGCAGCGTTGCCGTCGGCCGAGGTCGCCCCCACCGGCTCGTAGGGCGACGCGGGCACGCTCGCGCCGCCGATGCCGTTCTTGCCGTGAATGAGCGCGGTGGACGCCGGCGGCGTATAGGGCTCAGTCGCCTGCAGAGGACGGTCGGCACCCAGGTACACCGGAACCTCGGGGCGACCCAGCAGATCGAGCACCGCCAGGCAATTGTGCGCCGATTGCTCGACGCGCACGTTACCAAAGCACGTGGTGATGCCCACGAGCTCCACCTCGGGGCTCGCGATGGCATAGGCCAGCGCCATCGCATCGTCAACACCCATATCCAGATCAAGGATCAGCTTCTTGATTGCCATTGTTCTACTCCGCTTCTCCGTCTTTATCGTTTAACCAAACCAATGTTCAACTTCGGCGCGCGTGGGAATCGATTGCTGAGCGCCCAGGCGCGACACCGTCACTGCCGAGGCGCGAGCACCCGCAGCCATGCACTCAAAGAGTGGCAAGCCCTCTAGGCGAGCCGCCGCCAACGCGCCGATAAACGTATCGCCGGCGGCCGTGGTATCGACTACCGTACTCGAAAGTGCCGGCATGCGCAGCAGCTCGCCGTCATCGCCGAGCGTAACCGACCCGGCGCCGCCCAACGTGATGACCGCAGCTCCGGCGCCCTTGTCGAGCAGCGCTTTGAGCGCGGCGATGCAACTCACATCATCCGTGGGCAGAATGCCCGTCAGAACCTGGCACTCGGTCTCGTTGGGACAGACCAGGTCGACCGCAGGCCAGGCCTCCGCAGGCAGCTCACAGGCAGGCGCTGGATTAAAGACCGTATAGAACCCCAGCTCGTGAGCGCAAACAAGCGCCTCGGCCGTCGCCGCAAGGTCACATTCGCCCTGGGCGATAAAGACGCTTCCGGCAGCCGGGGCAATCTCGCTGGCGTCACTATCGAGTTCATCGGCCACCAGACGCCTCAGCGCGCGGGCAACGTCCTCGCCCGCAAGCGCATGGTTGGCGCCCGGCGACAGCACGATGCGGTTGTCTCCCTCGCAGCGAATGATGGTCGCCGTTCCCGTCTCCACATCATCGCGATGCACTACAAAGTCACAGTCCACGCCGGCGTCTTGGAGCCCCGCCACGAGCGACGCGCCGAACGCGTCGCGACCGACCGCGCCGATCATGTGCGTGCAAGCGCCCATACGCGCGGCAGCTACGGCCTGATTGGCGCCCTTGCCGCCGGCGTTGGTGATAAACCCGCTGCCGCCGACGGTCTCGCCCGCACGCGGTATGCGCTCGCACGCCACCGAAAGGTCCATGTTCATGCTGCCGAACACCGCAACGATGCCGCGATCTGCCATGGAAACCTCCTCATCTGCGGGCCTTATGCCCACCGCCAGCCGTCGATCGTGCACTCTCGCACCCCCTATAACTTTAGTTCACTTTGATGTGGACGCGCGCTTGAGCTTGCGCCAGCAGCAAGCATTCACAGGAGCAGGCAGCTACAATGAAGGCGTGCTGATTATTCTCGTCATTGGATGATGTTTTATGGAACAACTCTCGCAATCGGGCTCGCGCGGTCGACGCCGCACGGGCAACGAGCCGGCGCCGCACGAACGCGTGAAGGGCGAACGCCGTGCCAACGAACCGCGACGCACCGTGAGCCCCCATCGTGCTTCTGCCAACAACGCGGGCCGCGCCAACACTCCCGCCGCGGAGCAGACGCCTGCTCGCCCCAAATCCCGCTACATCCCTGCCCTTGACGGCCTGCGTACGCTCGCCGTCGTCGCGGTGGTGCTCTATCACCTTAACCTCACGTGGGCGCAGGGCGGCCTGCTTGGCGTCACGATCTTCTTTGTGCTTTCGGGCTATCTGATCACGCGCTTGCTGCTCAACGAAGTCGCTAAGACCGGACGCATCGACCTTAAGAGCTTCTGGATTCGCCGCATCCGTCGCCTGGTCCCCGCCGTGGTGACCGTCGTGGTGGTAACCTGCGCGCTGTGCACTCTCTTTAACCACGTGATGCTCACCAAGATGCGCCCCGACATCCTGCCGTCGCTGCTGTTCTTCAACAACTGGTGGCAGATTGCCCAAAACGTCTCGTACTTCAATGCTCTGGGCGACCCCTCACCGCTCACGCACTTTTGGTCGCTTGCCATCGAGGAACAGTTCTACCTGATTTGGCCGCCGCTGCTGTTTGCCATGGTATCCATGCATGTGAGCAAGCCCAACACGCGCCGCGTGGTTCTGGGCCTTGCCGCGGTATCTGCCCTCGCCATGATGGTGCTTTACAACCCTGCCGCCGACCCCAGCCGCGTGTACTACGGCACCGACACCCGCGTGTTCTCGCTGCTGCTGGGTGCCTGGATGGCCTTTATCCCCGATCGCGACCTGGCGCCGGTGCGTCTCGCTCATCGTTTGGGGCTCAATCGCCTGGCTGGCGCCGCCAAGCACGGCAAGAACGCCGAGGGCAAACCTAGCGAGAAGGCCGACGAAGCAGCCGAGACCGCCCCGGCACAGCCGAGCGCCCTCGTGCGTTTTTGGTCCTCGCCCGCATCCATCGATGTGTTGGGCGTCGTGGGTCTGGTTGGCCTTGCCGCCATGGTCGCGCTCACCAACGGCTACACCGCCTTCCAGTATCGCGGAGGCACGCTGCTGTGCTCGATCCTCACGCTCATGGTCATCGCGGCCTGCGTGCAGCCCCAGGGAATGGTTGCCCGCGCGCTATCCGCCGAGCCACTCGTGTGGGTTGGCAAGCGCTCCTACAGCATCTACCTGTGGCACTATCCGCTGCTGCTCCTCATGAACCCGGTCGCCAACATCAACGATACGCCGTGGTGGCAGTACATTTTGCAGGTGTTGTTGGTGGTCGCCGTGGCAGAGTGCTGCTATCGCTTTATCGAGACTCCGTTTAGGAAGGGCGCCTTTGGGCGCACCGTCGCCGAATTCCGCGATGGCACCACCACGCCCGCCAACTGGGCACGCACGCACATCCCTGTCTGCGCAGCCTGCGCTGTCGTGTTGGTCGTTGCACTGGGCGGCCTGATCTTTGTGCCCGAGACGTCTGCGCTGAGCGGCGAGGGCGCCGAAGTTCTGAACAAGGAAGCCAAGAACACCGCGCCCACCGACCAGCAGGCGGCCGACGACACCGACAAGGACAACGACGGCTTCCCCGATGGCTCCTACGATCTGCTTATGATCGGCGACTCCGTGTCGCTGCGTGCCGTAGACACCTTTGACGGCGTGTTCCCGCACAGCCATATCGATGCCGAAAAGGGCCGCCAGTTTGATGCGGGGCGCGCGACATTTGAGGGCTATATCCAGCAGAACCTTGCCGGCAAGATCGTGGTCTTTGCCCTGGGCACCAACGGCTTGGTAACCGACGACCAGATCGACGCCATCATGGCCGATGCAGGAGATAAGCGTATTGTGGTGTTTGTGAACACGCGCAGCCCGCAGCCGTGGGTTGGCTCTACCAACCAGGCCATCGCCAACGCCGCTACGCGCTACAAGAACGTGCGCGTTATCGATTGGTACGGATACAGTGCTAACCGCAACGACCTGTTCGATGGCGATGGCACGCACCTATCGACCACTGGCGTGACTGAGTACCTCAACTTGATCCACGATGCCGTCAAGAAGGACCTGCCCGTACACCCCGAGGATCACGTCAACGATCCGCAGCCGGCAGCCGTCAAGTCTGCCACCGACGCGCTCGTCAATGCGCTCGCTCTCAAGCCGCACAAGTTGGGCACCGACAAGTAACCTGCAGCAAACAACCCAAAATCACTCTTTTCGAGCCGGCCCCAAGAGGTCGTGGGCAAAAAACAGGCCGCAGTCCATCGCTGCGGCCTGTTCGGAAGCAAAAGTGGGCGCTAAGCGCTGTAACCCATCGCCTGCAGAACAAACATGACAACCGTGAGCACCGTAATCACACCGATAGTCGCCCAAGTGAGCACATTCCACACGCGGCCGTTGCGGTTAGCGCCCATAATGTGACGGTCAGCGGCAATAACCACCTGGAACACCAGAACCACGGGCAGTAGCACGCCATTGATGACCTGCGAGGTCATCATAATCTGGAACAGATCGACGCCGGGCATAAGCACCAGCACGGCAGAGATACCGATGATGGCCGTAATGATACCGCGATAGACCGGGGCCTCGTCCCAGCTGCGGTCGGCACCGCGCTCCCAGCCAAATGCCTCGCAGATAGCGCTCGACGTAACGCCCGGCAGCACGCAGGCAGCCAAGAAGCTCGCCGCGACCAGGCCCGAGGCAAACAGTACCGTGGACCACTGACCCGCAATAGGCTCCAACGCGCGGGCGGCATCGGCAGCATCGCTAATCTGAATACCCGCCGGGAACAACACCGTACCGGTCGTGATGATAATAAAGCCGGCAATGACATCGGCAGCAAGCGAGCCGCTCACGGTATCGATGCGCTGCAGCACGATATCGTCCTCGCCCGCGTTCTTATCGACCACGTTGTTCTGCGCCAAGAAAATCATCCACGGCGCAATGGTAGTACCGATCGTTGCGACCACGAGCGACACGTAGCTGGGGTCGTTTTGAATGTTAGGCACAACCAGGTCGACTGCCACCTCGCCCCAGTTGGGGCCAGCCATAAACGCGGCGACAATATAGGTCACGAACACGCAGCTCACCAGCAGCAGAATCTTCTCGATGCGCTGGAAACTACCCGACATGGTAAGCATCCACACCAGCAGCGCCACCAACGGCACCGAGATGCTCGCCGGCACGCCAAAAAGAGCAAGGCCGCTGGCGATGCCCGCAAACTCCGAAATGGTAACAGCCGTGTTGGCGATCAACAGCGCCGCCATAGCAAGTACACTCTTGCGCACGCCAAAGCGCTCGCGAATGAGCGACGCCAGGCCCTTACCCGTGACGCATCCGCAGCGCGCCGCGGTCTCCTGCGTCACGATAAGCAGCACGGTCATGACGGGAAGCATCCAGAGCATCTTATAGCCATAGCTGGCGCCCGCGCTGGAATACGTGGCGATGCCGCCGGCGTCATTGCCCGAAAGCGCCGCCAGAAGACCGGGGCCCATAGCGCCAAAGATGGCCGCGATGGTCAGCTTTTGCTTGGTGCTCGGCTTTTGCTTCGTATTTTGCACGCGACCACCTACCCCATGACCGACATGGTGAGCAGCACCGCAGCAGCACAGTACGCCACACACGAGATCATGACGGCGATGACGTTCATGGCGGTACCCGACGTATTGAGGTCGTGCTCATCGCGCCAGAACAGCACCATCAGGTAAATCACGGCGCTCATGTTGCCAACCAGGCAGATGATGGCCGCGATGTTAAAGCAGCCGGTAAAGAGCTGCTCCTCAAACATAGTGGCATCGGGGAACGCGGCGGTGCGCACCAGCTGCGCGCACAGGTAGGTCACGAGCGACAGAATCAGGCCCATGCCCGTGCTCTGGAAGAAGAACCCCAGATACGGCTTGGGCTCGTCGTCGTGACCGTCATACTCCAGGAAGTAGTTCTTGACGAACGACACCATGCGCGAGGCCGCCAGCAGCACGAGTGGCATGGCGCACATGGGGAACACCACCAGATGCGCGGAGCCGAGCGCCGTCCCCAGCACCGTTGCCATGATGCACGAGGCGATGCCCCACACGACGACCCAGTACTGACGATGCACGAACCAGCTGAGCACGTTCGTCGAGTCGTCCGACGCGCTATCGCCCGAGCCGACACCGGCGATCTGCAGGTCCTCCTGATGCTCCTCGGCGATAACGTCCATGGCGTCGTCGAAGGTCACGATGCCCAGGATATGACGGTTCTCGTCGCAGACAGGGATGGCAACCAGGTCGTACTTGGTCATCTCGTCCGTCACGTCTTCCTGGTCCTCGTCGGGCGACACGTAGACCAGGTCGCGATAGGCGAGCTGGCCCAGCGTGGCATCGCGGTCGGCCACGATCAACGTGCGCAGCGAGAGCACGCCGGTGAGCATGCCGCTCGGATCCTCGGTATAGACGTAATAGACACTCTCGAAGTCCTCATCGAGTTTGCGAATCGCCTCGATGGCATCGCCGACCGTCGCCGTGGCGGGCAGCGAGACAAACTCCGAGGTCATGATGCGGCCGGCGGTGTTGTCCTCATAGCCCAGCAGGTTACGAATCGCCTTCTCCTCCTTGACGCCCATCAGGCGCAGGAGCTTCTCGGCCTTCTCGTAATCGAGCTCGTCGATCAGGTCGGCGGCGTCGTCCGGGTCCATCATGGCCAGCATCGACGATGCGTCCGTATCGGACAGGCCCTCGAGCATCTCGGTCATGAGCTCGTCATCATCGAACTCCGAGATGGCCTCGGCGGCCTGGGCAGTATCGAGCTGCGCAAACACCTGCGCACGTAGGCGCGGGTCGAGCTGCTCGATAATGTCGGCGATGTCGGCAGGATGCAGCTCGCCAAGCGTCTTGTGCGACACCGAGAGTTGAATGTTCTTGGTCGAGCGATCGAGCAGGTCCATGTAGGACCAAGCGATGATGTCCTCACTGAGCGGCTTGCCCAGGTGCTTCATAAAGCCCTCGACGATATGCTCGAGTGCGGGGCTGATCGCGCGTAGCAGACCGCGGGCGCCCACTTCGGCGCCCAGCAGGCGCAGCTGATTTTCGCCCGACATGGAAAACTTGATGTCGTTTACGCGCACGACCTTCATGCCCTGCGTGTCGACGATCTGCTTGTTGAGCACGTCGCGGGCGAGCAGGAGTTCGGTCGGCTGCAGGTACGAAAAACGAATTTCGGTGGCCGACGTCTTAAGGTGTACACCCGTCTCGTCGATACGGTCGACCCATTTGCGCCAGCTAATCATAAATGGCGTCTTGCCGGGTCCGCGGAACGCGAGCGACGTCACGTGCGGAAAAACTTCGCCGGTAGCAATACCAAAATCGTTGACCACGCCGAGCTTTTCGCCATCGACGTCCAAGACCGGCAATTTGAGCATCTCACTCAGATAATTCAATGGTGCTCCCCATCATAATTCCTCCGGATGCGGCCGCGCGTGCGGCGTCCGGGGGCTTCTGGATATGTATACGCATGCGCGGGCGGCACGCCACTCGACGCTCACACCCCGTGCATGCGCAAAAAGCACCTGCATGAGGTCATCGACTGTATGGTCGAGGTTTGGATTTCACCTGTAACCTTTCTCTTGACCCTCATTAACCGCAGTAACTATAGCATCAGCATCGCCCTGCGGCATCGAATTTATGCGCTGCACATTGCAGGCATACCAAACGCTGACGCATCCGTGACATAGCCATTGGGGACGTTCTTAAACGACTACCCAATGACTACTCTGTGGTGTCGTCGTCCTCGGCAAGTTGGGGGAACACGGCGTCCTTGGGCATGGCGACCTTCGTCAGCGAGGTGAGCATTTTGCTCAGCGACGTGTCCGTCTTGACCAGGTCGCTGAGCGTCACGATCTTGTAGCCGTCGGCAATGAGGCCGTCGATAATCTGCGGCAGCGCCTCGAGCGTCTGCTCGGCGCATTCGTCTCTGTCGGTGAGCAGCACGATATTGCCCGGCGTCACCGAATCGAGCACCGTCGAGACCTGCTCGTCGGCACCGTTGAGCAGCCAGTCGCCCGAGTCAATATTCCACGAGACCACGGCGGAGACCAGATCCATCGCATCAATCCAGTTTTGCTCGTCAAAGGCAGCGTAGGGAGCACGCAGCAGCATCGTCTTCACGCCAGTCGCCGACTTAATCGCATCGGTGCCTTTCGTGATCTGTTCGCGTACCGCCTCACGGTCCTGACCCTTGAGAGAATCGTCGCTGTAGCTGTTGGATCCGATCTCGCACCCGGCATCGACAATCGCCTTGGCCGTGGCAGGCGAGGCCTCGGCCGCATCGCCCGAAAGGAAGAACGTCGCGGTGACGCCCTTTTCCTTGAGCACCTGCAAGATCTGTTTGGTAGCGCCGCTCGGACCCTCGTCAAACGTCAGCGCCACGTACTTTTTGTTGCCCTTGGGCGCCACGCTGGCGCACGCAACAACGCAATCGGTGGCGGGCACAACCTCGCCGCGGTCTTGCGTCTTGCCCGACTGCTCACCAACCCACACCTCGGAGCGGCCCTGGACACCCCACGTCTGTACATACTCGATAGCGCCCGTACCCTCGACTTTGAGCTTGGGCTCGATAACCGTAGCCTGAACCTCGTGCTTCTCGTAGGTGTTACGGCCATCCTTGACCGTCACCTTCTCGCCGCCCTCAAGTTCGCGGCTATCCCATTTGCCCTGTTTCACGCGCTTGCCGTCGACCTTCACCGACAGTTTTTCGCCCCCATGGCGCTTGAGCACGCTGTCATCGACGGCCAGCAGGTCGCCTGCGTCGTAGGTGTCAGTCAAATCCTGTTCATCGATGAGATTCTGCAGCGTAGAGCCCACGCGCACCGCGGTCTTCTGGCCGTTGAGTTCCACGTCCACGCTGCGGTTGACGTAGCCCAAGACGGCAGCGATAAACAGCACGAGCGCACAGCCCACGGCAATGAGCGCATAGGGCAGGCGAGACGAACGACGGGGCGTACGGCTGTTGCCGATGCGAGCGCTGCGGTCGCTAAAGCCGCGGCTATGGTTGAGATACATCGCGCCGGGCTTACGGTGACGCTTGCGCTGACCGCTGGGCAGCTGCCCCAGGTCGCGGCGCGCCGTCGGACGCGCGCCCGAACGCCCGTTTAAGTTGGATCCGTTTTGGCGCATGTGCCCTCCCCCATAAACACAGCAAGCCGGAGCAACAGGTCTCCGGCTTGCCTCCCATCATTTGGTACGTCGCTATTTTGTAGCTTTTGACGAGCCTCCGCTCGCCTTTTGGTATTCGTCCTTAAAGGCCTTGAACATGCCGCGCGTCTTGCCGAGCTGCTTGCCCAGTGCGCGACTGCCCTTGTCCACGGCAACCGA
>DBEZXT010000134.1:0-3757 GCA_048291645.1 Collinsella aerofaciens | reverse complement strand
CCGTCCTTGACGAGCGCGTACTCCTTGGAGCCGTCGACCTTCTCGACCTTAGCGTCGTCAGAGCTGCTGGAACCGGCATCAGAACCAGAGGTGGCGTTGGACGAGCCACAGCCCGTCAGTGCGAGGGCGAGCGCCATGGCGCCCGTGGCGGCAAATGCGCCAAGCTTCTTGAGCTTCATAATCAGTCTCCTTCCGGTGACCCCGTTTGATTCAGAGGTCTGCAAAAACTGATGGCTATTATGCACCCGCTTGGGAGAATCTGCAATTAGAAAACTGATTGAAACAAACCCATAACGTGAATGGAACACTGCACTTTGTGACAGTCATTACTGCTGCAACGACCTTAACAGTCTGATTTCAGCCGCATAACCTGCAAGTTCGTTCGGTGTCTCCAAAATGAATGGCAATGCGCGCAAGCGGCTATTCGATACAATAATCTGCATAACCTGCATACCGCCGCCAAACTCTTCACTACCCAAATAACCCTTACCGATGCATTCGTGGCGGTCCTTATGGGCGCCGCAAGGGTTCTTCGAATCGTTGATATGCACGGCGCGCAAGCGCTCGATACCCACCACGCGATCGAACTCGTCGAGTACGCCGTCCAGATCATGGATGATGTCGTAGCCGGCATCACTCACATGGCAGGTATCCAGACACACGCCCAGCTTGGCCGACAGCTCTGGACGTCTGGCAGCAACACCCCCGATAATGCGTGCCAGCTCTTCAAAGCTACGGCCCACCTCGGTACCCTTTCCTGCCATGGTCTCGAGCAGCACCGTCGTCTGCTGCCCCTCAAACATCACCTGGCACAAGGTGTCGACGATCATCTGAATGCCGGCATCAGTCCCCTGCCCCACATGCGCGCCGGGGTGGAAGTTGTAATAGTTGCCGGGCAGTGCTTCCAGACGCTGCAAGTCCTCGGCCATTGCCTCCAGGGCAAACTCGCGCGCCCGCTCTTTGGCAGAACAGGGGTTGTAGGTATAGGGGGCATGCGCCACGAGTGGGCCAAAATCGTTTTGTTCCATAAGCTCGCGCAGGGCCGCCACATCATCCATGTCAAGGTCTTTCGCCTTGCCGCCGCGCGGGTTGCGCGTAAAGAATGCAAAGGTATTGGCGCCAATGGACAACGCCGTCTCCCCCATTGCCCGATAGCCCTTCGTCGTCGAAAGATGACACCCGATCGTCAGCATCTCCAACTCCCTCTTCATCAGTTGCGGAAAAATACGGTCTATTGGTGCCATATTTTGGCGCAAACAGACCGTATTCCACCGCAAGTTATAAAAGGGGCATCAGGGGCACGGTCCGCCGAGCCCCCACGCCCTAAAGTTTCAAGCGAATCGCATCGATGATGTGCGCACAGCGCTGTGTGGCGGCAAGGGGCATGACGGGACTCTCGAGTTTCCCCGCCCGGATGAGCTGGGTCGCATGCTGGATTTCGCCGTAGAAATCATCGACCTCAAACGGGGCTTTTATTTCGAGCATTCGTCCGTCGGAGTACTTCACATAGGCGAGCTCGGGACGATGGAGGCGCTCGATTTCCAACGAGCCTCGCTCGCAGTCAATCGTTAAGCGGCTTTCATATGCCGCTTTGCCGTCGCACGCCATATGAATGGGTATGCCGCCGACGCTCATACGAATCTCGTCGACCCAATCAACGCGGCCGCCCGATACGTCACGCCAGCAAACTTCACGAGACGAAACATCGCACGCACCCGCAAGCAGATCATCAAACCACCCGACCGCATAGCAGCCCATGTCATATAGACAGCCACCCTGCAACGGGTCGAGCAGATAACTCGAAGGGGGCTCACCATAATCAAGTTTTTGCACGCTTTCGATCGAAACGATACGGCCGAGCTCACCCGAAGCAAGCAAGTCCTTCACGCGAGTGCGCATCGGGCAAAACCGATTTTTCATCGCCTCCATAAACAGCACGCCGCGCTCACGGGAAACGAAGGCGATCGCATGGGCCTCTTCTTCATTCAAAACGGCCGGCTTTTCGCACAGCACGGCCTTTCCCGCGCGTAGCGCCCGACAGACCCAATGCGCATGCATGCCATGTGGAAGAGCCAAGTAGATTACGTCGACATCGGGGTCGGCAATCAACGCATCATAAGCCGCATCGCCGTTATCGTCAGCTGTGGCATAACTGTGCACGGCATCAATCGAAAACGCCCTGCAAAACTCCTCAACATGCGGAGGAGTGCGACCGGCGGCAGCCACAAGCCGTGCCCCGTCCACCTCCTTGAGCGACGATGCAAATCGATGTGAAATGCGCCCAGCGCCCAAAACGCCCCAACGAACCTCGCGCAAATCATCGCATGAATCCCGATGGCCCACGACAGCCCCCTTCAGTTGCGGTGGAATAGTTCCTGCTTGGCCCCTATTCTGCCGCAAACAGGAACTATTCCACCGCAAGTTATAAAAGGGGCATCAGGAGCGCGTTTTGCAAAAGGCTTTAAGCGCGGCCGTTACGGGACCAGGCTGGAAACGTCGGCGCACATCGTCGAGACGCTCGGGAATATCAATGTGCTGCGGGCAGTGACGTGCGCATTTGCCGCACTTGACGCAATTGCTCACCAGCTTGGGCTCGCTCGTGCGCACCGCACTCGCCGTAAAGTATTGCGACAGCCCCGTAAACCAGCTGTGCGCATAGCTCGCGTTGTAGGCGGCAAAGCAGCCGGGAATGTTGATACCCTTGGGACATGGCATGCAGTAGCTGCATCCCGTGCAGGGCACGCGATTCGATTTTTCAAACTCATCCAGCACGTGCGCGATCGTGTCGAGCTGGTTGGCAGTCATCGAATTCGGCAATGCGAGGTCTGCCAGTGACGAATTCTCATCCACCTGCGCGGTATCGGTCATACCCGAAAGCAGCATCGTCACCTGAGGATGATTCCACACCCACGAAAGACCCCAGGCGGCAGGAGTGAGCAAATGCGGGTCACGGGCACTATCGAGCACAGCGCGAGCCCGTGGCGGCAGTTTGCCCGCTAAACGCCCGCCCAGCAGCGGCTCCATCACAAACACCGCGAGGCCTCGCTCGGCGGCGGCCATGAGCCCCGCCGTTCCCGCCTGATAGCGCTCTCCAGCGTAATTGTACTGGATCTGGCAAAAGTCCCACTCATACGCATCGAGCATCGTGAGGAAGTCCGCCGCGCTGCCGTGGTATGAAAAACCGATCTGGCGAATGCGTCCCGCCGCCTTTTGACGCGCGACCCAGTCCTCGATGCCCAACGCCACCACGCGCTCCCACTGTGCAGGCGAGGTGATGTTGTGCATAAGGTAATAGTCGATATGGTCGGTCTGCAGGCGGCGCAGCTGCTCGTCGAAGAACCGATCGAAATCCTCCGTGCATTTGCACGAAGCATGTGGCAGCTTGGTCGCGAGCAACACCTGGTCGCGTAGGCCTAGGCGCTCAAGCGAAGCGCCCACACAAGCTTCGTTGCCGGGATAGAGATAGGCCGTATCCAGGTAGTTAATCCCCTGCTCCACGGCACGGGAAATGATGGCATCGGCTGTCTTCGCATCGGGGTGCACCGGTGCACCGGGAAACCTCATGCAGCCCAGACCCAGAGCGGATATTCGGTTACCACTTTTGGGGTCAACACGGTATTGCACGGCCCCTCCCTTCGCCATCAGCGCCCCGGCAAGGCGAAACACAATGGTCACGCAGCCGAAACATCGTGGAATCGCAATCGAGAACGTATCGTAACGCAGCAGAAATCGAGCCGTCACGGCACCGCTTTAACAT
>DBEZXT010000133.1:0-11761 GCA_048291645.1 Collinsella aerofaciens | reverse complement strand
CCCTCACCCCGCCCCACCACTCCACTCACCATATATTGCAAAACACCCCCAAGCATATGTTCGAAAACACAATATGTTGTGTTTTCAGCAAAGGCGTGATGCCACCTGTAGAACCACGCCCGCGAACCTCAACCTTCAAGTTGACCTTGAGGCGATTTTTACGTCCCTTTACACGCCGTTCACATCGCCCCCAAACTCCCCCACCCACGACACACACGGCCCACCACCGCGTCGGTGTCTGGCGAAAAATGGGACGGGCCCCAGATTGCCCATGCGCGCAAAAGTGCGTCTCGGCAATCTGGGTCCCGTCCCCTTTAATATTTATAAATATGCAGGTCAGCGAGGTGCTAGCGATGTGCCAGCGGATGCGCCGCCAGATAGACCTCGGTCAGTTGCGTACGATCGACATGCGTGTAGACCTGCGTGGTCGATATATCGGCATGTCCCAAGATCTCCTGTAGCACACGGAGGTCTGCGCCGCCCGCAAGCATATGGGTGGCAAAGGAGTGACGCAGCGTATGGGGATGGAGCCCCACCAGTCCCACCTGGCGCCCGTAGCGCTCACAGATGGCATGGATGCCCTGGCGCGACAGACGGCGGCCGTTCTTATTTAAAAAGACCGCCGAGGTCTCGGTTCCGCGGGCATGGGCCGCCAAGCGAGAACGCCCCTCAGTTACATAAAGCGTCAGAGCTCGCGCCGCGCTTCCTACCAGCGGGGACAGGCGTTCCTTCGAGCCCTTACCACGAACGAGCACAAAGCCATCGTCGATATGGATATCGCCCACATCGAGCCCCACCAACTCGCTCACACGCAAACCGCATCCGTAGAGCACTTCCAAGATGGCATGGTCGCGCAAGCCCATCTCGCCCTCGGGGAAGTCTTGATCGAGCAGCGCCGAGACATCCTCCACCGATAGATACTCCGGCAAACGCTCAGCCTTTTTAGGCAGGCGCAACGCCGCCGTTGGATTTTGGGCCACAGCCCCATCGCGCACCAAAAAGGCATGCAGGCCCTTCACGGCCGCAAGCGCACGCTCCACCGAGGCATCCGAATAGCCCCCATCGCGACGGTCGGCGACAAAGCCCTCCACGACCTGACGGGTCACCTCTTCAAAAGACACAATACCCGCCCGCTCCAGATAGGCGCAGTACGTCGTCAGGTCACGACGATAGGCCGCAATCGTGTTGCGCGCCAAACCCCGCTCGACCGCGAGGTAATCGAGATACTCCCCCGCCGCCACGGCGAGCGACGAGGGAGTAGCTTCGGTATGTTCCTTATTCGCCGGCACCCTTAGTCCGTAGCGAGGTTCATGGGCGTCACCTGCAGACGGTCGACACCCTCGTGCTGGCCGATCGAAGCGCGCACGAACTCGCGGAACAGCGGCTGCGGGTTGGTCGGGCGGCTCTTGAACTCGGGATGAGCCTGGGTTGCCACATACCACGGATGCACGTCGCGCGGCAGCTCGACCATCTCGACCAGGCGCTCGTCGGGCGACAGACCCGAGATAACCAAGCCGGCGTCCTCGAGCTGGTCACGGAAGGCGTTGTTGAACTCAAAGCGATGACGGTGACGCTCGTAGACGAGCTCCTCGCCATATGCCTCGCGAGCAAGGGTATCGGCGGCGAGCTTACACGGATAGGCGCCCAGGCGCATGGTGCCGCCCTTCTCGGTCACGTCCTCCTGCGAGCTCATCAGATCGATGACGCTAAACGGGCCGTCCGGATCGAACTCGGAGGAGCTGGCGCCGGCAAGGCCGACGACGTTGCGGGCGAACTCGCACACGGCCACCTGCATACCCAGGCAAATGCCCAGATACGGAATCTTGTGCTCACGGGCAAACTCGGCCGCGAGGATCTTGCCCTCCAGGGCGCGCTTGCCAAAGCCGCCGGGGACCAGGATGCCCGAGGCGTCGCCCAGAACCTCGGAGACATTCTGCTCGTCGAGGCTCTCGCCGTCGACCAGCTGGACGTCCACATGGCGATCGTAGAAGACGCCCGCATGGTGCAGGGCCTCGATAACCGACAGGTACGCATCGGGCAGCTGCGTGTACTTGCCCACGACAGCGATCTTCACCTTGTCGGCGTGATGGTTGGCGTGATTCTGTTTGCGCAGGAACTCGTTCCACTCGCTCATGTCGCGCTCACGCGGGTCCAGACCTAGGCGCTCGCAAATGCGCAGGTCAAAGTCCTGCTCGGCAAGCAGCTGCGGAACATCGTAAATGCTCGCGCAGTCCTCGTTGGTAAAGACACAATCGGTGTCGACGTCGCAGAAGCTTGCGATCTTTCCGCGGATAGCGTCATCGATATGGTGGTCGGAGCGCAGCACGATGATATCGGGCTGGATGCCAAAGCTGCGGAGCTCCTTGACGGAATGCTGCGTGGGCTTGGTCTTGACCTCGTGGGCGGCGGCGATATAGGGAACGAGCGACACGTGGATGTAGCAGACGTTCTCGGGGCCGGCCTCCTTGCGGTACTGACGGATGGCCTCGACAAACGGTTGGGACTCGATGTCGCCGATCGTGCCGCCCAGCTCGGTGATGACTACATCGGAGCCGGTCTGCTCCTCGATGCGGCGGAACTTGTCCTTAATGGCATTGGTGACGTGAGGAATCACCTGCACGGTACCGCCCAAAAAGTCGCCGCGACGCTCGCGGGCGATCAAGCTCTTATAGATGGCGCCGGTCGTAAAGTTGGAATCGCGGGTCAGGTTCTCATCAATAAAGCGCTCGTAATGACCCAGGTCCAGGTCGGACTCGTAACCATCCTCGGTAACGAAGACCTCACCATGCTGGAAGGGGCTCATGGTACCGGGGTCGACGTTCAGATACGGATCAGCCTTCTGCATCGTTACTTTGTAGCCACGCGACTTGAGCAGACGGCCCAGCGAGGCCGCGGTGATACCCTTGCCCAGAGACGAAACCACGCCACCGGTTACGAACACATGCTTGGTCATATTGAGTTACCTGCGCTTCCCGTAGAAGTTGTTTATCCACATCTTACGGGTCTTCATTGTAATACTCGCGCCGCGGACCGTTCGCAATTTTTCTCGCGTGAGATTGCATTTCTCAATCTTGAAACAAAACGCCGCCCGGTTTCCCAGGCGGCGTCGCTATGGCAAGGGTTACATGCTGCTATCGATCAGAAACCTCGTCCTCAAGCATTTCTTGAACGAGCATGCCGGTACGGACGCCCTCAAGATACCACTCGCCACGTTCGGTGAGGCAAATGCCATTTGCAAGCTGACCGCCGTCGTCGCTATAACGCGAGACGACATCAATCATGCCTTCGGAATCCAAGCGATCGATTGCGGCGCGGGCACGATACGGCGAAACCCCCACGCGCTCGGCAAGCGTTTTGCGCGAGAAACCATACGGCCCGCCATTGTCTTCGGTTTGCTGGTCGATCTCCATCAATACCAGCACCTCGACACGCTTCATATCGTTGACACTCGCACGACCCTTGCCCGCCATAGCAGCCTCCTCAAACCGAGCACGAGCATCTAACGCGCCGTGCGCGACCGACACACCTCACGATGGCAGGTAATATCCATCATGCGGCATCCCGCTAAGGATGAAACAGTTACGGTTATTGTATACCGCTCAAATTGTTTCTAGGCAGGTAAACAGCTACTTTTCGCCGAAATAGGCGCTTTATTGATCAAAAAGCCGTACCGGGCGCTAACCCGATACGGCCAAAATGCAATGCAATTACCGCGGTGCTTCAAACTTAGCGATGGAAGAAACCGCGGCGCTCAAACTTGGGCTCGCAGCACACGTTGATACCCAGTTTGCGCAGTACCGTCTCGTCCGTCGGCGAGATAATCACGCTAAAGAAGGCATCGCAACCGCGCAGCTGCTCCAGGCCCGAAAGGACGCGAGCGGCCGTCTCACTCGTGGCCGAGGTGATCGACAGCGCCATAAGCGTCTCGTCGGTGTGGAGGCGCGGGTTTTTGCTGCCCAGGAAATGCGTCTTGAGCTTGCTGATGGGCTCGATCGCTTCATCGCTAATGACCTCGAGCTCAAGGTCGACGCCCGAGACATGCTTAAGTGCATTCATGATGAGCGAGCTCGCGGCGCCCAGGCGCGTGGAAGTCTTGCCGGTCACCACGGAGCCATCGGGCATGACCATGGCACCCACGGGACCACCCGTCAGCTGCTCCCTGGTGAGGGCTGCCGAGCGCGCCGGTGAGTAGTTCTTATCGATGCCAGCTTTCTTCATAATAATCTTGAGACGGTCGACTTGCTCATCGCCCACGCCGGTACGGCGCACATTTTCGACCGCGGTAAAGTAGCGGCGGACGATCTCCATCTTGGAAGCGTCGCGGCAGGCATCGTCATCGGTGATGGCAAAGCCGACCATATTGACGCCCATGTCCGTAGGGCTCTGGTAGGGGCTCTTGCCCAGGATCTTTTCCATCAGGGCACGGACTACCGGGAAGGCCTCGACGTCGCGGTTGTAGTTGACCGTGGTCTTGTTGTAGGCCTCAAGGTGGAACGAATCGATGATATTGGCGTCGTCGAGGTCAGCCGTGGCGGCCTCGTAGGCAATATTGACCGGATGCGTCAGAGGAAGATTCCAGACAGGGAAGGTCTCGAACTTGGCATAGCCGGCGGCCGTGCCATGCTTGTGCTCGTGATAGAGCTGAGACAGGCAGGTGGCAAGCTTGCCCGAGCCAGGACCGGGGGCAGTGACCACGACGAGCGGTCGGGTGGTCTCGACAAACTCGTTCTTGCCGTAGCCATCGTCGGACACGATCAGATCGACATCGTGCGGATACCCCTCGATGGGATAGTGCAGCTTGGCGGGAATACCGAGCGCGTTCAGGCGGTTGCGGAACACATCGGCAGCGGGCTGGCCGGCGTACTGGGTGATGACCACAGCCGCGACAGCAAAGCCGTTGCCGCGAAACAGGTCAACCAGGCGCAGCACATCCTCGTCATAGGTAATGCCGAGGTCACCACGAGCCTTGTTTTTCTCGATGTGGTTCGCGTTGATCGCGATGATAACCTCGACATCGTCGGCGATGCTCTTGAGCATGCGGAACTTGCTGTCCGGTTCAAAACCCGGCAGCACGCGGCTCGCATGATAGTCATCGAACAGCTTACCGCCAAACTCCAAATAGAGCTTGCCACCAAACTGCGAGATGCGCTCCTTAATATGAGCGGCCTGCAGCTCGATATATTTCGCGTTGTCGAAACCCTGGCGCATGTATGGCTCCCGTCCCGTTTCCATTTAATGTTCTAGGCGATTATAACGGAGCCCGCCCTCCCCGATACCCAAACCATCAACAGGCACCAACCAAACACGCCCACCGCAACCACCGGGGACCCAGGATGGCTAATTTGAGGCGGGGAACAAGTCGCTCAGCACCAACGATGGCAGCGCCGCAGGTTGAGCATAAGCCAGCGAAAGCCCGCCAGAGCGAGCAAGGTGACGTGAAAGAGGAGGGCATAGGCCTTTTGGCCATGCCCGACGATTGAACGTCAGATTGCCGCTCTGGCGGGCTTGCAGCGTCGAGCGGTTCCGGCGTTTGGTAAAACGCCGGAACACAAGAGCGCCCCCTCCCGCGCACGGAACGGAAGGGGGCTAAAGGTAGGAGTCTACCGGTGGGTTGACCCCACCGGACAGACGATGACCAGGTGATCCTTTACAGGATCGTCAAGGTTTCCGTGGGGTACCCGTTGGGTACTTAGAGCAACACGCAGGCGACGGTCAGGATGATGGCGCAGACGACGGAGAGCGCGACGATGAGCTTAAGGGCAAACTTGAGCCAGGTCGTCCACTCGATCTTGGCCAGGGCGAGACCGCCCATGATGGCGCCGGAGGTCGGGGTGAACAGGTTCACGACACCGATGGCGGCGGAGAAGATCATGACCATGACCTCGGGCGAGAAGCCGAGCTTAACAGCCAACGGTCCCATGATGGGCATGGAGACGGTGGCCATACCGGAGGTCGAGGGGATCAGGAAGGACAGGCCGAAGTAGACCAGGAAGCTCATGGGAGCGAAGATCACGCCGGACAGGCCAGCCAGGGCATTGGCGGCAGCGTCGAGGACGAAGACGTCGAGGCCGGTGTTAGCCATGAGGACGGAGATACCACGAGCGAGGGCGATGACGAGAACAACGGACATCATGTCGGCAGCGCCGGTGATGAAGGTGTTAACGATCTGCTTCTCGGACAGGCCACCGATGATACCGATCAGGACGGCCATGAGGAAGAACCAGGTGGAAGCCTCGTCGAAGTACCACTGGCCAATGGGCAGGCCGGTGATCAGGGCAGACCAGCCCTGGACGACGGCGTTACCGTCGGCGTCGTAGACAGCGCCAGCGTCGAAGAAGTTGGCGACGCCCTCGTTGAGGTCGGCCAGCGGAATGAAGCCGACGATCATGACGACGAAGGTGAAGGCGAAGGCGATCAGAACACCCTTCTGACGACCGGTGAGCTTGACCTCCTTGTGGACCTCGGAAGCAGCCTTGCCGTGAGCCTCTTCGGCGTCCTTGAGCTCCTGCATCGACAGGATGGTGGAACCCTTGTCAGCCTTGACCTTCTTGGCGTAGCTCATCACGAAGAAGATGGACATAGCGGTAGTGACAATCCACAGGACGGCACCGAGGCCGATGATGATGGACTGGTTGACCTCAATGCCAACGCCGGTCAGAGCGTCGACGGCAGCGCCGACGGCGAACGGGTTAACCGTGGAGCCCAGGCAGCCGCAGCCAGCGCCGAGCAGGACGGTAGCGGCACCGACCATGGGGTCGAAGCCAGCAGCCATCATGGTAGCGGCGAGCAGGGCGTAGAAGGGAACGGTCTCCTCGCACATACCATAGGTGGTACCACCGAGGGAGAAGATGAGCATCAGCACGGGAATGAGCATAATCTCGTTGCCCTTAAGCTTCTGCACCAGAACGGCGATGCCGTTGTCCAGAGCGCCGGTCTCGGTCATCATGCCGAGGAAGCCGCCCAGGATCATAACGAAGAGGCAGACGGGCAGAGCGTCAGCGAAGCCCTTAATCGGGGCGGTGCAGAAATCGCTCAGACGGGCGGCAGTAACCGCGCCGCCGGACGTGCCGGAGACGATAACGGTAATCACTGCGACAATTGCCAGCAGAGCAAGAAGAATGGTGAACGATGAAGGCATACCGCGCTTTTTCTTAGCGGTCTCAGTCATAGTTCTCATCCCCCCTTCATAAATCATTTACTGATCTCGCCAGAAGCGGCTCTTCCGTGCCGTGCCTGCCGCTTGATGCGAGATTATTACCAGATAAAACCGCTCGGGGTGTGCAGCAATACACCCCGAGCGAGATGCTAGATGCTCTTACTTGAGCGTGGCGTACATGACAGCCTTAATGGTGTGCATGCGGTTCTCGGCCTCGTCGAAGACCTTGGAAGCGGGGCTCTCGAAGACCTCGTCGGTGACCTCCTGCTCGGTGATGCCGAACTGCTCGCACTTCTCGGCGCCAATGGTGGTGTTGGTGTCGTGGAAGCTGGGCAGGCAGTGCAGGAAGATAGCACCCGGGTTGGCCATAGCCATGACCTCGGAGGTAACACGATACGGGGTGAGCTGAGCGATGCGCTCGGCCCAGACCTCGTCGGGCTCGCCCATGGAGACCCACACGTCGGTGTAGATAACGTCGGCACCGGTGACGCCGTCCTTGACGTCGGTGGTCAGCTTGATGGTGCAGCCGTTAGCCTCGGCGATGGGCTTGCAGGCCTCGATGACGTCGTCGGCGGGCATGCACTCCTCGGGGCCGCAGGCCACGAAGTTCATGCCGAGCTTGGAGCAGACGACCATGAGGGAGCGAGCGACATTGTTCTTGCAGTCGCCCATGAAGACGAGGGTCTTGCCCTTGATGTCGTAGTTGAAGTTCTCCTGGACGGTCAGGATGTCGGCGAGCATCTGGGTGGGGTGCCACTCGGTGGTCAGGCCGTTCCACACGGGCACGCCGGACTTAGCAGCGAGCTCCTCGACGTCGTCCTGGGCAAAGCCACGGAACTCGATGCCGTCATACATGCGGCCGAGAACGCGGGCGGTGTCCTCGATGGACTCCTTCTTGCCCATCTGGGACGAACCGGGATCGAGGTAGGTGACGCCCATGCCCAGATCCATGCCGCCGACCTCGAAGGCGCAGCGAGTACGAGTGGAGGTCTTCTGGAAGAGCAGGACGATGTTCTTGCCCTCGAGATAGCGGTGCGGAACGCCAGCGCGCTTCATGTCCTTGAAGTTCTTGGAGAGCTTGAGCAGGTACTCGATCTCCTCGGTGGTGAGGTCGAGAAGCTTGAGGAAGCTACGGCCGGAGAGGTTAACACCCATGGTTCGATTCCTTTCGAAGAAATGAATTACTAAAAGTAGTAGTGGTGCCCGTTTGACGGGCGAAACCGGTGCGGTTGTAGGGGGACCGCACCGGAAACGTTAAAGACTTAGAGGTCCTCGCGCCAGAAGGGCATGCTCATGCAGCGCGGGCCGCCACGGCCGCGGGAGAGCTCGGCGGAGGGCACGACGAGAAGGTCCAGGCCCTCCTTGTACAGCACGTCGTTGGTGACGGTGTTGCGGGCGTAGACGCAGATCTTGCCGGGCTCGACGCACAGGGTGTTGGAGCCGTCGTTCCACTGCTCGCGGGAGGCCGCGATCGGGTCGCCGCCGCCGCAGGGGATCAGCTTGACCTGGTCGACGCCGGTGGCGTCCTCCAGGACGTGCTCGAGGGTGTCCTCGATCAGGCGGATGTTCACGTCGCCCGGGTTCTTGCCGGCGGTCAGCTCGTAGACGCGCAGGGTGCCCATGATGGCGGGGTGGATCGTGAACTTATCGACGTCGATCTGGGTGAAGACCGTGTCGAGGTGCATGAAGGCGCGCGAGACCGGGATGTCGAAGGCCAGGATGCGCTCGACCTTGGAGTCGGAGTTCCAGAAGATGTTCTGGGCCATGACGTCGATCGCGGCGGCCTGGGTGCGCTGGGAGATGCCGACGGCGAGGGTCTTCTCGTTGATGTTCAGCACGTCGCCGCCCTCGGTGTGGAACTGGCAGTCGCGGCGGAAGTACAGCGAGACGTCCTTGTAGTCGGGGTGGTACTTGAAGACGTACTTGCCGTACAGGGTCTCGCGGTTGCGGGTGACCGAGTACATGCGGTTGAGGTTGACGCCCTCGCCGACGACCGCGAACGGGTCGCGGGTGAAGTAGAGGTTGGGCATCGGGTCGATGATCAGGTCGGACTCGGACTCGGAGTTGACCAGGGAGTCGAGGGTCGTGGACGCCGTGAGGGGCATGTCGATCTCGGACTTGGTCATGCCGGCCATGGTCTTCTTGACGAACTCGAGGTTGTCCTCGATGGAGTCCAGCTTCTCGCGGACGATCTGCGGCATGTGCTGGCCGCGGATGCCGGCCTCGGCGATGTACTGGTCGGTGAACTCGGCGCGGGCGCCGGGGACCTGGCCGAACACCTCGGCGACGAGGTTCTCGAGATAGAGGACCTCCACGCCCTGGTCCCTCAGGATCTGGGCGAAGGTGTCGTGCTCCTGCTGCGCGACCTCCAGGAACGGGACGTCGTCGAACAGGAGTCGCTCGAGCTCGTCGGGCGGCAGGTTGAGGAGCTCGTCGCCGGGACGGTGCAGGCAGACCTTCCTGAGCTTGCCGATCTCGGAAGGCACGTGCAGACCTTTCGTCATGGCCTCCTACCTTTCTTTCGGGCCCTTGTCAGGGCCGATTCGTTAGCGCCCCTCCGTGTGAGGCGTTATTGCTGACGACATATTTATATCCAAAATCAGCTCATACTTCCACCTTGCCCCCGAACGGTTTTTTATAGGGGGTGAACGGCATACACATATACTTCACGCATGGCACACTTCATCTTAATAAAGCGTATTTACGTGCTTAAACGCGTTTTAATCCTAAAATCAAATGGAACTAAACTTTGTTAAACCATCCTCAAATTGCATATTTCCAATAAAGCTATGAATAGAATTAGCGGTTCACACCGCGTCTCAACCATTTTCATTTTTATTCAGAAAAAAGTTTGTCCTATTCATTTCTGGTAAATAAATTACCGTTTACCAGACGCTTGATACCGTTCACCGGAAACTCAGTATAAGGCCCAGCGGATACCGGCTCGCTTTACGGCCCCATTTGTAACAACTTGACTTCTCGGTATAGAAAAACGGACCCGCTTCCCCTAGGGAAACGGGTCCATTTTCGATTATCTTCGGCCAATTTAGATAAGGCCCTCGAAGATCATCGGAATCCTAGCGATCAAACTCCGCCAGCGCCTCGCCCAAAAGCCTCAGGCCCTCACGCAGAACGTCCTCGCTCGCGCAGTAGCCCAGGCGTGCGCCGCAGGGAAGCTCAAAGCGGCTGCCGGGTACCAGCAGCACTCCCCTCTCGGACAGCAGGCGCTTGCAGAACTCCTCGTCGTCCTCGGGAATATCCAGCTGGATTAACGAGGTAGACACGCCCTGCGGGGCCGTCCAGGAAACGCGATGCTGCGTATCGATCCAAGCCTGCGCGATATCGCGGTTGCCAAACACGATCTTGCGATTGCGCTCGAGGATCTTGTCCTTGTGCTCAAGCACATAGGTCGCCAGGGCATCGTTGAACACGCCGCCGCAGATCATGGTGTAATCGCGATAGGTACGGATGCGGTTGGACACCTCTTCGTCTGCCACGACCCAGCCCACGCGGGCCGCAGGCGTCGAATAGGTCTTCGACAACGAGTTGGTGACAACGGCCCTCTCGTACACGTCGACCATCGACATAAAGGACTCAGTGTTTTCGAGCGGCAGATACACCTCGTCGCACAGCACGTAGGCGCCCACCGAACGGGCGATCTCGGCAATCTGGCCGAGCATATCGGCATCGAGCACCGTACCGATGGGGTTCGATGCGTTGTTGATGCAGATGAGCTTCGTGTTGGGACGAACGAGGCGCTTGAGCTGTTCGATATCGGGTTTCCATCCGAGCCCCTCGCGAAGCTCCCAATACTCGACCTCGGCGCCGAGCGTACGTGGGATCTCATAGAGCGGCGCATAGGTAGGCCACTCGGCGATAACGTGGTCGCCGGGCTCGACCACGGCCATGATGGCGTTGAGGTTCGCACCCGTGCAGCCATTGGTCTGCAGAATGTGATCGGGATTGACCTCGCGACGATACAGCTTGGCAACCTCAGCCTTAAACTCCGGCGAACCCTCGATCCAGCCGTAGTTCATCTTCTCGCGGTCCAGGCGCTCGTAGAACGTGGCGCCGTCCTGCTCATCGAGCGCGCGCAGCTCGCCCATGGTGAGCGACGAGATCGTCGACTGGGCGATGTCCCACGTGGCGCTCTTCTCCCAAACGTTGAGCCATTCCTCAACGCCAATCGTCTTGATGCCCATGGCCAAGCTCCTTACAAAAGCAGTCATCCAACCGTGTTGACGTTCCTCATACAAGATTGGGGCGGTGCGAAAACCCGCACCGCCCCAATGGAAGACATCTAATGGCAGCTAGATGTATGTATTATGACCTGTACGGGTCCTTGAAGACCTTAGAGGTCCTCGCGCCAGAAGGGCATGCTCATGCAGCGCGGGCCGCCGCGGCCGCGGGAGAGCTCGGCGGAGGGCACGACGAGAAGGTCCAGGCCCTCCTTGTACAGCACGTCGTTGGTGACGGTGTTGCGGGCGTAGACGCAGATCTTGCCGGGCTCGACGCACAGAGTGTTGGAGCCGTCGTTCCACTGCTCGCGGGAGGCCGCGATCGGGTCGCCGCCGCCGCAGGGGATCAGCTTGACCTGGTCGACGC
>DBEZXT010000132.1:0-3039 GCA_048291645.1 Collinsella aerofaciens | reverse complement strand
GAGACGCGCCACCCCTACGACCTCTCGGGCGGACAGCGCCAGCTGCTCGCACTGGCAAAGCTGCTGCTGATCGGCCCCGAGCTGCTGCTGCTTGACGAGCCCACGAAGGGCTTGGACCTGGAGAGCCGCCGCATCATCGCCTGCGCTTTGCGCAAGCACGCGCAGGCAGGCGGCACCGTCATCATGGCTACGCACGATTTGGACTTTGCCGAGCAGGTAGCCGACGACGTCGCCATGATGTTTGACGGCGAGATTGCCTGCGTGGAGCCCCCGGCCGACTTCTTTGCCGACAACGTGTTCTATAGGGCGTGATGGGATGACGGACTGTCGTTTCTCGCGTTTACTCACAAAACTGGAGATTCCGCTGTTGTTGGCGGTGCCGGCGGTGATGGCAACGGCGTTGCTGGCGGGCGTTGAGCAGGCGGCGCTCGCCATGCTTGTCGTGGTGGCGCTGGTGCTTGCGCTGTTCTTTGCAGGCTACGAGGCGTCGCGACCGGGCCTGCGCCAGATTATGCCCACGCTGGTGCTGGCGGCGCTGGCGGCGGCGGGCCGCATCTTGTTCGGCCCCATTCCCGACTTTAAACCCGTGAGCGCCATCGCCATCATCGCCGGGGCGACGCTCGGGCGTCGCAACGGCTTCATGGTCGGCGCGTTGGCAGCACTGACCAGCAATTTCTTTTTTGGGCAGGGCATGTGGACGCCATGGCAGATGTATGCCTGGGGCCTGGTTGGCTATGTTGGCGGTGCGCTGGCGCATGCCGGTGCGTTCGACCGTGCGGATGGAACCGTGCGCATGCCGGCGCTGATGGCGTACGGCTTTGCTTCGGGTCTGCTGTACGGCGTGGTGATCAACGCGTACGACATTATCGGTTTTGTACAACCGCTCACGTGGGCGGGCGTCGTGGCGCGTCTTGCCACGGCAGTGCCGTTCGATATCACACACGGCCTCGCGACCTGCGTGTTCTTGGCCGCCCTCTACAAGCCTTGGTGTCGACGGATCAACCGCGTTGTCGTGAAATACGGGCTGTAGGGCTGGTTGCGCCGGGGCGTGAATCAATACTTCCGAAGTACCATTTCAAAACTATGCCGGTTTACGGGGCTAGATTAGCGTAGGCCGACCATACCGGCTTTTTTCAAAATAGAGCAAGCCGTTTACCTGAGGTTTTATTATTTCGGAATTGCGTATGGTTGGGGGTTCGCGATTCAGCCCCGTAAACCGGCATAGTTTTGGAATGGCCGGCTGATATGACGGGCATCGTGGCCCTCAGAGAGCCAAATCGATCCGTTTTCCTCCGTCTCCAGACGTCCCCGGGGAATCAGTTGGCGGCGCTTGCCACGAAACTGGCCCATCTACTACGTTTAGCTTGATACCCCCGACCATGACCGCGTTTTATGAAAAACCGCAGGCTTTCTACCTGCGGTTTTCTTTTTGCGTTGTTCGCTGTGGTTGAGGGTAGTGGCTTAAACGTAGTAGATGGGTCAGTTCCGTGGCGGGAGGGCCGCGTGGGTTCCCTCGCGAGGTGAAAATGATCCCTTTTCCTCCGTCCCCAGGGGATCAATTGGGGCTAGAGTTCTAGCGTGAGGGTGACGGGGCAGTGGTCGCTGCCAAAGATGTCGCCGCGGATGCCGGTGTCGCGTACGTTGTCGGCGATTGCGTCGCTCACCAGGAAATAATCGATGCGCCAGCCGGCGTTGTTCTTGCGAGCATTAAAGCGGTAGCTCCACCAGCTGTAGACGCCCTCGACGTCGGGGTTTGCCGCGCGCCAGGTATCGGTGAAGCCGGCGTTGAGCAGCTCGGTAAACTTGCCGCGTTCTTCGTCCGAAAAGCCCGCGTTGCCGCGGTTGGACTTGGGGTTCTTAAGGTCGATCTCCTCGTGCGCCACGTTAAAGTCGCCGCAAGTTACGACGGGCTTGCCGCTCTCGCGCTCAAGCGCGCTCAAAAAGCCGCGATAGGCATCGTCCCAGGCCATGCGCACATCGATGCGCGCGAGTTCGTTTTGCGCGTTGGGCGTGTAGACATCCACAAACCAAAACTTGTCGAACTCGAGCGCACAGACGCGGCCCTCGGTTGCGGCTTGGGCAACGAGCTCGGCGGCCTCGCCCTCGCCGGCGTAGGGTAACAGCGCGTCGGCGTGCAGCACGCGCAGCGGTTCCTGGCGGCTAAAGACCGCGGTGCCCGAATAGCCTTTGCGCTCGGCGTAGCTCCAGGTTTGGTGATAGCCGGGCAGGTCGATATCGACCTGGCCCTCCTGCAGCTTGGTCTCTTGCAGCGCCAGGATATTGACGTCGAGTTCTTGCGCAATCTGGATAAAGCTCGGGTCCTTTTTGAGCACGGCGCGCAGGCCGTTGACGTTCCACGAGGCGAAAGTGTAAGTCTGAGGCATGGTGTCCTTTCGACGGGGTTGGCAGGCTTAAGATTAGCGCAACAGGGGCGGGGTGGGCTCCGTGCATGCTGACTTAAAGGCCGCATGCTGGGACGTCGCTCAACGCTGCCCGACTAACAAGGACGGAGGACTCATATGACGCAGGCAATATCGGACCCCAGGCAGGCCTCCGCCGCGCTGGCGGATCTGTTTGACACCCACAAGCGCGTGGTCTTCTTTGGCGGCGCTGGTGTTTCCACGGCAAGTGGCATCCCCGATTTCCGCAGCGTGGACGGCCTGTATCACCAGCAGTTTGCCTATCCGCCCGAGACCATGCTGTCGCATAGCTTTTACGAGGCGCATCCTGCGGAGTTCTTCGACTTTTACCGCACCAAGATGATCGCGCTTAACGCTAAGCCCAACCGCTGTCACACCAAGCTCGCCGAGCTGGAGCGAGCCGGCAAGCTCGACGCCGTGGTGACGCAAAACATCGACGGCCTGCATCAGATGGCCGGCTCGCAGCGCGTGTTCGAGCTGCACGGATCGGTCCATCGCAACATTTGCCAGTCGTGCGGCGCGGTCTATAGCGCCGAGTGGATTTGCTCGCGCGAGCACGAGGATGCCGCGGGCGTGCCTGCGTGCCCCGCGTGCGGCGGCCGCATCAAGCCCGATGTAG
>DBEZXT010000131.1:0-4084 GCA_048291645.1 Collinsella aerofaciens | reverse complement strand
GAGCCAGCCATGGCCCGGCCACCAACTCGTGGCCTCAAAGCGCTGGTTTTGCAGCAGCTCCTGCCACACATCTTTGGTGCGCGCCGTCACAAACCACAGCTTGCCGTCCTGAATCTGTGCAAACGAGAACGGACGCACATGCGGCTGCCCGTCCACACTCGTCGCCAGATACCAC
Source organism: Collinsella aerofaciens (assembly GCA_048291645.1). Classification (GTDB taxonomy): domain Bacteria; phylum Actinomycetota; class Coriobacteriia; order Coriobacteriales; family Coriobacteriaceae; genus Collinsella; species Collinsella aerofaciens_CG. The sequence goes on along the minus strand of DBEZXT010000131.1, from coordinate 3,909 downwards.
GCCGGCACCGACGTCAGATACTCCAGCACCGTATTCAATCCGTCCACGTTTCCTCCTGTACTAGCTAGTTTGGGAGCCTGGTTTGTGCGAGCTAGAGCTCCAGGCGCTCCTCGCTGCCGTCGATATCACAGAAGCGCGCGGCAATGTTGCGGACCGAAAAGAAAGCAAGGCGGCCGTCGTTGGCACTCTCGTGTTCCTCGCCAATGCCCACCATGTGCTTAAAACCCGCTTGACGCACCTTGTCGCTCGCAACTGCGTCGTCCTCAAGTGCGGCTTCGCCGGTCAATACGATCCAACATTCCCCCGGCTTCCAGCCCGAGAGCTCAAACTTGGGATTCGCGCTCAGCTCCGCCCACACATCTTTGTCGCGCGACGTACAAAACCACAGTTTACCGTCATCGACCATGGCAAACGAAAACGGCCTCACGCGAGGCTGATGCCCGTCGGCCACATCGGTCGTGGCCAGATACCACGCCGGAATGCGCCTGAGATACGAACAGGCGCGCTCAAGCTGAGCCGTGCGGTCGTTGTCGGTCATAGGGACCCCTTTCTTGCGCTCGAATCGCGCCTAAACAAGTTGAAGGTTGATGACGATGACGCAGATGAGCAGCAACGCCGTCACCACCGCCGCCAACGCATCGCCGCGGCCAAACGTAAGCGCATGCAGGCGCGTGCGGCCCTGCTCGCCATGATAGCAGCGTGCATCCATGGCAGCAGACAGCGTCTCGGCATGGCGGAACACGCCGGTGAACAGCGGAATCGCCACACTGCCGAGCATGCGTACGCCGCCGAGCGGGCCTCCCGTCACGCGTGCACCGCGACTCGCCTGCGCGTCCGCCGTCTGCTTCATCTCGGTGGCGAACTGCGGCATAAAGCGTAGCGCGATACCCATGATCATGCCGAGCTCGTGCGCCGGAAGCCCCACGCGCGCAAACGGTGCGAGCAGACGCTCAAAGCCCGCGGTGAGGTCGAGCGTGGGGGTGGTGAGCGTAATGGCGCTCATGCCGGCCATCATCAGGGTCAGGCGGCACGCCATAAACGCCGCAGAACGCAGCGAGCCCTCGCTTATCTGCAGAAAGCCGAGCTGCCACAAGATGCGCCCACTCTGATCGGTAAACAAGTTGAGCACCGCGACCACGACGACGATTGCCAGCAGCGGCGCCATCGATGATAGGACCCGGCGCAACGGCACCCGGGACACGGTATAGATCAGGACTACGAAGATTGCGACCGGGACCAGTCCGCGGAAGCTGCTGACTGTGAGCGTCGTGATCAGAAACACAAAGCCCAAGAGCAACTTAGTTCGCGGGTCCAGGCGGTGGATCGCACTATCGCCGGGATAGTAGCTGCCAAACGAAAACGCCTCCATTAGCAGCCCTCCTCTCGCGCGACCGTCTTGGATTTAGCAATGTCCGCGACGTTAGAAGGACCGCCCGAGCGACCGATTAGCAGGTCCACCAACTCGTCTGCCAGCGACTCAACCGTATAAAGGCCGTCAAAGCGCAGCGGCACGCCTGCCTTCGCAAGCGCCAGCGCCATGCGCTGGGCAGCGGGAACACCCAAGCCGATTGATTTAAGCTCATCCGCATGCGCAAACACCTGAGCGGGGGTTCCCTCGGCAAACACCGCACCTTCGTTCATTACGACGATACGGTCGCAGCAATTGGCCAGGTCATCCATGCTGTGCGAAACCATGACAACGGTCAGGCCATCGCGGTGAAGTCGATCGATAAGCTCAAGGAAATCCCTGCGCGCAGCCGGATCGAGCCCCGCCATGGGCTCATCGAGCACCAGGACTTCGGGCTCCATGGCGAGCACGCCGGCGAATGCCACACGCCGTTGCTGACCGCCCGAAAGCTCAAAGGGACTCTTGTCGCCGACCGTGGAAAGGTCGAGGCCCACGCGTGAGAGCGATGACTCGACACGACGGTCGACTTCATCTTGCGGCAAGCCAAGGTTATGCGGACCAAACGCCACGTCCTGCGCCACGGTTTCGGCAAACAGCTGACGCTCAGGATATTGAAACACCACGCCGACCTTGGCCTTAACCGCGGCGGCGTCTTTCTTGTTTGACAGATCGAGCCCCAGCGCGCGAACGGATCCCTCCTGGGGGCGAATCAAACCGTTGAGATGCTGGACCAGCGTCGACTTACCCGAACCGGTATGACCTGCCAAGCCCAGGAACTCGCCGCGACGCACCGTCAGCGATACATCGCGCAGCGCCCACGGGCTGCTTGGGTCGTTTCCCCAGAGAGCCTGTTTGCTCGATTTGCCCGCAGTGGCCGAGCGCTTATGCCAGCGGCGGCGCTCGCGCGGACTGAGCGAATAACTGTACGAAACATGGGATAGCTCGATGACGGGCTCCGACGCGTTGCCCTCGTTGTCTACCGGAACAGTGCCGTCAGCGATTTCCGACTGGGATACGGAAGACTGCCCCGCGATGCCTGCCCCACTTCGCTCGGCATAAGCCTGCGCAATCTCGGCGACCATATCCGCCTCACGTACCTGCGCGCAAACGGGCACGCCCTCCGCACGAAGTGCCATGCCCAAACGGCACGACTCTGGCATGTCAAGGTTGAGCTGAACGAGTTCATTCGCCCGCGTCAGAATCTCATCGGGCGTGCCCAGCATGGCAACTCGTCCCGTCTGAAACACGGCGACACGATCGGCCTCGGCAGCCTCCTCCATAAAGTGCGTAATCATCACGATGGTCATGCCGCGAGCGTGCAACGCGCGGCAAGCCTTCATGAGGCCCTTGCGTCCACGCGGATCGAGCATCGAGGAAGCCTCGTCCAATATGAGCACGCGCGGTTCCATGGCGAGCACGCCGGCAAGCGCCACGCGCTGCTTTTGGCCGCCCGAAAGCGCATGGGTCTCGTGGCGCTCAAAGCCCACCAGGCCCACACCCTTCAGCGCCTCGCGTACGCGCTGCGCAATTTGCGCCGATGGCACGCCAAGGTTTTCGGGACCAAACGCAACGTCATCTTCGACAAGCGTTGCCACCAGCTGGTCGTCGGGATTCTGGAATACCATGCCCGCGGTCGAACGAATGTCGTAGACCAGCTCGGGGTCGGACGCATCCATGCCGTTGATGCGTACCGTGCCCGCATCGGGCTGCAACAGCGCATTCAGATGCTTGGCAAACGTCGACTTGCCCGACCCATTGCCACCGAGGATGCAGAAAAACTCGCCGTCCTCGATATTCAGATCGACGCCGTCGAGCGCCGGTACGGCACCGTCATAGCTAAAGGAAACGCCCCGACACTCAATCAGGCGCGGCCTTTGACCTGGTCCTTTTTAGGCGTGATGAGGTTGGAGACCGCTTTATACACCGCCAGTGTCAACACCGAGTTAAGCACGGTCTTGATAAGGTTGAACGGCAGCACGGCAGGAATCATGAGCGGGGCGATCACATCGACCGAGCCATACCAGAACCATACGCCAATGGTCAGATTCGCAACCATAGAAAGCACCGTAGCGGCAATAACGCCCAGTGCCAGGCCAATCACGGCGCCCTTGTAGGTGTGCATCTTCTGGTAGACGATAGCCGCAGGCAGAATATAGCCAAGCGTGGCAACCAAGTTCATAAGCGCACCGACCCAGTCACCCGTGGTAAGCGCGTGGATAACGATCGCCATGGCGGCAACAGCGGTGCCGGCACCGGGGCCATATGCAAACCCGCACACCATCGCCGGCACCAGCGACGGGTCATACGTCAAAAACGGCGCCGAAGGAAGGATGGGCAGCTGCACGTACATAAACAGGGCGCCCAAGGCGCACATCAACGCCATGGTAACGAGCTGTTTGGTGCTCCACCTATTCGTGTTCTCAAAATGGATATGCTGCGACTGTTCAGACATAAGATCACCTGCCTCTTTCATCCGGACTCTAACCGTTGGTACTGGGATC
>DBEZXT010000130.1:0-6488 GCA_048291645.1 Collinsella aerofaciens | reverse complement strand
CGCCGGCGCAAGGCCTGCGGGGTTATCACGCCGACGTCCTCGCCGCTTCGCGGCTGCGGGATGTCGGCTTAGATAACCCCTCCCGGCCTTGCGCCTTCGTCACCGTACTTCAGCGAGTTGGCTGATAAAAAATGGCGTGCCGCCCTGGTTGGGGCGGCACGTTTTTTATGGGGCGATTCATTTAAATCCTTGCGGCTATATTCACGTTCGGGAACATAGCCGTCCGCACCGCAAGACGGCCCGCCTACTCAAAGTATTGGAACTTGTTGGTTGAGAAGGCAAACGTGACGACAAAGCCTTCACCGGGCTCGGATGCTGCGGTGACGTTGATGCCCATCTTGGAGCACAGACGCGCCACCAGGTAGAGGCCGATGCCCGTTGCGCGCTTGGTGGTGCGGCCGTTGTCGCCGGTAAAGCCCTTCTCGAACACGCGTGGCAGGTCTGCCGCACTCACGCCGCAGCCGTTGTCGGCAACAGTGAGCTCGATGCGCTCGCTCGCCAGGCCCTCGTCCAGCAACGCGCCCGAAAACACGATCTTCGCGCCGTCCTCGCGCGCATATTTAATACTGTTCTGAATAAGCTGGCCCAGAATAAACTCGAGCCACTTCTCGTCGGTAAAGACCTCGAAGTCGAGGTTCTCGCACACCGGGGCCACGTGCGCCGCGATGAGCTCGCGCGCGTTGGCCTTAATCGCGCCCGTCACCAGGGTCTTGAGATCCCAGCGGCGAATCAAGTAGTCGCGCTCCACGACTTCCGAGCGCGCGTAGTACAGCGCCTGGTCGATATAGCGCTCCACGCGAGCCAGCTCGCGACCCAGGTCATCCACACGCGACAGGTCGTCTTCGCTGCCATCCAGGTTTTCCAAAATCAGATGGGCCGCCGCCAGGGGCAGCTTGGCCTCGTGGACCCAGCTCTCGATATAGTCGCGATAGTCATCGGTCTGACGCCGGCCTTCGGCAACCTCGTCGCATGCCGCCTTGCCCACCCGGCGCAAGACCTCGTACTCGAGCTCGCCCTCGGCATAGGTCGGGCATTGCACCATCTCCTGCACCCATGCGGGACTCTCGAGCTCCTCGGCCGCGCGCTCCAACTGACGCAGAAAACGGCGACGGCGAGCGTACTCGACCACGATGCCGAGCATACCGAAGATAAAGGACACGCCGACCGCCACGACCACGATGGAAACGGGTGCGCCGGCGACCGTCAGCACAAAGCAGCTCAGCAGCACGCCGCACGTCCACACGGCGACGGGAAGCAGCGCATCTTTGAAGAATTTGGCGAACGACATAGCCGGCCCCTAGACCGAATAGCCCTGGCCGCGGTGCGTCGTCAAATACCCCTTGATGCCGATTTTTTCGAGCGTGGTGCGCAGGCGGTTGATGTTGACGGTGAGCGTATTGTCGTCCACGAAGGCGTCGGAGTCCCACAGGTCCTGCATGATGGCCGAGCGCGAGACGATCTTGCCCGCACGGCTCAGAAGCAGCGAGAGAATACGCAGCTCGTTTTTGGTGAGCTCGGTACTGGTACCGGTCTGCATGTTGGTGACCATGGAGCGAGCGAGATCGAGCTCCAGGCCCTTGTGGACAAGCGTGCTGCGCTCGCCCGCCGCCGCGGTGCGACGCAGCAAGGCATTGATGCGCGCCACGAGCACACGGGCGCTATAGGGCTTGGGAACAAAGTCGTCCGCGCCGAGCGTCATGGCCATGACCTCGTCGATCTCGGTCGTGCGCGACGTGAGGACGATGATGGGAACCTCGGATTCGCGGCGAACCTCGTGGCAGATATGCTGGCCGTCCTTGACGGGAAGCGTGAGGTCGAGCAGCACCAGGTCGGGCGCGGCGGCGAGAATATCGCGCGAGACATGCTCAAACGATTCGCAGGCCTCGATTTCAAACCCGGCGCGGGCAAGGATGTCGATAAGTTCACGACGAATGGGCTCGTCGTCCTCAACGACATAGATCAGCGCCATGTGTCCTCCCATTTCGCGTAACTTGCACCTTTCACACCATTATGCCCACAGCGTCGCAGCGATACGACCCCGTGGGCACCTAATGTGACAAAAGCGTTCGGTAGTCTTGAGAGAAAATAGGGGCCGACCGGTCCTAAACCGATCGGCCCCATCACTTCGACCACGAGTCTCTACTCGAGCGTACGCATGTACGCGGAGATGGCATCCAGGCCCTTCTGCAGGTCGTCGGTGTTATCGGAGTATGCATAGCCGATGCGCATGCTCTTGGGCTCCTCGAAGCAATCGCCCGGAGTGACGAGCGCGCCGGACTTCTTAATCATGTCGATGCAGAACGTCCTGGAGTCGATGTCGTAGTCGTAATACACGAGCGCGGTGGTACCCGCCTCGGGCTTGACGAACGACAGGTGCGGCTCGCTCTCGACCCACTTCTCCAGAACAGCAAGGTTCTGACGGACGATGCGACGGCTGCGCTCAAGGATCACGGAAGCGTTGCTCAGAATCAGCTCCGCCACCGTCTCGCTGAATATGCCAGCGGAAATCAGGTTGTAGTCACGATGCGAGAGCAGCGCGCGACGGAGCTCCGGGCTCTTGGTGACCGCCCAGCCCAGACGCAGGCCGGCGAACGACCAGACCTTGGACATGGATGCGGTGACGATGGCCTTGTCGTACAGGTCGATCACGGACTCGGAGTACTCATCCGTCTGAGTAAGCAGACGGTAGACCTCGTCGCAGAGCACCCACGCGTCGTGTTTGCGTGCGACCTCGACAATCGCCTTAAGCGTTTCGGTGTCGAGCAGGGCGCCCGTGGGGTTGTCCGGGTTATTGATGCAGATGAGCTTGGTATCGTCGGTCACCAGAGCATCGAGCGCGTCGACGTCGACGTGGTAGCCGTTCTTGCGATCGAGCTGAAGAATATCGACCTTCGCACCGCACATCTCGGGAATCGAGTAAAGCTGCTGGTAGGTGGGCTTGACGGAGACTACGCGATCGCCCGGTTCGACGAGCGTGGAAATAACCAGGGAGTTGGCACCGGTCGCGCCGTGCGTGGGCACGATATGCCCGGGCTCGACCGTCTTATAGAGACGCGCGACCCCCTCGAGGAAGCCGGGCTGCCCCTCGATGTCTCCGTAGGTGAATCGGCGCGAGCACAGGCTATCGAGCCACGCCTTCTTGTCGGTGTTCGTAAGCTCGAACAGCTGGTCGAGCGTGAGGGAGTAGACGCACGTCTCCGCAACGTTGTGGGTGCACTTGGTCTCCCACTCGTTCATCCACTGCTCGACGGCGAAATCCTTGATCTGCATTGTCGTTTCCTTTCCTTGACTTTCTTACAGTTCCACCACGGTGCCCAGCCCCGCCTCGACGGCGCGGTCGTAGGCGATTTTCGATGCCGAAAGGTCCTGAACGGCGATGCCCGACGTATCGAACACCGTCACCTGCTCATCATCCGAGCGCCCCGTAGCCGCGCCGGCGATGACTTCGCCGAGCTCCGCTTTGATGTCCTCGGGCGTGATGGCACCCTCGGCAACCGGAATCTCTAGCTCACCGGACGCGACCGATTGCTCGCGGTCGTCGACGTAAACAGCGGCACGGGCGACAAGCGCCGAGGCGAGCTCCTGCTTGCCGGGCATGTCGGCACCGACGCAGGAGATATGCGTACCGGGGCGCACCCATGCATCGGGGATGATGGGCTTGGGCGCCGGCGTGATCGTCACGATGATGTCGGCCTCTGCCGCGGCGCCTTGGCCGTCAGCCGTCGCCTCGATGGAATAGGTGGATGCCTCGCGAGCATGCTCGCAGGCGCCCAAGATATGGGCGACCTCGTCTCGCATGCGCTCGACGCGGGCCTCGGGCGCGGCATCGGAAACCGGCTCCCACACCTTGACCTCGCTCACTTTGGGACAGGCGGCGAGCACGCCCGCCACCATATAGGTGCTCATATGGCCGGCACCCGCAACAAGCAGTTTGGACGCATCCGCCCGAGCCAACCACTTGGCACCGAGCGCAGCGGCGGCACCGGTGCGAAGTCCGGTGACGGCAGAGGCATTGAGCAGCGCCAACGGCTCACCCGTCGCGTTGTCGCACAGCAGCGTGGTGCCAAAGATCTCGGGCAGCCCCTTTTTGGGATTCTGAGAGAACCAAGCAGTGAGCTTGAGACCGAAGAGGCCGCTTCCCGCTAACTCGCCCGAGCGGATATCCATATCGGCCACGCCGGGTTCGAACTGCTCATATACCATCGGCCACGCAACACCCTTGCCCGTTGCCTTCTGGCGATATGCCTCCTCCACGGCAGCGATTGCATCCTCAATCGTCAGCACCTTGGAAACTTCCTCGGCCGAAAGCACCACCATCTGCCCCATCATCGCTCCTCTCAGCGAAAGCTTTACGTTGCTTCACTGTACGGTTTAGTAACGATGCCGCCAAGGATCATTTCTTGTTGGAATCTACAACGATTCTCGATCTGATTTTTCGTTCTATCAGCAGGTATTTGAACTATTTCCCGCATCAACGGTATACGAATGTGCGATTATCCTATTTATACCGGTATTTATTGTAGTGATTTACAAGGTGATGTTGATGCTATACACCATCTCGGACTTCTCACGGGAATATGAGGGGTCGGTCCGTCTAATCGCCGGCAGCGATGGCGTCTCGCGTGCCGTCTCTGGCATCGGGATCCTCGATTATGAACTCATGCCCGGCCTCAAGAACAAGTACCAGCGCGTCAACTTCAGCTCAGACGAGATCATCCTCAGCACTTTCCTCTATGCGAAGGACGACCCATACCTCATCACTGAAGCCGTGAAATACCTCGTCGCCAAGGGAACGAGCGGTCTCATCATCAAAAACGTCCTGCACATCCCGATTCCCGACCAAGCCATCCGCTACGCCAACGCGCGGCACTACCCGGTCTTTCTCACGACCGACGACTCACTGTTCTTTGACAGCGTCATCTATGAAGTCAAACGGCATATCGAGCAGCTCGCGTCCATCGACTTCGCACAGCGCGAGATCGATGCCCTGAGGAAAGACGTATCGCCCGAGTCCATCCGCCGACGCATCCGAGGCCTCAACCCGTCATTTCTGGACGAAGCGGTCGCCCTGTTCGCATCGTTTGCAGAGCCCCTCGACCCGCGTACGTTTTTGCAAATCGAACGTCTCTGTGCAAAATCGACCCTCGCCGGATGCCACAACATGCTGGCGCCCTATGACGGAGGTTTGTTATTCGTAGCGACAAGCGACTCGGAACAGACGCTCGATGTGGAGCGAATCGTGCAGGCGCTCACGGAGCTCATCGAGACTAGCAGTATCGATGGCGGAGCGGAAGGGCTCGGCATCAGCGATATTCTGTTTGGAGACGAGGCGGTGGCGCAGGCAATCTCGCAGGCGATTTACGCACAGCGCCTATCTTGTCAACGAGCCGAGGGCCCCGTCCGCTATACGCAGCTCGGCATCCTGAGAACCGTGATGCCTTTTGCGGAAACCCCGGAGATGCGATCGTTCTCGGAGGCGATTCTCTCGCCGATACGCGAGCACGACAGCGAGCATGGCAGCGAACTGGAATCCACGCTCGCCGCATTCATCGAGAACGACCGACGTATCGAGCGAACCGCCAAGCAGACTAGCCAGCACCCGAACACGATTCGATATCGCCTCGATAAGGTGACGGCTCTCACAGGACTGAGCTACAAATGCGCCCCGGAGATGGAGCAGCTGTCGCTCGCCTACGCCATCGAACGCGTTCGCTCGCTTCAGTAAGCCCACCCCGCCTTGAGGTTAGGAGCGGCGGGCGCGGAGCTTTTCGTAGCCGTCGGCAAAGAAGGCGACCGTCGCGGCGTCGGCCTCGGCGGCGTCCGTCTCAGTTGCGGGGACCACGCCGTGCTCGTCGCTCACCAGGAACAACGCGCCCTTGAGCTGCGCGGGAATGTCTACGCGCGTGACCGGGATGCCCTTGGTCTGGGCCAGTTGCTCGATGAGCGTCGCCGTGCCGCACAGGCACTCGTCCGCTGGCGCCACAAAGGCAAGCTCGCCGTTATCGACGGCGGCGAGCAGCTCGGGCGCCACGCCGGTTTCGTCGGCCTCGGAGCGAGCCTCGGCGGAACGGGCGCGTAGCGCCTTGGCCGACGTATCGGCGAGCGGCTCGTACTCCCCCACCGTCATGGCGGCGTTGCCGTTAACGTCGATCACCAGCATGAGTACGCCGTCGTGCGCAGTGTAATCGCCCTCGGCAAGCGACCACTCAACGTGCTGCTTGGCCCAACTGAGCATGTTATGGGTAAGCGGCTCGCCCCGCACCAAGCGCTCGGACAGCGCACGAATGTGGCGGTTGAGCATGGGCACCTTTTTGTTGGACATGCGCCAGCGGCAGATAAGCGCGGGCTTGTCGAGCGTAAACTTCTCGACCGCCTCCTGATTGGCGCAAAAGTCCTCGTACGCACGCTGATCCTCGGCATTGCCAAACAGCTCGGCATCATCAATCTGGGGCATGGTCATACCTTTCGTGTTAGTCATTCCGTCCTCT
>DBEZXT010000129.1:0-3045 GCA_048291645.1 Collinsella aerofaciens | reverse complement strand
GACCTCATGCGCCTGTTCGGCGGCGACAAGATGGACCGCGTCTCCAAGATGATGGTCACGGCCGACATGGGCGACGACATGCCCATCCAGCACAAGATCATCTCCAAGGCCGTCGAGAGCGCCCAGCACAAGGTCGAGAGCATCAACTTCTCCATGCGTAAGAGCGTCCTTGAGTACGACGACGTCATGAACAAGCAGCGCCAGGTCATCTATGCCGAGCGCAATAAGATTCTGGACGGCAAGGACCTGACCGACCACATCACCGAGGTCATGCACGACACCGTGTACCGCTGCGTGCAGGAGTTCTGCACCAAGGACAGTCACGATGGCGAGCGTGACCTGGAGGGCCTGCGCAAGTGGGTTGTGGAGCTCACCGGCCACATCGATACGCCGAAGTTCCCCGACGAGGATTATGAGGCCCTGGCCGCCGATGTCCTGGCTTACGTAGAGAAGTGCTACAACATGAAGGCCGAGCGCTTGGGTGAGGACTTGATGCGCGAGCTCAACACCCAGGTCATGCTGCGCGTCATCGATACCCGCTGGATGAACTACCTGCAGGAGATGGACTACCTCAAGACCGGCATCGGCCTACGCGGCTTTGGCCAGCGCGACCCGCTGGTTGAGTACAAGACCGAGGCCTACGGCGCGTTCCAGATACTCGTCGATACCATGTACGAGGATTACCTGCGCACGGTTCTGCGTATCGAGATCAAGGCTGCCCCGCGTGCCGTGGAGCACAAGGAGGACCCCGCACTCGAGGGCGCGCGCTTCTCCGGTCCTGCCGAGGTCGATGGTGACAACGGCGACTCGGTGCTGCGCAAGCAGGCGCAGGTGCAGGCCCGCACGGCTGTCCAGGGTGGTCCGGCTGCCGTCAACAACGGTGGCAAGGTGACCACCTATCGCAAGTCCGAGAGCGACGATCCGTACGTCAACGTGGGCCGCAACGACCCGTGCCCCTGCGGTAGCGGCAAGAAGTTTAAGTACTGCCACGGCAGGAATCGTTAATGGCTGAGGCTTTAGAGGTAACGCCCGCCGAGCTGGACGCGTTCGCGGACCGGCTCGGCGAGGTCGAGTCGTATCTCCACCTGGACGAGAAGCGTACCCGCGTGTCCGAGCTCGAGGCCAAAAGTGTTGCCCCTGGCTTTTGGGATGACGCCGACGCCGCCCGTGCCACCATGGAGGAGATCGCGCGTACCAAGGAAGATATCGCTGCCGTGGATACCGCGCGCGGCGAGCTTTCCGATGCCCGCGCCGCGCTGGAGCTTGCCGAGGAGATGGGGGATGACCCCGATGCCGTCGCCCTTCGCGAGGAGGCTACAGCCACGGCTGAGCGCCTGGCCCGTGCCATCGATGAGCTTGAGCTTTCGAGCTGGTTTACCGGTGAGTTCGATCACGGCGATGCCATTGTGACTATCAAGCCCGGACAGGGTGGTCTGGAGGCCCAGGACTGGACCTTCATGCTCTTTAAGATGTACATGAAGTACTGCCAGCGTCGCGGCTGGAAGGTCACCATCAACGACTGTCCCGCTGCCGAGGTCATCGGCATCGACCGCGCGACCTTTACCGTCGAGGGCAAGGACGCATTTGGCATGCTGCGCGCCGAGGCCGGCGTCCACCGCTTGGTTCGCATTAGCCCCACCGACGACAAGAAGCGCCGCCAGACCACGTTTGCCGGCGTCGAGGTCATCCCCGTGCTACCCGATGATATCGACATCGAGATCAGCCCCGATGACATCCGCGTGGACGTGTACCACGCGAGCGGCCCGGGCGGTCAGGGCGTCAACACCACCGACTCCGCCGTGCGCGTGACGCATTTCCCCAGCGGCATTGTGGTTACCTGTCAAAACGAGCGCAGCCAGATTCAGAACAAGGCCGCGTGCATGCAGATCCTCAAGGCCCGCCTGTACGAGATTGAGCTCGAGAAGCGCGCCGAGGCACTCGATGAGATCCGCGGACCCAAGACCACGATTGGTTTTGGCAACCAGATTCGCAGCTACGTGCTCTACCCGTACCAGATGGTCAAGGACCTACGCACGGGCGTGGAGACCAGCAATGTCGAGGCCGTTCTTGACGATGGCGACCTGGACCCGTTTGTTATTGGCTACCATCGCTGGGCCACCGGCAACGCCGATGCAGAAGGCTCGGAGGTCTAAAACATCGGGCAGTTTCAAGCCGATGCTAAGCCCAACGGTTGAACGGGTTTGTATCCAGAATAAACCCTGCGCAGGGGTGGTTTTTGTCCGGCGAATCGGTAGAATCGAATACAAGAAGAAGTTCGAAGCGCATCCGTTTGGGTGCGCTTTTTTGAGGGAGGCAGCATGGCATATCGTCTGGACATCAAGCGCATTCTTTCGATGAACTTCTTTCACGATCTGCCCCAGATTATGTTGGGGTGCGCTCTGGCCGCTATTGCAACCGACCTGTTTTTGATTCCCAACGGCCTTGCTGCCGGTGGCGTTACGGGCCTTGCCACCATTATCCAGGCGGTCGGCGCATCGCGCGGCTTATCGCTTCCCGTTGGTATTCAGACGATCGTGATGAACGCCTTGCTGTTGCTGGTCGTTATGCGCGAGGGCGGCATGTTCTACGTGGTGCAGACCGCGACGGGCTTTGTGCTGCTGGGCTTCTTTACCGATCTGTTCGCCCCGTTTGTAGCACCTCTGGCGGATGCGGACCTGATGCTCCCTGCCATGTGGGGCGGCATTATTACGGGCATCGGTTACGGCATGGTGTTGCGCGCCGGCGCCAACACCGGCGGCTCGGACACGATTGGCCAAATCATCTCGCGTAACACCTCGCTGCCGGTAGGCTCGACCGTCATGGCGATCGATGTTGCCGTATGCGCGCTATCGGCTCCGGTCTTTTCAATCGAAAACGCACTGTATGCAGGCCTTTCGATGGTCATTAGCGGCTACGTGATCGATGCCGTGGTCGATGGTGGCAACAAACGTCGTATGGTACTCATCATCTCGGACAAGTTCCCTGATATCGCTGCCGATATCATGTATGGCCTGGGTCGTGGTTGTACCAAGTTCAAGGCGACTG
>DBEZXT010000128.1:0-2860 GCA_048291645.1 Collinsella aerofaciens | reverse complement strand
TCGACGGCTCAACGATCTTTACCATGGGCGGCGCCACGAGCGTGGATAAGGAATACCGCATTCCGTATTCCAGCTGGTGGCCGCAGGAGCTGCCGGACGAGCGCAACTTTGAGGAGGCGCGGGCAAAGCTCGACAGCGTGGACTGGAAGGTCGACTACGTGATCACCCACACCTGCTCTACGCGCATGCTTTCGCCCACGCTCTATCCGGCGCCCGGTTGGGATTGCCCCGGCGTTGATCGACTTACGGCATTTTTCGATGAGCTGGAAGATCGCTTGGACTACAAGCGTTGGTACTACGGGCATTTTCATCGGGATACCAACCCGGCCGAGCGTCACACCGTGCTCTACGACTGCATCGTTCGCTTGGGCGACGAACTCCAGCCCTGGGATGTTGCGTAGAGGCGGGGTGGCTGGCTACTCGACCGTTACGGTGATGTTCTCCCGATGCGCGCGGATGACGTTCCAGCTAAAGTGCTCGACCAGCTGCTCGGCAGAGCGCGGTGTGGCGTCCGGCGCGATGCCTGTTTGCCCGGCGAGCCAGCCCAGTAGTGCCTCGGGCGTACCAAAGCGGGTGCGTAGTTCGCCCAGGTCCAGATCGCGGTCGCGCTTGGAAAGGCGGCGGCCGTCCGGCGACATGAGCAGCGGAATATGTGCGTAGCGCGGTGTGGGAAGTTCCAGCAGATGCTGCAGATAGATCTGGCGGGGCGTGGAGCCAAGCAGGTCGCATCCGCGCACGACCTCCGTAACACCCATGGCGGCGTCATCGACCACCACGGCCAGCTGATAGGCAAACACGCCGTCGCTGCGGCGCACCAAAAAGTCGCCGCATTCGGTGGCGAGCGCTTCGCATTGGGCGCCGTACGTGCGGTCCACGAATTCGATCACGTCGCCCGCGAGGTCGTCGACGGCGGGCACGCGCAGGCGCGTGGCCGGAGCGCGCAGAATGCTGCGGTGGGCAACTTCCTCGGCAGAAAGGCCTCGGCAGGCGCCACGGTAGATGGGCGTGCCGTCGCTGGCGTGCGGCGCGCTCGCGGTGTGGAGCTCGGCGCGCGTGCAAAAGCAGGGATAGGTGAGGCCGGCGTCTTGCAGTTGGCGCAAGGCGTCCTTGTACAGATCCAGGCGATCGTGCTGGTAGTAGGGGCCTTCGTCCCACTCGAGTCCCAACCAGGCCAGGTCGTCAATCAGTTGAGCGGCAAGTTCCGGGCGCTTGCAGCGATCGTCCAGATCCTCAATGCGCAGTACGATGCTGCCGCCCTGGCTGCGGGCCGAAAGCCACGCGCACAGGCAGCTGAACACGTTGCCCAGGTGCATGCGGCCCGATGGCGACGGGGCAAAGCGGCCCACGACGGGCGCGAGGGCGGGGGCGAGCTTGCTGTTGGGCGCCGTCGATGTGGCCACAGCGGGCGTTGTTATGTTGCGTGCGTTGATATCCATGCGGACGAGTATAGCGCGGGGCGCGGTGGGGGAGACGCTGCCGTGGCCTGCAAGTTGCCGAGGCCGCGCGTTGCGCGTGCCGGACCACCGGCTCGACAGCTCGATCGCCACCCGCCAGCCCAACCCCTCAAACGACAGAAACCCCGTCAGCTCTTCGCAACTGCCGGGGTTTCCGCGGAAAAGGGGGACATGATCCTCAAGCGAACGGCAAAGGGGCAAACCGTTTTCGCTCAACTGCTTTATGCCCCTCGCTCGCCAGCTTAATCGGCTTACGCCGCGGCAACACAAAGCCGCTACACCTGTGACGGAGCTATGAAGTGGTATCTATTGCCGGAGCGGGCTATGCCAAGGAGTGTTCCAGATTGCCGGCAGATAAGGAATGTCCCCAGGTGCCGGCCGCGGGCGTGACTTTCATCCCGTTTGGCGCTCCGGTCGCCTAGATGTTCGTCATGCGTACCCGCAAACGTGGGACAATGGCGCTGTTGGTTTTACAGACAAAGGATGTGCCTATGAACACCCTCGCCGCCAAAGTCAGCCGGCAGCGCCGCCTGTTTGCGCGATTTGCTTCTGTCTGCGCACTCGTCGCGCTTGCATTGCTGCTACTGCCCGCCGCCGCACACGCCGACGGTTATTCCATGACCCAAACCTACATCAGCGCCTCGGTCGAAGCCGACGGATCGCTGACCGTTGTCGAGGGACGCCAGTTTGATTTCGACGACGACA
The DNA here is from genome assembly GCA_048291645.1 of Collinsella aerofaciens. Lineage (GTDB taxonomy): Bacteria > Actinomycetota > Coriobacteriia > Coriobacteriales > Coriobacteriaceae > Collinsella > Collinsella aerofaciens_CG. The sequence continues at coordinate 701 of DBEZXT010000128.1, read as the reverse complement.
TCAACGGCGTGTTTTGGGAGATCAATACGGGCTCCAACCAGCAGGGCGGCACGGCGGGCGTCGACGTGCTGAGTGTCGAGGAAGAGGACACCGCGTTTAACAAAGTCGATAACGCGAACAAGGGCGACTCTGGCGTCTACACGGTCGAGCAGACCGGTGACGGCGTAAGGATTAAGGTGTTCAGCCCTCACGAGAGCGGCGACAGCGCAATCTACTACGTGAGCTACACCATGACCGGTGCGGTCATGAACTGGGCCGATACCGCCGAGCTCTACTGGAAGTTCGTGGGCGACGGCTGGTCTGCGGATTCCGACGATGTCGAGATGGAAGTGCGCTTCGCAAATGCCGCTGCCGGGACGGCGGCCGTCAAAGGCGATAACTTCCGCGCATGGGGCCACGGTCCGCTGACGGGCGACGTGTCGCTCGATGAGGACGAGCCCATGGTCACCTATACCATTCCCTGCGTGCATCAGGGCGAATTCGCCGAGGCGCGCATCGCCTTCCCCAGCGACTGGGTGCCGCAGCTTGCCGCCTCGGGCGAAGAGCGCATGTCAACGATCCTGAGCGAAGAGAAGGAATGGGCCGACGAAGCTAACGCCCGCCGCGCTCACGCTCGCATGATTGCTAATGCACTTGCCGTGCTAAGTGTTGTTGCGGCGGTGGTCTTTACCGGCACAATCGTTATGCTCAAGCTGCGCAAG
>DBEZXT010000127.1:0-7669 GCA_048291645.1 Collinsella aerofaciens | reverse complement strand
TTGGCGCTGACGGAGTTGATCTCCTCGCCCAAGAAGATGATGCGGTCGTTGAGCAGGCGCGAATAGATATCGTAGCTGCGCTCGCCGCGCGGCGTCTGCTCGATAACGTATGGCACGAGGGCGGAATCGAACTTAGCGATCATACGCATCTCCATTTCTCTTACGGACCAATAGTGGTTCTAGACAAACGTACGGTGCCCGCATGCTATGCATTGGCTGGCACCGTACGAAGCAACCGGATAACCGGTGTATAACTTTACCCCATCACGGGCGCACGCATGCGCTCGCGGGCAAGGTGGCGAGAATTACTCGGCGTCCTTGGCGGTCTCGTCGACCTCGGTCACCTTGGCGTTCTCGACCAGGTGGTCAACGGCCTTGGAGCGACGGATGGACTCGCGGACGGCAGGCATGCGGCCATCGGCGATGAACTCGGCCTTGGAAGCCTCGACGTCCTTGACGCCGGCCTTCTCGAACTCGGCGTTGACGTCGTCCTCGGTGACCTCAATCTTGAGCTCACGGGCGAGGGCGTCGAGAGCCAGGGACTCACGGGCAACGTCGTTGGCCTGCTTGTGCAGGTCGCCGATGAACTGCTCCATGGTTAGGCCGGAAGCGGGCAGCCAGGTGTCCAGCGTCATGCCGCGGGCAGCGAGGTTGGACAGGAAGTTCTGGCCAAGCTCCTCAAAGACGGACTGCTCGTAGTCAGCATCCATCTCGTCGAGCTGCAGGCGCTCGGCGAGAGCGGAGACGCAACGGTTCTCCTTCTCGGCCGGCAGGCGGGAAGCCTTGTCCTGCTCGATCTCGATCTTGATGGCGTCGCGCATGGCGTCGATGCTGTCAAAGCCAAAGTCGGACTTGACGAGCTCATCGGTGAGCTCGGGGGTGTTGCGGACCTTGATGCCCTTGACGGTGACCTCGACGGTGTGGGTCTCGGCCTCCTCGCCCTCCTCGACCTCGTCGGTCCAGGTGACGGTCTTGACGTCGTCAACGTTAGCGCCGATCAGGGCCTCGTTGAACTCCTTGGGGTTGCTGTCGCTACCGGCGATGAGCATGCGGCCCTCGGCGGCGAAGTTGTCAGCGTTCTCAACGGCCTTGAGATCGACGGTGACGTAGTCCTCGGCCTCGACGGCGCGACCCTCGACGTCCTCGAAGGTGGCACGGTAGTTGAGGAGCATCTCGACCTGGTTGTTAATCTCGGACTCGGTGACCTCCGCAGGAGGCATCTCGATCTCGACGGCGTCGAAGGAGGAGAGCTCAGCAGCAGGACGCAGGGAGAACTCGACGGTGTAGGTGTAGTCCTCGTGATCCTTGGCGAGGTCGAGCTCCTTGTAGTCACCGTTCTTGGTGGGGACGATGTCCAGCTCGTTGAGGACGGCGGGCTCGTTGGCGGCGATCAGGTCGTTGGTGGCCTGAGCGAGGGTAGCCTCGGCGCCAAGAGCGGAGTCGATGACCGGACGGGGGGCCTTGCCGGCACGGAAGCCCGGGAAGCGGTACTTCTTGGCGGTGTCCTTGTAAGCCTTCTTGATCGCGGCGTCGACGTCGGCGGCCGGGATGGTGACCGTAGCGGTGAGCTTGGCGTCCTTGACGTCAGAAGCGGTGATGTTCAACACGTTCCTCCTCATACTGCCCAGCTTATCTGAGGTGCTGGTACCTTTATGCAACAAAGAGTCGCGACGGCCGAAGCCGACGCAGATGCGTTGGTGCGGGCGAAAGGACTCGAACCTTCACGGGAATCCCACCAGAACCTAAATCTGGCGCGTCTACCAATTCCGCCACGCCCGCATGAGCGCACAGACTAGGAATGATAGCAGATACGAACGGCAAGCGCACGCACACCTTTTACAAGCTCACGACCTCACCACGAGTGCAAAAGGCGGGGCGAGTTGCCCCGCCCCGCCAATTACGACTTGTTCGCCGACCCGCTACTCCCCCAGCAGGGCCTTCTCGGGCGTGATGGGCAGTGAGCGAACCTGATGGCCGGTGGCGTGCGCCACGGCCGAAGCCACGGCGGCGAGCGGCGTGTTGATGACGACCTCGCCGATCGACTTGGCGCCAAACGGGCCCGTCGGCTCGTAGCTCGGCTCAAAGGCCACGCGAATGCTGCCGATATCCAGGCGCGTGGGCAGCTTGTAGCTCATAAAGTTGCCGGTACGCAGGCGGCCGCGGTCGTCGTGCTCGACGATCTCGTAGAGCGCGTGACCGATACCCTGGGCAATGCCGCCCTCGGCCTGGACGCGCGCGAGCGCCTCGTTGATCACGGTGCCGCAGTCCACGGCCGCCGCGTAGTCCACCACAGTCACCTTGCCGGTGGCCTTGTCGACCTCGACCTCGGCAATGCCGGCCATAAACGGCGGAGGCGAAACAGGCAGGCAGGCAGAGGCATGCGAAGTGAGCGCGTCGCCGCCCGCGATGTTCTTGACGCACAGGTTGGCGAAGTCGCGCAACGTGAGGTAGCGATTCTGCTCGCGCGCGGCACGCTCGTCGGACAGGCGCACGTACTGGCCATCGAAGACCACATCGGCCGCGTCCACGTCCCACACCTGGGCGGCCTTGGCGCAAATCTTCTCGCGCAGCTCGGTCGCGGCGTTCTTGGCTGCCAGGCCCGTCACGTACGTGCCCGAGCTCGCGTACGAGCCGGCATCGAACGGCGACACATCGGTGTCCACTCCGCGCACCACAATGAGCGAGCTTTCAACGCCCAGCTCCTCGGCGGCAATCTGCGCCAGGATTGTGTCGACGCCCATGCCGTTATCGGTGGCGCCGGTGCCGATGGTAATGAAGCCGTCCTCTTCCAGGCGCATGTCGATGCCGGCGATGTCCACGTTGGAGATGCCCGAGCCCTGCATGGTGAGCGCGCAGCCCAGGGCGCGCACGCGGTCGCCCAGGTCCACGGCCAGCGGCTTGTCGCGCCAACCGATCATGTCCATCGCTCGCAGCAGGCAGCGGTCGAGCGCGCAGGCATTGAGCTTCTCGTTGTAGTACTGCGGCATGACCTCGCCCTCGTGCACCATGTTCTTAAGGCGCAGGTCGGCAGGGTCCATGTGCAGCATGTCGGCGAGCTCGTTGACGGCGCTCTCCACGGCAAACTGGCCCTGGGTGGCACCGTAGCCACGATATGCGCCGCCGCGGTTGGTGTTGGTGTAGACGGCGTCCCACCTAAAGCGGCTCGCCTTCACATGGTTGTAGATGGGCAGGCTCTTGTGGCCCGAAAGGCCAATCGTCGTGGTGGCGTGCTCGCCGTACGCGCCGGCGTTGGACAACGTGTGCAGGTCGATAGCCGTGATGGTGCCGTCGTTCATGGCGCCCAGCTTAACGGTCATCTGCATCTGGTGGCGCGAGTTACCCGCGGTGATGGTCTCCTCACGGGTGTAGCAGCAGTAGCTCGGACGGCCGGTCTGCTGCGTCACAAAAGCAACGAAGATCTCGCAGCAGCCCGTCTGCTTGGAGCCAAAGCCGCCGCCGATGCGCGGCTTAATGACCTGCACCTGCGACTGCGGGATATCGAGCGACTGCGCGACCATGCGGCGCACGTGGAAGGGCACCTGTGTGGAGGTGGTCACCGAGATACGCCCGAACGCGTCGGTCGTCGCGAAGGCGCGGAAGGTCTCCATGGGCGCGGTCTGCGTGGCCTGGCTGGTGTAGGTGCGGGTGAAGACGATGTCGCTCTGGGCGAAGGCCTCGTCCAAGTCGCCAAAGTCGCTCGTGCCGCTGCAGACCAGGTTGCGCGGCACATCGCCGCCCTGCGGGAACATAAAGGTCACGTCGCCCTCGGGGTGGACCACGATGTCGTTATCGAGTGCCTGGGTAAAGTCAAGCAGCGGCTCGAGCACCTCATAGTCGACCTTAATGAGTTTGAGCGCCTTGTCGGCAGCCTCCTCGGTCTCGGCGGCGACGATCGCCACCTCCTCGTTTTGGTAACGGACGAGGTTCTCGAGAATCAGGCGGTCGTAGGGACTCGGCTGCGGATAGCTCTGGCCGGCGATGGTAAAGCGGCGCTTGGGCACGTCCTCGTAGGTGTAGACGCCCACCACGCCGGGCACCTTCAGGGCACGCGACGTATCGATGGAGCGGATCTTGGCGCGGGCATACGGGCTGCGCTTGAGCTTGACGATCAGGGCGCCGGCGGGCACCAAGTCGCCCGTGTAGACGGGACGCCCCTCGAGCAGGGCCTTCGAGTCCTTCTTGGGCTGCTTGTGAGTGATCTGCTTGTAGGAGACACCGTCGCAGCTGGTGTCGTTGACCGGCAGCTCGGGCATCTCAAAGCCCACCTGCACGCCGAACTCGTTGAGGAAGCGCACGATGGCGCGCAGCTGGCTCTCGTAGCCGCTGCAACGGCAGAGGTTGCCGGCGAGCTGGCGCGAGAGCTCCTCGCGTGTAGCGACGAGGCTCGGGTCCTCCTTGGCGGCGCGGGCAAGCGCCAGCACGTTCATAATGAGGCCGGGGGCGCAAAAACCGCACTGCTCGGTGCCTTCGGCAGCCATCGCACGGGCCAGTGCCTCAGACTCGGCCTTAAGGCCCTCAAGCGTGGTAATGGTACGACCCTCGACGCGCGCCGCGGGAACCGAGCAACTCAGCACCGGGTCGCCGTCGAGCCACACCGTGCACAGGCCGCAGTTGGTGGTTTCGCAGGCGCAGCGCACCGACGCGCAGCCCTGCTCGCGCAGCAGCGCAAAGAGCATGGTGTCGGGGGCAATCTGAACCTTGACCTTGCGGCCGTTGAGCGTAAAGGAAAGATCGATGAGTTTGGCAGCCATTAGCGCACCTCACTAGAATCGACGCCGGGCACGCGGCGGCAGGAATACTCGTCCGTGGCGAACTTAGGCACTTGCACGGTCTCGAGCTCGCGGGCAAGCGCGGCCGAAAGCTCGATGCCGGCGGCGCGACGCACAGCCTGGATGGCGAGCGGGGCCGAGATGCGACGGCGGTAGTCTGCCGAGCCCCACAGGTTGGTGCCGTAGCTCAGCGCGCGTACGGACGCGGCCAGGGCACGCAGCTCGTCCTCGGAAGGCCGCTCGCCGGTAAGGCCACACGCCTCGCCCTGCAGCAAGGTCGCGCGCAGCGGGCGGGCGCCCACGGTGACGTGCCAGGAGCCGTCCCACCAGGCGGCGGTAACGTTCAGCGAGGGAAAGTCGGTCGCGGCCTTGCGCACGGCCTCGTAGCTCGCACGGTAATCGTGCTTGACGACCACGATGTGCTCGATCACGTCGCGCACGTAACCCATGTCGACAAACTCGGCGAGCGGCACGCGACCGGCGCCCGTCAGCTCAACATAGGAATCGAGCGCCAGAAAAGCCGAGAGCACGTCCGAGAAGCCAAAGCGGCCGTAGATGCTGCCGCCCACCGTGGCGGTATTGCGCAGCTGCACGCCCACGATATCGTGGACGGCGAACTCAAAGACGTTGTTGACAAGCGCGTTGAGCTCGACATGGCGCTCGAGCTGGCGCAGGGTGCACATGGCGCCGATGCGAAACTCGGTCTCGGTCTCCTCGATCTGATCGAGTCCGCAGGCCGAAAGGTCAATCGCCGTCGCCACGCGACGCGAACCCAGGCGCATCCAGATGCCGCCTCCCACAATCTTGTTGTTGCGGTTCTTCTGTAAGAGCTCATAGGCTTCGGCCGCGTTTCCAACACGGACGTAGGTACCGAACTTGAGCACGTTCTCCCCCATCTCTTCACTTGTCCAGTACTTTTAAGTGTACCAAACGAGGGGCCGCACACCGTTTTAGGACAAAATCCACCCACCCATCCATAACTTGCGGTGATATACGGACTGATTAGCCGTTCTGGAACGCAAAACAGTCCGTATATCACCGCAAGTTATGAGGAGTCCTCCGGGATAGAAAAGGCTCCCAGCCGGATAGCTGGGAGCCTCATCGCATGCTATGTCGAGCGAAGATTTAGCAGACGCCCTGGGCGAGCATGGCGTCGGCGACCTTCAGGAAGCCGGCGATGTTGGCGCCCATGACAAAGTTGCCCTCCTGGCCGTACTCCTTGGCGGTGTCGTCCACGTTGTGGAACATGCCGCGCATGAGCTGCTCGAGCTTGCCGTCGACCTCCTCGAAGGTCCAGGACAGGTGCTCGGCATTCTGGCTCATCTCCAGGCCGGACACGAGCACGCCGCCGGCGTTGGCAGCCTTACCGGGCATAAAGGCAACGCCGTTCTCCTGGAAGTAGGTCGTGGCCTCGATGGTCGTGGGCATGTTCGCGCCCTCGCCGACCACCTTGCAGCCGTTGGCGACGAGCGCCTGGGCATCCTCGAGCAGCAGCGTGTTCTCGCGAGCGCAGGGCAGCGCGATGTCGCAGGGCAGCTGCCAAACGCCACGGCCGTCGCCCTCGTGCCACACGGCGTTGGGCTTCTCGTCAACGTACATGGCGAGCGTAACGCCCTTGTCGTGGCCGGAGCGCTTCTTGTTGTAGATGTGCTCGAGCACGGTGTAGTCGATGCCGTCGGGATCCTCGACCCAGCCGTTGGTGTCGGAGCAGGCGAGCACCTTGCCGCCGAGCTGGGAAACCTTCTGGACGGCGTAGATGGCGACGTTACCGGAGCCGTGAACGACGACGTTCTTGCCCTCGAAGGAGTCGCCGCGGCTCTTGAGGTACTCATCCACAAAGTAGGCCAGACCGTAACCGGTGGCCTCGGTACGGGCGAGCGAGCCGCCAAAGGAGAGGCCCTTGCCGGTAAGGACGCCGGTCCACTCGTTGGTCAGGCGCTTGTACTGACCGAACAGGTAGGCAACCTCGCGGCCGCCAACGCCCAGGTCGCCGGCGGGAACGTCGGTGTTGGGGCCGATGTGGCGATAGAGCTCGGTCATGAAGGACTGGCAGAAGTGCATGATCTCGTTGTTGGACTTGCCCTTGGGGTCAAAGTCGGAGCCGCCCTTGCCGCCGCCCATGGGAAGGGTGGTCAGGCTGTTCTTGAGGATCTGCTCCAGGCCCAGGAACTTGAGCATACCCAGAGTGACCGTCGGGTTAAAGCGCAGGCCGCCCTTGTAGGGTCCAATGGCAGAGTTGAACTCGACGCGATAGCCGCGGTTGACCTGGACCTTGCCCTGGTCGTCGACCCAGGGAACACGGAACATGACGATGCGCTCGGGCTCGACGAGGCGCTCCAGCAGGGCGGCCTCCTCGTACTCGGGGTGGGCGTCGAGCGCCGGCTGGATGGTGCCGAGGATCTCGGTCGCGGCCTGGATGAACTCAGGCTGCTCGGGATAGCGGGCCTTGAGCTCTTCGAGAACTTTCTGCGTGTAGCTCATGCTTCCTCCAATGATGGGAAACGAAAAATGTTGGTCGCGGCACCCTATGTGCCGCGAACTTTATCGAGTATGGATAATATCGCACTGTTGCGGCAAAGTTACGAATAAGGCCGCGGGCGGATGTTTCATTTTGATTACGATGCAGGTAAAGACGTTTTTGAGTGCCTGACGTGCAAAACCTGTGTTTCAAACCTGTTTCGTCCACGTGTTCCAAACCACCACATTGGGGACAGGCACCTTTGTGGTGGTTTTGACTCGTAATGCCACAAGAAGGCCATTCAAGCAGCGAAACCACCACAAAGGTGCCTGTCCCCAATGTGGTGGTGTTGGTGGTTAGAGGACGAGCTGATGGTAGTCGGCGGGGGTTATGCGGCCTTCGGCGGCAGCGCGGAAGGCGGCGAGCGCATCGCCCGAGAACG
>DBEZXT010000126.1:0-3720 GCA_048291645.1 Collinsella aerofaciens | reverse complement strand
GCGCACCTTGGCGATGATCGTGCTCATCCCGTTAGGGCTTGTGGCCATATTTCTGGCGTCGTATGCCCTCACGTGCATCCTCAACGGCGCATCGCCCAACGAGGTGCTCCAACATCTAGCGGCCCTGGGCCAGCGCCTAGGCGATGTCATAACAACAATCCGCACCGGCTGGGAGAGCTAGCGTTTTAGCGTCCGCGGCTCTAAGAGAAATTTGTCTGCAAGGCAGTGGGTGATCCGTGCGTGTGGCGGGGTAAGATTGATCGCGGTTTTGATTGATGACCGATTGAGTCTGTTGGGCGGAGTCTATGTCTGCTATTGATATCGTGCTTGTTGTGATCGCCTTGGTGGCGGTGGGGGTTGCTGTGGCTTGCGCCCTCCAACTCAAGAGCCTGCGTGCCGAGTTGCGGGAGCGTGGTGACAGTAGCGCGGAAACGCTGGCAGCACTCGAGCAGGCTAACAACGCGCTCGATGCCCTGAACGTCGCGCTGGCCGAAACTCGCCGCACGGCCAATGCCATCGCGCAGCAGCAGACGACAGATGCGGCCGTGGAGCAGCAACGTTACCTGACCATCGCACGTGAGTTTTCGCAAGCTGGTGACCGGATGGATGACCTGCGCCGCGAGACGGCCCAACAGCTCGGTGCCAACCGCGAGGGCATCGAGCACCGCCTGGACAAGGTGCGCGAGACGGTCGATGCCCAGCTGGGTGCTATCCGCAAAGACAACAACGTGCAACTCGATCAGATGCGTGCAACGGTGGACGAGAAGCTCTCCCGCACGCTCAACGATCGCCTGTCGGCATCGTTTAAGCAGGTGAGCGACCAGCTCGAGGCCGTGTACAAGGGCCTGGGCGACATGCAGTCCATCGCCACCGGCGTGGGCGACCTTAAGCGCGTGCTGGGCAACGTGAAGGCGCGTGGCATTTTGGGCGAGGTGCAGCTGGGTGCAATTCTGGCGGACATCCTTACGCCCGACCAGTATCTGGAAAACGTCGCCACCAAGCCCGGCGCCTCGGAGCGCGTTGAGTTTGCCGTCAAGCTGCCGGTGGACGAGGGCGATCCCGTGCTGCTGCCGATCGACTCCAAATTCCCGGGCGACGCGTACGAGCACTTGCTCGACGCGCAGGAGTCGGGCGATGCGGAGACCGTGGCGGCTGCGCGCAAGACGCTCGACACCATGGTCAAGCGCGAGGCAAAGGACATTTGCGAAAAGTACCTGAGTGTGCCGGCAACGACCAACTTTGGCATCATGTTCGTGCCGTTTGAAGGGCTGTACGCCGAGGTCGTCAGCCGCTCCGGGCTTATCGAGACCCTGGGCCGCGACTATCACGTCAACGTTGCCGGCCCCAGCACCATGGCGGCCATTCTCAACAGCCTGCAGATGAGCTACCAGACGTTTAGGCTGCAAAAACGCACCGACGATGTACTGCGAGTGCTCTCCGCCGTCAAGGCCGAGCTGCCGCGCTATCAAAAGGCGCTGCGCCGCGCCCAGCAGCAGATCGAGACCGCGGGTAAAACGGTCGAGGGCATTATCACCACGCGCACCAACGTCATGGAGCGCAAACTCAAGGATATCGACGCGCTGGAAGACGCCGACCAAGCCGATGAGATCTTGGGACTCACGCCCGCGGGCCTTTCCACAGACCAAGAAGACGAGGACTAATTGCAACAAGGCAGCGGGGCACCGGCGCAAACGCGGGCACCCCGCTGCCTTTCACATCGCGCTTGCCTGAAGTGCGCTTTAGTGTGCAACAATGGCGTTTCGCCCTATCAGACGCGAAAGGAAGCCCATGTCTCAGAGAAACACCAGTCCGCTGAAACGCTCCACCGTGCGCCGCACGCTGCAGCGGTTTTGGGGTGTCACGCGCACGCAGCCGCTGATTGTCTTTCTCTCGGTGTTCTCGTCGGCGGGCTACATCTTTTTGCTGACGTTTGCCAATACCTATGTGATGGCCCTCATTGTCGACCGCGTTCAAGCCGGTCCCGTGGCGGGTGATCAGGTGTTTGAGGTCTTCGGCCCCTATATCCTGGCGCTCGTACTCGTTAACCTGGTGGGCCAAATCCTCTCCAAGCTGCAGGACTACACCGTCTACAAGCTCGAGATTGCGGGCAACTATCACCTGGCGCGCCTGTGCTTCGACACGCTCTCCAATCAATCCATGACATTTCACACCAGCCGCTTTGGCGGATCGCTCGTGAGCCAGACGAGCCGTTTTATGAGCGGCTATACGGGGCTGGTCGACGTGACGGTGTATTCGCTCATCCCCACCATCACCTCGGTCATCTGCACGGTGGCGGCGCTCGCCCCGGTGGTGCCGACGTTTACCGTGATCCTGGTGTGCATCATGGCCGTCTACATCGCGTTTGTCTGGCTTATGTACAAGCGCATCATGCCGCTTTCGGCCGCGACGTCCGCCGCGCAGAACAAGCTCTCGGGCGTGCTCTCCGACGCGGTCACGAACATCTTGGCCGTCAAGACCTGCGGGCGCGAGGACTTTGAACGTGATCTGTTCGACGCCGCTGATCGTGCCGCGCGCGATGCCGAGACGGTCTCGATGCACGCCATGATGCAGCGCAACTTTACGACCTCGGGTCTTATCGTCATCACCATGGCCGTGGTGAGCGTATTCGTGGCGGGCGGCAACGCGTGGTTTGGCATCTCGGCCGGCTCGCTCGTCATGATCTTTACCTACACCTATAACCTCACCATGCGCCTGAACTACGTAAGCTCCATGATGCAGCGCATCAACCGCGCGCTCGGCGATGCGGCCGAGATGACGCGCGTGCTGGACGAGCCACGTTTGGTGGCAGATGACCCGGACGCCCCCGAGCTCAAAGTGACCGAGGGCGCGATTGATTTTGAGCAGCTGAGCTTTGCGTACCGTGACGCTGCGGCGGGCGAGAGCGTGTTCGATGACCTGACACTTCATGTGGCGGCGGGCCAGCGCGTGGGCCTGGTGGGCAAATCGGGCTCGGGCAAGACGACGCTCACCAAGTTGTTGTTGCGCCTGGACGATGTACAGGGCGGCCGCGTGCTCGTGGACGGCCAGGACGTCTCGCGCTGCACGCAGCAGAGCCTGCGCCGTCAGGTTGCCTACGTGCCGCAGGAGGCGCTGCTGTTCCACCGCTCCATTCGCGAAAACATTGCCTACGGTCGTCCCAACGCCACTGATGAGCAGATTCGCGAGGCGGCTCGCTTGGCTAATGCGACCGAGTTTATCGACCGCTTGCCCCGTGGCTTTGACACTATGGTGGGCGAGCGCGGCGTCAAGCTCTCGGGCGGCCAGCGTCAGCGCGTGGCTATCGCCCGCGCCATCCTAACCGACGCGCCGATTCTGGTGCTCGACGAGGCGACGTCTGCCTTGGACAGCGAGTCCGAGGCGTTGGTGCAGGAGGCGCTCGAGAATCTGATGCGCGGCCGCACCTCCATTGTGGTGGCGCACCGCCTGTCCACCGTGGCGGCGCTTGACCGCATTGTGGTGCTGGCCGATGGCGAGATTGTCGAGGACGGCACGCATGCGCAGCTCGTCGAGGCGGGTGGCGAGTACGCGAGCCTGTGGAGCCGTCAGACCGGCGCATTATTGGAGGCGTAAGCGTCTCGGACGTGGGACAATTGTGCCCATAAGTTTATTGTGCCGTTGAGCCGAGGAGTCGTTATGCCACGCGAGACCAATGCCGCCAAACGCGAGCGCGCCGTTGAGGTGTGTGAGCGCCTCAACCGT
>DBEZXT010000125.1:0-3122 GCA_048291645.1 Collinsella aerofaciens | reverse complement strand
CTCTTGTGCGGCTCGAATCGCGGCATAGACGCGCGTTCCCGTACCGCCAAAGCGCTCAAGCGCCTGCTCGATGGCTGTCAACGTCTCATCGTCAGCCACATCTTCAATGGCCAGCACGATGCCATCGGCAACGCTGCCGGCGTCATTTGCCTTCAAGTCGACCGGGCGGGGGAGTGCGGTGCCGGAAAGCTGTGCATAGGCGGCGATGGCATCCTGCAGGTCCCAGAGCAAAAACTCAAGATCGGCACTATTGGGAATGCTGATATACGCAATGGTTTGCAGCGTTTTTGGTACATCGCTGCGCGCGGTCGGCTCCATGCTGCCTCCTTTCCGGTTGGTTTCCGTTTAGGTTACACCGTCCGGCGGCGCCCCACCGCGCTATCCTAGTGCAACCCTTACGAAAGGAACGCCATGCGACTGCCCATGAATACCTCGCTTGCCACGCTCAAGCCCTCCGGTATCCGCCGAATCAACGCGCTCGCCGCCCAGCACCCGGGGTGCATCGCGCTTGCGCTTGGCGAGCCCGATTTTCCCACGCCCGATGTGATTAGCGCCGAGGTGACCGCCGCACTGGACCGCGGTGACACGCACTATCCGCCCAACAACGGGCGCCCCGCCCTGCGTGAGGCGTTATCTGCCTACATGGGGGACGCGGGCCTTACGTTTTCGGCCGACGAGGTCATTCTAACCGACGGCGCGACCGAAGCCCTGTCGGCAACATTTATGGCTATGCTCAACCCCGGCGACGAGGTCATCATCCCCACGCCGGCCTTTGGCCTGTACGAGAGCATCGTCGTGGCCAATCACGCCAAAGCGGTCTTGTTGGATACGGAGCCTGCGCAATTCCAGATTGACGAGGATGCGCTTCGTGCTTGCGTGACGCCGGCGACCAAGGCCATCGTCATCTGCTCGCCCAACAACCCCACGGGCTGCATCCTCAGCGCAGCATCGCTCGACGCCGTGGCGCGCGTGGCGGAGCAGGCGGGCATCTACGTGGTCTGCGACGACGTATACAACCGCCTGGTTTATGTGGATGGCTACGAGCGCTTTGCCCAGCGTCACCCGGAGCTGCGTGAACAGACGGTCATCATCGAGAGCTTCTCCAAGCCCTGGTCCATGACCGGCTGGCGCCTGGGCTGGCTCGCGGCAGCGGCACCCGTCATCGCCGAGATCGCCAAGGCTCACCAATACTTAGTATCGAGTGCCGTCTCCTTCGAAATGGACGCCGCAGCCCGAGCCCTGACCGTCGACCCAACCCCCATGCTCAAAGTCTACCGAGCCCGCCGCGAACGCGTACTCGCAGCCTTAGACGCCATGGGCCTCGACGTAGTAGAGCCCGCAGGAGCCTTCTACACTTTCCCGAGCATCAAAAAGTTCGGCCTAACCAGCGAAGACTTCTGCATCCAAGCCATCAAAGAGGCAAACGTAGCCCTAGTCCCGGGCGACTGTTTCGGAACCGAAGGCCACATCCGCCTAAGCTATTGTGTTTCCGACCAAGATTTGGACGAAGGCCTAAATCGCCTGTCCACCTTCATTTCAACCTTATAGCCCAACGGGACGCAACACATCAGCCCACCGACCCAAGCATTATGAGTGGGGGCGTCAGCCAACGAAAACCCGGGCTGCCCAAAGTCAACGCAGGCACGCGCCGCCGAAGGCCAGGCGCAAGGTTTCCGTAGATTCCGCACGAGCCGGAAAGCACTTAATGTGCTTTCCGAGCGAGCCCAGGACCTGACCGAGCGGAAACCTTGCGCCTGGCCTTCGGCGGCGCGTGCCGGATGGTGGAATTGTGTGCAGCCCGGTTTTCCGTTGACCGACGCCGGGGTCCCCGCCATAATACTTTCGGTTCACGCACGAATCCGCTGCCAGAGACAGCCGGCGCAAACGGGTCTTACCCGCGAGCTTAATGGGACATCCCGCCAGCCGAGGTGGTCGAGTAGATATGTCTTCTCGCCCCCGTCGCTCATGCAGCGCGGGGGCTTTCTTTTTGGACATGCCCCCGTCACGTCCTTGTGGCGGACCGTGCCCGGAAAGAATTCGAGGAGGTGTAATTCATGCCCCAGCAGTACAAAATCGACAAGGTTGCAGAGATCGAGTCCCGTATCGCCGAGAACGCCGGTCTGTTCGTCGTCAACTACAACGGTCTGACGGTTAAGCAGGCTCAGGAGCTGCGTCATCAGCTTCGCGAGTGCGGCGCCGAGATGAAGGTCTACAAGAACAACCTGGTCAAGATCGCCCTCAAGAACCAGGAGCAGCCCGAGATCGACGAGATTCTCGCCGGCCCCGTCGCTTATGTGTTCTACGAGTCCGAGCCGGTCGAGGCCGCTAAGGCCCTTAAGGACTTCTCCGCTAAGTCCAAGGGCGTCCTTGAGATCAAGGGCGGTATCTCCGACGGCAAGGCCGTTTCCGCTGATGATGTTAAGGCTATCGCCGAGCTGCCCACCAAGGATCAGCTTCTCGGCCAGATCGCCGGTCTCATCTCCGGTTTCGCTCGCGACATCGCTGTCTGCGTCAACGGCGTTTCCTCTGGTCTCGCTCGTTCGATCCAGCAGGTCTCCGAGCAGAAGGCAGCCTAGTTGCTGTTTTCACCCGCGGCGGCAACGCCGCACCCCTGGCGCATTCGCGCCGTGTTTTAACTGATCTCCGTGCACAGACACGGAAACCGAAAGGACTTAGAAATGGCTAAGCTTACCACCGATGAGATCATCGATGCTCTTAAGGAAATGACCCTTCTCGAGGCTTCCGAGCTCGTCAAGGCTATCGAGGACACCTTCGGCGTTTCCGCCGCTGCTCCTGCCGCTGTTGTCGCCGCTCCCGCTGCTGGCGCTGCTGAGGCCGAGGAGAAGACCGAGTTTGACGTCGTGCTCGAGGGCTTCGGCGACAACAAGATCCAGGTCATCAAGGCCGTCCGTGAGCTCACCAACCTTGGCCTGAAGGAGGCCAAGGAGGTCGTCGAGGGCGCTCCCAAGGCTGTTCTCGAGGGTGCCAAGAAGGAGGACGCCGAGGCTGCCAAGGAGAAGCTCGAGGCTGCTGGCGCTGCTGTCACCCTCAAGTAATCAGGCTTTCTCGCCAGATTTCTTTGCAGACGGGGTTCGCATTGCGAGCCCCGTCTTTTTTGTTTT
>DBEZXT010000124.1:0-3313 GCA_048291645.1 Collinsella aerofaciens | reverse complement strand
CGCCTTCATTAAGGACGATGTCCTGTGCATCCCCACGGCTTTCTGCTCCTACACGGGCGAGGCCCTGGACAAGAAGACCCCGCTGCTGCGCTCCATGACCGCGCTCTCGCGTGAGTCCAAGCGCGTTTTGGCGCTGTTTGGCAAGACCCCCAAGAAGGTCGTTCCTTCCGTGGGCGATGAGCAGGAGTACTTCCTGATCAAGAAGGACGCCTATCGCAAACGCAAGGACCTGGTCATCACCGGCCGCACCCTCTTTGGCGCTGCTCCCTGCAAGGGTCAGGAGCTCGAGGAGCACTACTTTGGCGCTATCCGCCCCACCGTCTCGGCCTATATGAAGGATCTGGACGATGAGCTGTGGGCGCTTGGCATTCCCGCCAAGACCAAGCACAACGAGGTTGCTCCCTGCCAGCATGAGCTCGCCCCCGTCTATGGCGAAGTCAACGAGGCCATCGACCAGAATCTGGTCATGATGGAGAAGATGAAGCTCATCGCCTCCCGCCACGACTTGGTCTGCCTGCTGCACGAGAAGCCCTTCGAGGGCATCAACGGCTCGGGCAAGCACAACAACTGGTCGCTTGGCACCGAATCCGAGAATCTGCTCGATCCGGGCGACACTCCGCTCGACAACCTGCAGTTCATCGTCTTCCTCACCGCGGTGATCGAGGCCGTCGATAACTATCAGGAGCTCCTGCGTGCCTCCGTTGCCTCGGCCGGTAACGACCATCGTCTGGGCGCCAACGAGGCTCCTCCGGCGATTATGTCCATCTTCCTGGGCGACCAGCTTACCGAGGTTGTCGAGAAGATCATCGATGGCAAGGCTTCCGTCCATGCCACGCGCGGCGTGCTCGACTTGGGCGCCGATACTCTGCCCAAGCTGATGCAGGACAACACCGACCGCAACCGCACCTCCCCGTTTGCCTTCACCGGCAATAAGTTCGAGTTCCGTGCCTGCGGCTCCGAGCAGAACGTCTCCGACTCCAACCTGGTGCTCGATGCCGCCGTGGCCAAGTCGCTCAAGTCCTTCGCCGACGCGCTTGAGGGTACGCCCGAGGATGAGTTCCAGGACGCTGCGCTCGAGTACTGCAAGAAGGTCCTGACCGACCACCAGCGCATCCTGTTCTCCGGCGATGGCTACTCCGACGAGTGGCCCGTCGAGGCCGAGAAGCGCGGCCTTGCCAACAACAAGACCACGGCCGACGCCCTGCCCGCCTTTGTTTCCGATAAGGCCATTGCGCTCTTTGAGGAGACGGGTGTTCTGACCAAGGCCGAGGCCCAGTGCCGCTACGATTGCAAGCTCGAGAAGTACAACAAGCTCATGAACATCGAGGCCACCACGATGGTTCGCGAGGCGCGTCGTACCTATCGCCCGGTCATTACCGCCTATGCCACCAAGGTCGCTAAGGGCCTTGAGACTATTCGTGCCGCCGGCGCTGAGGCTGCGATGCAGTGCGAGCAGAACACGCTCAACAAGCTTTGCAACGGCATCACTACCATCAACGACTCCATCAAGGCGCTCGACGCCGTGCATCAGAAGGCCGAGTCTCTCGATGGCCAGGAGCAGGCCAACGTGTACGCGCACGAGGTCGTTCCCGCTATGGATACGCTGCGCGCCGCCGTGGATGCCATGGAGGAGATCGTGGCCGCCGACTACTGGCCGGTCCCGACCTACGACGACATTCTGTTCTACGTGTAGAGCGTAACTGACATATCGTCACGGTATTGAGCCGGGGTCCGCATCATGCGGGCCCCGGTTTTTGTTTGCGAAGGACGATTTGAAGCCCGTTTTGCCGCCGACTTGCCTAGGTATAAAGGGTTGTGGACAAAAAACGTCAAATATGAGCACTGTCACAAGTCCTGTAGCATTATCTTTTTGCAAAATATGCAGTGTTACGCAACATATGTCCAAGTACTTAGCCGATAAACGTCTGCAATTCTTCCGCCGTAGGACACCTGACGTCTAAATCGACTTCTGAAGGCATGAAATCGCTGTTACTAAATCGGTAACAGTACTCATATTTGCCATTTTTTGACCACAGGCCTTGCGATGATGCCGGGATCCGCACCCTGTCGGGTTCGAATCCCGGCATATCGGTAGCAAAAAGCCCGCTACCGAATTGATAACGGGCTGCTCAGATTCTGTGGTGCCCCCAGCGGGATTCGAACCCGCGATATCCACCTTGAAAGGGTGGCGTCCTTGGCCGCTAGACGATGGGGACAGCGGGAAAGAGTATAGCAGACTTTTTTAGTCGTTCACATATCGTTGGCAAACTGAAAAACCACCACAAAGGTGCCTGTCCCCTTTTGTGGTGGTGGGGTGCTAGGGGAGGAGCTTCACGGCGGCGTCGTGGGCGGCGTGCTCGTAGGTGTCGTCGAGGGGCTTGAGCGGCAGCAGGGCTGTGGCCTGCGCATCGCCGCGGCGCTCGAGGGCGTGCGCGATTAGCCAGTCGGCGAGTTCGGGGTTCTTGGGCAGCGCCGGCCCGTGCAGGTACGTGCCGATGACGCCCTTGTAGATCAGGCCCTCAAGGCCATCGTCGCCGTTGTTGCCGGTGCCCGCGACGACGGACGTTCCGAGCGGCGTTGCCTCCGCGTCGAGCAGGGTGCGACCTCCATGGTTCTCGAATCCCACAAAGGGCTCAGGTGCCAGATCGGTTTTGACGGCTACGTTGCCGATCAGGCGATCGGAGCCACGTACGGTTTCGGCGGCAATGACGCCCAGGCCCTCAATGCGATCGTCGCCCATGTAGTACGAACGGCCGAGCAGCTGATAGCTGCCACAGATGGCAAGCAGCGAGCCGCCGTCCTCAACATAGGCCGCGACCTTGTCTTTTTGGGCGAGCAGCACGTGTGCCACGGCTAGCTGATCGCGGTCGGAGCCGCCACCCATCATGACGATATCGGCATCGGTGAGATCGAGTGACTCGCCCATACGGACCTCGTCCACGCGCACGGGAATGCCACGCCAGGCGCAGCGGCGCTCGAGGGCGATGACGTTGCCGCCGTCGCCGTAGAGGTTGAGGGCATCGGGATACAGGTAGACGATGCGCAGCGGGCGCGAAAGCTCGACTGGCGCGATGCTGACAGGAAGAGCGCTGCCGTCGGCACGGGCTACGGCGCGCCCAGCAACAGCGTCGGCGGTGGCGCCTTTCAGCCCGTCGAGCTCCTTGACCAGCGGCGGGAAGGCCGTGTAGTTGGCGACGGCGTAGAAGGTGTCATCGGCGGCCTCGTCTGCCACGGCGCCAATTGCCTGCGCGACGTCCGAGATAATCGCGGCATCGATGCCGGCGTACTTGAGGCGCACCTGCATGTCGTGCGC
>DBEZXT010000123.1:0-3882 GCA_048291645.1 Collinsella aerofaciens | reverse complement strand
GATCGTGTCCCTCAACCGCATGGAGGTCGGCAAGGGCGGTGTGACCACCGCGCAGAAGGAGATCGAGGCCAAGTACGGTTTCCCCGTCGCGAGCATCGTCTCCATGGCTGAGGTCGTCGAGACCCTCTACAACCACGAGATCGACGGCAAGGTTGTCATCGACGACGAGCTCAAGACCGCCATCGACGCCTACTACGAGCAGTACGGAGCCCGGGAGTAGTTGCGGCGTTTTACCAAACGCCGTAACCGGCCGACGCTGCGCGGGCCGCATTTGGACAATCTGACGTTCAACTTCAAGGGCGCGACCAGAAGGTCAGCGCCCTTTCGCTTCACGTCACCTTGTCACAAATGCGACCCGCTCGCTGGCGTTGCCAAAACATCGGCGTTGCCGTGGTAATCATTGGGTAGTCATTGGGGACGTTCATAAATGACTACTCAGGAATGAGCGTGGATAATCTCCCGGTTTTGGCCTGTGTGCGGGCTCAAAGTGGGAGATTATCCACGCTCGCTTTAATTTGCCTGGGCTGCGATGCCTATCTAATCGGCTCGGCGTCTTCCCTGAGAATCGAAAGATACTCTTCATACCCGTACTGCCGGTATCTCTGTCTTGACTCGTCGAGCGGACGGAGGATACCCAATTCTTCAAATGATTTGACGAGCGAGCTCGCGGTACTCCTGCCGATATCGAGTTGGGCAGCGATGAATGCGGTGTCGACGATGGGGTGCTCTTCAAGAATGCCCAACAGCCTTTGCCCGTTTGCAGCGGTCCTTCCGAGATTTTCGGTAATGGTTGCTGTGGAACGGTTATGGAGGTCAACAAGGTTTTTTAAAGACCCTACCGAGTCCTCCGCACTCTCGAGAAGACTGTTGCAGAAAAACTCTATCCATTCCTCGTAAGTGCCTCTCTCCCTTACGGATGTGAGTTGCCGGTAGTACTCGCTTCGATTTTTCTTGAACTGGAACGATGGATAGAACAAGCAAGAATGAAGAACGCCATCATTGATGAGCATAAGTGTAATGAGAAGCCTGCCCAGGCGACCGTTTCCGTCTAGGAATGGATGGGCAGTTTCAAATTGGTAATGGACGAGCGCCGCCCGCACAATCGGATCCATTTCGACTTGAGGCTCATTGATAAAGCGTTCGAGGTCCTGGAGCGTGTTACTCAAATCTTCAATGTTTGGAGGGACAAACGATGCGGTTGCAATGGTGCAGCCTGAGGGGCCAATCCAGTTTTGTGAGGAGCGCAGCTCGCCTGGATTCTTCTCCGTTCCGCGCACTCCGTCCAGCAGGACCGCATGAACTTGCCTAAGAAGTCTCGTGCACAAGGGCATCTTTTTGAGCAGTTCTACGCCGCGGTCGACAGCGCGGACGTAATTCACGACGTCTGCGACATCTTTATGATGGAGTTGTGTTTGCGATGGACTAAGTAGGTCGTCAAACGTGCACTGGGTTCCCTCAATTTGCGAAGAAAGGAGTGCTTCTTTGCGCACGTACATTGTCAGATACATGTCGGCGTTGGGAACAAAGTAGAGCATGCCTTCAAGCTCTCCAAGCTTTCGTGAGCATGCGGAAAGCGTGCGATAGGTTTCCTCGGTGAGGTTTAGCTGCCTCAATGATTGCAAGGGCGTTGGAAAAAACGAATAGTAAGCCAATTTCCCCGATAGATTATTGCGGAGCGTTCCCTGGCCGTTCTCCTCGATTTGCATCGCGCCCTCCATATCTTTAGTGCCGGAAACTCGTTATTAGGCTAATCATATCAATTCTAATAACGAGTTTAAGGATTAAATAGTTATTAGAATTGATGTAAACAATCTAATGATGAGAAGTCGTTATTACTTGACCATGGAGCTCGGCTTGGTACAAGGGGGGGGGTTATCCAAAATGAGAGCGGATAATCTCCCGTTTTTGGCTCGGTGACGGCCTCAAAGTAGGAGATTATCCACGTTCGCTAGTTAAGCGTCCAAAAATCCACACTCGCCAAACCTACCAAAAAGGGACAGGTTTATTTTGGCACGCTTCGGTCGGTGTCAGGAAGTGTTAGGGACAAGGCGGCGACAGGACTCGAGAGCGAAAAGAAGTATCGGGTTTGGTGCGCCCGCTTCTGCCCGTCCCGTGCGCAGGCGATACTCGGCTTATCGACCTGCGATGCAAAGGAGATGCTCGTCCCACGAGCACTACCGGGAAGGGCTCGCGATTCGAGTCCCCACCTTAGCATTTGAACCATTTGGCACTATAATTACCGTAGGCATGCGCACAACGTTGCGCTTAATCAAGAGGAGAAAACGTATGGGTCTGTTTGACATGTTCAAGAAGAAGGCTGAGCCCGCGGCTGCCGCTGCTCCGGCCTCCATCTCTGCTTCTGCTGGCGCCGACGTGCTGTGCTCGCCCGTCAAGGGCAAGGTCATCAAGATGGCCGACGTGCCCGATCCCGTCTTTGGTGGCGAGGTTCTGGGCAAGGGCTGTGCCGTGTGGCCCGAGGACGATCTGGTCTACGCTCCCTGCGACGGTAAGGTGACCGTCACCATGGGTCACGCCGTGGGTCTGCAGTCCGATAGCGGCATCGAGGTTCTGGTGCACGTTGGCGTCGATACCGTCAACATGAACGGCGATGGCTTCGAGGGCTTCGTCAAGGCCGACGACGTTGTGAAGGCTGGCCAGCCCATACTCAAGATCGACCGCGCCAAGATCGCCGCTGCCGGTTACAAGGACTGCGTCGTGGTGGCCGTGTCCAACACCGCCGAGTTTGCCGATGTCGAGCTTACCGTCGAGGCCGACTCCGCCGTCGCCGCCGGTGACGCCATCGTTAAGGTCGTTCGCAAGTAAACTGCGGCGTCCAAAGGATGTGCAAGGGTGGTCGGGTTTTCCGGCCACCTTTTTTATTGCACCGTGGGGAAGCGTTTTATTGCACGTTGGGCGGGCTTGCAAACCGTTCGGACGCTAAAACGAACCGACCACGCCTTCGCGTTGCCGAGGGTGTTCATAAGTGGATAGTATGGGCTTACTTATTACAACGTGCGCCGTGTCTGGGAAGCACGGTGCCGCTTATTGGGAGGAACAACATGAAAAAGAAGCTGCTGCTTGCGCCCCTCATGGCCGTCTTGGTTGCATGCGTGGTCTTGCTTTCCGGTTGCGGAGGCCCTTCGATCGAGGAACTCATTACCGAGGATCTTACGACTCAGTTTGACGAGGTCAAGAACGGTGGCGACGACTTCCTTTCTGGTCTGGAGGAAGCTTCGGGCGACGAGTTCGAGCAGCTGGGTATCGATCCCAAGGAGTATGCCAAGACCTATCTCGAGGGCTTTGACTACAAGATCGGCGACGTGACGGTCGACGAAGACAAGGGTGTCGCGACCGCCGAGGTCTCCATCACCTGCAAGTCTATGAACAAGATCGTCGAGGACTTCTCCACCCAGTATCAGGAGAAGGTCGCCGCGCTTGACACGGTTCCTTCCGATGACGAGCTGTACAAGATGGCCGGTCAGGTTATGGTCGATGTGACCAAGGCCACCGAGCCCAGAAAGACCACGGTTATCTTCAAGTACACCTGCAACGACGATGGCGAGTGGTCTGCCGACGACTCCGTCAACTCCGAGATGATGGATACAATGCTGAGCTAGTTCGTTGCGGCGTTTTACCAAACGCCGCAACTGCTCGACGCTGCAAGCCCGCCAGAGCGGCAATCTGCCTTTCAGCTTCGGCGGCATGACCAGAAGGTCAATGCCGCCTCGCTTCAAGGCACCGTGCTCGCTCTGGCGGGCTTTCGCTCATATGACCCAATCCGCTGTCAAGAGCCACAATGGCCCCGCCGACCGCTTGCAATCGGTCGGCGGGGCCTGCCGTTGAACCCGTCCCGGTCCGCCCCCGGCATGTCGTCGACGCCTT
>DBEZXT010000122.1:0-17977 GCA_048291645.1 Collinsella aerofaciens | reverse complement strand
TTTTTTGAAAAAAGTACTTGCGTCTTTTGGACAACTCGCGTAAATTAATAACCCGCAAGCGGACATGGCTCAGTTGGTAGAGCACAACCTTGCCAAGGTTGGGGTCGCGGGTTCGAGCCCCGTTGTCCGCTCCATTGCATTTCCGGACCGTTTAGGCGGTCCTTTTTCGGCGAAGTGGCCAAGTGGTAAGGCAGAGGCCTGCAAAGCCTTTACCCCCGGTTCGAATCCGGGCTTCGCCTCCAGGCAACATCCGGGCGCTCCGGCGCCCGTTTTGTTTTACATATGCGGACATGGCTCAGTTGGTAGAGCACAACCTTGCCAAGGTTGGGGTCGCGGGTTCGAGCCCCGTTGTCCGCTCCAACTATCTTACGCGGTTCTAACGAACCGCGTTTTTTGTTGACGCTGCGCGGGCCCCGGGCACCCCATCTTGCCCCTCAATCGTCGGTCGCGTACATAAAGTACGCTTCCCTCCTCTTTCGCGGCAACCTGGGGCACCCGGAGCCCGCTCGCTGTCGTGGCCGGGAAAGTGGGTCTTCCGTTCTTTTCACTAATCGGTCGATTCGTCCCAGGAGGCTTGAACCCGAGAGGGGGCGAGCGTTTTGGGGCGTGGCTGTGGCGTTGTTTGTCGCGAATGTCCGCTTTGGGCGTATCATCGTGGGCATCTCGCATAACCTCGTTGCAAGGGAGATACGCCCCATGGCTACAGAAAAGTCTTCTTCGCGCTCATGGATGTCCGATGCCGCGATCTATCAGATCTACCCGCGCTCGTTTAAGGATTCGACTGGTTCGGGTCTGGGCGATATCGCGGGCATTACCCAGCAGATGGACTATCTTGAGCGACTGGGTATCGAGGCCATCTGGCTGAGCCCGTTTTACCCATCGCCTCTTGTCGATGGCGGCTATGATGTGGCGGACTACTGCGATGTCGACCCGCGTCTCGGCTCGCTTGACGACTTCGATGACATGATCGCTGCGGCTCACGCGCGCGGCATCAAGGTCATCGTCGACATCGTGCCCAACCATTCATCCAACCAGCACCCCTGGTTCAAAGCCGCTCTTGCCGCCGGCCCCGGATCGCCCGAGCGCGCCCGTTATATCTTCCGCGATGGTCGCGGCGAGCATGGCGAGCTGCCTCCCACCAATTGGAATGCCAACTTTGGCGGCCCCGCATGGACGCGTGTTGCGGACGGTCAGTGGTATCTGCACATGTTTACGCCCGAGCAACCGGACTTTGACTGGTCATGCCCCGAGGTTCATGCGCTCTTTTGCGACGTCCTGGCGTTTTGGAGCGATCGAGGCGTCGACGGCTTTCGCATTGATGTGGCGCAGGGTCTCGCCAAGGATCTCGACCGCGATGACCTCGACCGGTGGCATCTCGCCGAGGGCGATGACATGGTTGACGACGGCACCCATCCGCTGTGGGACCGCAATGAGGTCCACGAGATCTATCGCGAGTGGCGCCGCGTGTTCGACCGCTATAATCCGCCGCGCAGTGCCGTTGCCGAGGCGTGGGTGCTGCCCGAGCGCCAGTATCTCTATGCGCGTCCCAGCGAGCTTGGCCAGACATTCAACTTTGAGTTTGCCAAGGCCACTTGGACCTATGATGACATGCACACTGCAATCGGGAAGGGCTTGAAGGCAGCCGTCGAATCCGATTCCGCCTCGACCTGGGTACTCTCCAACCACGACGTGCCGCGCGTGGCGACACGCTATGCCCTGCCGCAAATCAAGGCGACGCGCTACCACCAGATTGCGCTCGACTGGCTCTTACGCGACGGGTCGTCTTATGACGAGGACCGTGAACTCGGCGAGCGCCGCGCGCGGGCGGCCCTTTTGCTTGAGCTGGCGCTTCCGGGCTCGGCATACGTGTATCAGGGTGAGGAGCTCGGCCTTTTTGAGGTGGCTGATATCCCGTGGGCTGCACTCGAAGACCCTACTGCGACCAATACGCACGGACCGAAGCGTGAGAAGGGGCGCGACGGCTGTCGTGTGCCCCTGCCGTGGGTGGCGGCGGACGATCCCGCGCAGGGCGGATCGTTTGGGTTTTCGCCGGCGGACGCCGATGCGGCGCCCCATCTGCCGCAACCTGCATGGTTTTCCGATTACGCTGCCGATAGGGAAGAAGCGGACCCGACATCGATGCTTGCGCTCTATCGTGACGCCCTCTGGCTACGGCGCAAGCTGCGCGGGTGCGCCAACGATCTTGCGTGGCTCGATCTTGACGGGCGCACCGGTCTTGCGGATGGCGCCGAGGGCGCCGAGGGCGGCGTCATCGCCTATCGCCGCGACAACGGCTGGGCGTGTGTGACGAACTTCGGTGCAGCACCCGTGGAGTTGCCGGCGGGCAGGGTCCTGCTCACCTCATCACCGCTTGCAGACGGCAGGCTCGCGCAGGACAGCTCTGCCTGGATCATGCTCGGTGAGATGTAAGGGCCTCTTGCGGCGAGTTTGCGTTTGCCTACACCTTCCGTGGCGGCTGATGTCTTCGCGAGGTTCGCGAGGGCGTTGCAAAACTTTTCAAAAAAAGTTCTTGCATAGGATGCGGGCATCACGTAAGATTAATCCCCGTAAGCGGACATGGCTCAGTTGGTAGAGCACAACCTTGCCAAGGTTGGGGTCGCGGGTTCGAGCCCCGTTGTCCGCTCCATTTGGGCGTTTAGCTCAGGGGGAGAGCGCTTCCCTGACACGGAAGAGGTCAGAAGTTCAAATCTTCTAACGCCCACCAAATGTTCGCAGCTCAGAGGCTATGTCCTCTGGGCTGTTTTGTTTTGCCACCAAGCACGCCGCCAAATAAGCCACCAAATATTGATCCAAGGTCTGTACGCGATGGTCTTCGCATCCCGTAGAGGTGCCGGCAGATTGCATACGTCCTGGCCGATCGTGACCGCAACATGTTGGTCAAGCATAATCTTTTGGATTCTTTTGGCGTGAGCGGCTTGGTTTTGGTAGGATTTGTCAGCGGCTTGACTAAGGGGGTTTTATAACTGCCATGCAGGTAGCCGTGTTGGTAACGTTTTACCGACTTGCCAAGAACCCCTCATAATTAATGCGTCTGGAAAATGACCAATTGCTTTGACCTGCTGAAACACTATATGTTGTGTTTGAACTAAAAAAAGAATACAGGATATAGATGTGTCTTTGTCGTATGATAGATGGCGGACAGAGAACGAAGACCTTAACTGCCTCTTTCGAACGTGTCCTTGAGCCGCTTGATTGGCTCTAGGGAATGTCCGCATGGAGGCTTATGGTTTATCGAGAACACAGATTGCGCGACGGCGCCGCAAGACAGGGGCAAGCCCTGCCGGGCATCGTTTGGCTCTGAAGCGCAATGAGGCTACGACGCGAAAGAGGCAAGAGGATGAAGATCATCAAGCGCAGCGGCACCGAGGTTGTCTTTGACATCGATAAGATCGTCAATGCCATCCGCGCCGCCAACTTGGAGGTCGAGGAGAGCTCTCGTCTAACCGACCGCCAGGTGGTTTATGCGGCGCAAAACGTCGCCGAGGCATGCGAGAACGCGGGCCACACCGTTTCGGTCGAGGAGATCCAGGATTTGGTCGAGGACGAGATCATGCGTCTCGACTGCTACGAGGTTGCCCGCCACTACATCATCTATCGCTATGTTCAGAGCCTGAAGCGCCAGAAGAACACGACCGATGACAAGATCCTGTCGTTGATTGAGTGCAATAACGAAGAGGTCAAGCAGGAGAACTCCAACAAGAACCCGACCGTCAACTCCGTTCAGCGCGACTATATGGCCGGCGAGATTTCCAAGGACCTGACCCAGCGCGTGCTGCTGCCCCAGGAGATCGTGGACGCCCATAATGAGGGCCTGATCCACTTCCATGATTCGGACTACTTTGCCCAGCACATGCATAACTGCGACCTGGTGAACCTGGAGGATATGCTCCAGAACGGTACTGTTATTTCGGGCACGCTGATCGAGAAGCCGCACAGCTTCTCGACTGCCTGCAACATCGCGACGCAGATCATCGCTCAGGTTGCTTCCTCCCAGTACGGTGGCCAGTCGATTTCGCTGACCCATCTTGCCCCGTTCGTCGAGGTGAGCCGTCAAAAGATTCGCGGCGAGGTCGCCCGCGAGCTCGAGGAGCTCGGCGTTTCCGCATCTCCCGAAAAGGTCCGCGAGGTTGTTGAGGACCGCCTGCGTGACGAGATCCGTCGCGGCGTTCAGACGATTCAGTATCAGGTCGTGACCCTTATGACCACGAATGGCCAGGCGCCGTTCGTGACGGTCTTTATGTATCTCAATGAGGCCCGTACGCCCCAGGAGAAGCATGACCTTGCCATGATTGTGGAGGAGACGCTTCGTCAGCGCTATGAGGGCGTTAAGAACGAAGCCGGCGTGTGGATCACCCCGGCGTTCCCCAAGCTCATCTACGTGCTCGAGGACGATAACGTTCACGAGGATTCCCCGTACTTCTACCTGACTCAGCTGGCTGCGAAGTGCACCGCCAAGCGCATGGTGCCCGACTACATCTCCGAGAAGAAGATGCGCGAGCTCAAGCTGTCGAAGGGCGAGACCGCGGGCAACGGCGACTGCTATACCTGCATGGGTTGCCGCAGCTTCCTGACGCCCGACCGCTCCGGTAACGGATTTAACAACGTGGCCAACGCGCTGAACTATGACCCGAACAAGCCCAAGTACTACGGTCGCTTTAACCAGGGCGTTGTGACCATCAACCTGCCCGATGTCGCGCTGAGCTCGCATCAGGACATGGATAAGTTCTGGAAGATCTTCGACGAGCGTCTTGAGCTGTGCCACCGCGCCCTGCTGTGCCGTCATGAGCGTCTGATGGGTACGCTTTCGGATGCCGCACCGATTCTTTGGCAGTACGGTGCCCTCGCCCGCCTGAAGAAGGGCGAGACGATCGACAAGTTGCTCGTGGGCGGTTACTCCACCATTAGTCTGGGTTATGCCGGCCTGTATGAGTGCGTTAAGTACATGACGGGCCACAGCCACACCGAGAAGGAGGGCACGCCCTTTGCCATGGCCGTCATGCAGCGCATGAACGACAAGTGCGCGGAGTGGAAGGCCGAAAGCGATATTGACTTCTCGCTGTACGGTACCCCGCTTGAGTCGACGACCTACAAGTTCGCCAAGTGCCTGCAGCGTCGTTTTGGCATCATCCCGGGCGTGACGGACAAGGGCTACATCACCAACAGCTACCACGTCCACGTGTCCGAGGAGATCGACGCATTCGACAAGCTCAAGTTCGAGGGTATGTTCCAGCAGCTTTCGCCGGGCGGTGCCATCTCCTACGTCGAGGTTCCCAACATGCAGGACAACCTCAAGGCTGTCATTCGCGTGATGCAGTACATCTACGACAACATCATGTACGCCGAGCTCAACACCAAGAGCGACTACTGCCAGGTGTGCGGCTACGACGGTGAGATCAAGATTGTCGAGGATGACGGCAAGCTGGTGTGGGAGTGCCCCAACTGCGGCAACCGCGATCAGGAGAAGATGAATGTTGCCCGTCGCACGTGCGGCTACATCGGTACCCAGTTCTGGAACCAGGGCCGAACCGAGGAGATCCGCGACCGCGTGCTGCATCTCTAATACCGCTCCGGGGCTGAGCCGGGAGGGCCGCTTGGGCATTTGCTCGCTATTTCGGACAGTCCTGCGCAAGACGAAGGCCACATTAAGTGGCCTTCTTTGCGTGCGGAACTCATATCGAGCAAAAGCCCAAGCGGCCCTCCCGGCTCAGCCAAGTTGACGTAGCTGAGATGCGGCATGCGGTCTGCTCACTCCTCGAAGTTCTTAGCGGAGATAATTCGAGCTGCAGCTGCGATTTACTTGCGATGGCGGTTGAGCCGCAACCCAGTTTTTATTAGATCTCGAACCCTATGCTCGATGTTCGCTTCGTTCATTGAGTTACCCTTTGCATGAGGCCGGGACATATCGTCCCGCCCGCAGTTTCGCAGGCCGCAGGCCGAGAATGTTTGAGGACGGGATGATATGTCCCGGCCTCCCGGGAGAGTTACCTATGAATTACGCGAACATTAAGTATTTCGACATTGCTGATGGGGAAGGTGTTCGTACTTCTCTGTTTGTGAGCGGGTGCCGTCGCGGGTGCAAGAATTGCTTTAACTCCGTCGCGGGGGACTTTGCCGCGGGTGAAACGTTCGATCGTGCCGTCGAGGACAAGATTATCGAGAGCCTCGACCATCCCTTTATCGATGGCCTGACGATTCTGGGCGGCGAGCCTATGGAGCCCGAGAATCAGGTGGGGCTTGTTGACTTTATCGAACGCGTGCGTGCGGCCTATCCCGCGGGGTCGGGCAAGACCATTTGGTGCTTTACCGGCGACGTGCTCGAGGAGCTTATGCCGGGCGGTCGCCATCATACCGAGGTGACGAACCGTATCCTGGCCTGCCTCGACATGTTGGTGGACGGCCCGTTCGTTCAGGATTTGTACGATATCTCGTTGCGCTTTAGGGGCTCGAGCAATCAGCGCGTGATTGATATGAACGCCACGCGCGCCCGTGCTGTGCGCGAGGGCGTTGCGCTTTGTGATGCGGTTGAACTTTGGCGGGACGATCCAGTCTATTCGACCCATACTATGTAGCTTGTGGCCGATGCCAAAGGGCGTGGTACCATAGCGCGAACGCAAAATCGGAAAAGTGAGGCCCAGATGATCGATCAGGAAAAAGTCGAGGCCGCCATTAAGCTGTTGCTTGAGGGCATAGGCGAGGACCCAACTCGTGAGGGCCTGCTGGAGACCCCGGCGCGCGTTGCCCGTATGTATGGTGAGATCGCCGGCGGTATGGACCAGAGTGCCGAGGAGCACCTGTCCAAAACCTTTGCCGTCGCTTCGAACGATTTGGTTATCGAGCGCGACATCACGTTCTACTCGCTGTGCGAGCACCATTTGCTGCCGTTTTATGGCAAGGCTGCGATCGGCTATATCCCTAACGGTCGCGTGGCGGGTCTGTCTAAACTTGCTCGCACGGTTGAGGTCTATGCCCGTCGTCTGCAGCTGCAGGAGCAGCTGTGTGCGCAGGTTGCCGACGCTCTCATGGATTATCTCGCTCCCCAGGGAGCGATTGTGCTCATAGAGGCTGAGCATATGTGCATGACCATGCGCGGCGTGCAAAAGCCTGGCACCAAGACCGTGACGCTCGCTCGCCGCGGCGTCTTTGAGACCGATTCGTCGCTCGAGGAGCGATTCTTTAGGATGCTGGGACGCTAACTATGAGAGTCGTCAACGACTTTACATCGAATACTGACGAGGGAACGCCGCGTCGCGGTTTTATGGCTTCGGGCCTGGCCCCCTTTGGTGCCATGCCTCGTATCGATTACATCTGTGCCAACGGGCTGTTCCGGCGGCACCTGGGCAACATTGCACAGTTGGAATCGGGGCGCATCTTCTGCCGCCACGGTATTGATCATCTTCTTGATGTCGCTCGCATTATGTGGATCAAGAATCTTGAGGAACAGCTCGAATTTGACCGCGAGGTCATCTACGCCACGGCACTTCTTCACGATATCGGCAAAGATGAACAGTATGAATCGGGTATATCCCATGATGTTGCAAGCGAACGCGTCGCTGATGCGATTCTCGGCGGCATGCCCGATGATGTGGCGTTTGAGCCGGCCGATGCCGCAGCCATTAAGACGGCCATTCTGGGCCATCGAAAGCTGCGCGTGAACAGCCAACCGCTTGAGCGTCTGCTCTATGCTGCCGACAAGGCATCGCGCGCCTGCTTTGCATGCCCCGCGCGCAATGCTTGTAACTGGAGCGATGATAAAAAGAACCTGTCGATTCGCGTGTAGTTAGTTTGCGCGGTCGGGGTTCTAAACGAAGGAGACGATCGCGATGAGCAATAAGAAACTGCCCGAGAATGCAACCAAGACTGAAGGCGCCGAGCTCGCCCGCCGTGGAAGGGGCGAAATATCCACTGCAACGGCGGTGCCCCACGTGAGCTATGACGATCTGCGCCATGCCGACCGCATCACCGTTGAAGGTCTTGAGGTTTTTGCTAACCACGGCGTATATCCCGAAGAGAACGCGCTGGGCCAGAAGTTCATCGTGTCCTTGGTGCTCTATGCCGACCTGCGTGCAGCGGGGGAGCACGATAACCTGGAGGCCTCGATTGACTACGGCTCGGTGTGCCACGATGTCGATGGCTATCTGCGCGAGCATACGTTTAAGCTCATCGAGGCGGCAGCTGAAGGTACGGCCCAGATGCTGCTGCGTCGTTATCCCTCGCTGCTTGGTGTGCGCATCAAGCTCGATAAGCCGTGGGCGCCTGTTGGCCTACCCTTGGCAAGCTGTGGCGTCGAGATCGAGCGCGTGCGCTAACCGACTCTAGAGATCGTTGGCGGGCGGTTTTTTGAGCCGCTGCGACAGAGCCCTGTTGTTGGGGCAGTACGTGTCGAGCAGCGCGTGAAACCGCTGATTGTGGCTTGGCTCGAGCAAGTGGACGAGCTCGTGGGCGACAACCATGTCGAGGCATTCGACGGGGTAGGCGGCAAGTTCTCGTGCGATGCGAACGGCGCCGGATTTGGGCGTGCAGGAGCCCCAACGCGTTTTCATGCTGCGTACGGAAACGCGGGAAACGGCGACACCCATTGCGATTTCGTATGCGTGCACCATATCGCGCAGCGCCGATATGACTTCGGACGTATAAAGCTGGTCGATGTGGATCTGGAGTTCTTTGGGCGTTAGGCCGTCGAGGGCTGTGCGCTGCTTTGCCTGCGTGCACCCACTTGGCTCGTCGGTACCCATAAAACTTGCGAAGGTAGCCTGCTTGGGCCGCGGTGCGGGTGGCTCAAAGTTGTGGTCGAGTGCATCCTGAACGGTGATGGGTTTGCCCCAAAGCGCAATGATGGACGAGGGACTGAGCGGCTCTCGCGCCGTCGTCTGACGTTGCTCGCGCTGGGCAAGTCGGCTGATAATCCAGGCGCTGTTGCGCTTCACAAACGCTTCGATACGCTCGCGGCTGGCGCCGAGCGGTGCACTGGCGTGGACCTCACCGTTCGATGTGACGCGTAGGTTGAAGTTCTTGACGCGCTTTTTGGTAACGATGACGGGGATGGGCGTCCCATCCGGTCGGGATGCGGAAATCGTAAACTGCTGCGTCAAAAGCGTTCCTTCAGATTGGGGACGGGCCGGCATGTCGACCGTTCGGCATGCCGGCCCGCTCAAGGGATGTGAAATTAATAACGCTCAAAGAAGGCAAGCGCGTTGTCGCTGCAGAGCTTCTGCATCACGGTCTTGCCAAAGTGCTTGGAGAGCATGTTCTGGAATTCGGGCATCTTGCTGGCATCGGAGAGGAAAGCGGGCACGGTGGCTCCGTCCCAGTCGCCGCCGAGTGCGATGACGTCCTCGCCGCCCAGGTCGAGCCAGTGCTCGATATGTGCCGCCAGCTGGTCGAAGGTGACGTCTGCGGCTGTCTTATCGGTTGCGTCGTTGGAAAGGAACTCGCTGCAGTAGTTGAGGCCGACGATACCGCCCATGTCGCGAATGGTGCGGAACTGGTCGTCGGTGAGGTTGCGCTTGGCGCCGCAAACCGCACGGGAGTTGGAGTGGCTGGCGACGAAGGGACGCGTGGCGTGGGCGACAACCTCGTCAAAGCACTCGTCGTTGAGGTGGGAGACATCGAGTACCATGCCGGCGTGCTCCATCTGCGTAAGTGCCTCGATGCCGGCGGCGGTGAGGCCGGCGTGGGTATCGTGTCCGCTCGCGAGCGGTCCCTGCGCATTCCAGCTGAGCGATGACATGAGTACGCCCAAGCTCTTGAGCACCTCGATCAGCGCGGGGTCCTCGGCAAAGAACGTGGCGTTTTCGATGGTGTGGATGCAGGCGACCTTGCCGTCTTTGAGCGCGGGGCGAATGTCTGCCGCGCTGCGTACGTTGACCATGCGGTCGTGGTTGAGCATTGCCTGGCCGCTCATATGCGCCATGATCTGCGCCTGGAAGCGCGCGGCGTGGGCGGTGGGAATCTCGTCGGGGACAAACGTGGCGAAGCACTGTGCCCATGGCGTGTTGCCGATCTTTGCGAGCGAGATGGCGCAGGCGTTGCCCTCGATGAGGTCGAAATCTTGCGGATGCGTTTCGTCGCCGGGGAAATAACCGTCGGTGCCGGCGGTAAAGCGCAGGTCGAGATCGAGCGTGGCCCAGCCGATGCGGTCGGCGGTGTCGCAATGTAGGTCAAATACGGGATATGCCATGGTTCCTCCGGATGCAGCGTTTCTTTGCAAACTGTCCTTGAATTGTATGACTAGGGTATAGTTAGCGCCATATGTTCACGGCGGCCCGCGTTGTGCGCCGCCCTTATCACGGAGGTTACCATGTCCAACCAGGGCAAGAAGGTCAAGACCCATTATCGCGGCACGCTCGACGACGGCACGCAGTTCGATAGCTCCTACGATCGCGGCGAGCCGCTGGAGTTCACCTGTGGTGCCGGTCAGATGATCAAGGGCTTCGACGCCGCCGTTGTCGACATGCAGGTGGGCGAGAAGAAGACCGTGCACATTCCTGCTGCCGATGCCTACGGCGAGCACAATCCCGAGATGGTTATTACCTTCCCGGCCGAACAGGTTCCCAACATCGAGCAGATCGAGAAGGGCATGAAGCTCTTCCTGTCCACGCCGAGCGGCATGCCCGTCCCCGCCGTGGTCATCGACGTAACGCCCGAGGCCGTGACGCTCGACGCCAACCACGAGCTGGCCGGTAAGGACCTCAACTTTGATATCGAGCTCGTCGAGGTCGAGGGTTAGAGTATGCTCGAGCGCTTGGTTTCGACGACATGCTTGGGAAATCTCAACGATCCGTCCTATGAACTCCTGCTTCGCCGGAAGCTGGGCGGCGTCTTTGAAGTTGACGAGCTGCTGCTCGATTGGGACCAGGCTGATGTATACGCGTTTGTGGGCGTGACGGAGCTGGGGCGCACGGTCGATGTTCGGCTGGATACTGCCGACGGCGGTCGTCTTGTCGACGGCGACGTGCTCGCCGTCGACCGTTCGGGCGTGGTGCCCGTGGCGGTTGTCGTGCGCCTGCGCAGCGCCGAGGTTTATTTGGTCGAAGTTGACCGCATGGACCCGATTGCGCTCGCGCATGCGTGCTGGGAGATCGGCAATATGCATGTGCCGCTTTTTCGAGGCGATTCGGACGAGCATACCGTGCGCATGTATACGCCGGTGCAGCCTGTTTTGGGCCGCATGCTCCGGGGCGTCGAGGGCGTTCGGCTCTCGACGGTTACCCGTGAACTCGATTCGGACCGGCGCTTTGCGTCGAGTGCGGCGGATGCCGTTGTGAGTATGGCTCCAGACTTTACGATCGTAAAAAAGGCGCGCGGCTAAGCGCGCGTATGCGCAAGACGGGCTTTGAGGGGCGACCGATCAAGGTCCGTCTTGCTGTTGATATGAGGCTTTGGGGGAAGCATATGGGTCTTGAGGGAATCAAACTGATTGCATGCGATTTGGACGGCACGTTGCTGCATCCGGGGGAGCGCGAGCTGCGTTCCGAGGCCTTTGAGCTTATCGATGAGCTGCATCGTCGTGGTATCGTGTTTATGCCGGCGAGTGGCCGTCAATATGCGAGCTTGCGCTACCTGTTTGCCCCGGTGGCCGATGAGCTCGCCTATGTATGCGAAAACGGAACCCTGGTGATGAGCGAGGGGCGTGCCGTCGTCAAGCGTTCCATGGAGCGTAGCCTTGCTATGGTTATCGCGAATACCGTGGTTGCGTATCCCCATACCGACATGACCCTTTCGTGTGAGGGGCACATCTACACCATGAGCGGCAACGATGCGTTCGTCGACCATTTGCGCTATGTGGTCCACTGCGATGTGGCGGTGGTCGACCGTCCCGAGGACATCGACGAGGATGTCATTAAGATTGGCTTCCAGACGCCCGAGGTGGATTATCCGGCGGCCCGGGAGTATTTCGAGCGCCTCTTTGGCGACCGTGTCGATGTGATGACGTCAGGAACCGCATGGACGGACCTTATCGGTTTCGGTTCGGGCAAGGGCTCCGCGCTTGTCGATTACGGTCGTGTCCTGGGGATTTCGCCCGATGAGATGATGGCATTTGGCGACAATGAGAACGATCGCGACATGCTCAACGTCGTGGGCCATCCCTATCTGATGGAGAGCTGCAACCCCACCATGCGCGGTATCAACGATCGCGTCCGTTACGTGCACACGGTCGAAGAAGAACTGCGCCGCCTGCTCGCCGAGTAGGTTTTCGGGACATGCCTAGAAATGTACTGTTTGCTGTAACGGATGGGAAAGTAGATTTGCAGGCATGCCCCAAAGGCTACCGGCAGTCGGGGCAGAGTCCCTCAAAGATGGTGTAGTGCGAGCTGACGCTCCATCCGATTTGTTCGGATGCCCTGGCGTCGAGCTGGGCATCGAAGGGGAGCGGCACGTCGATGACGCGGCTGCACGAGGTGCAGACGATATGTGCGTGCGGCTCGATGGTGCGATCGAAGCGGCTGCCGCCCGGCGTCTTAATAGAGAGAATCTCGCCGGCGTCGGCTAAGAGATTGAGGTTGCGGTAGACTGTGCCGCGGCTGATCTTGTCATCCTGTTCGCGTACGACATTGTAGATTTCGTCGGCGGTGGGATGGTTATAGCTTTGGCGCACGGCGTCAAGAACCAGCTTTCGCTGCCTGGTATTCCTTCTTTGCACCGCCATGCGCCTCGCCTCTTTTCTATTAACGGTCGTAGGTAAATGATACCGTATTTAGCACACAATACTAATAATGAGGAGTGAAACCGTCTTCATTGGCAAGTGGGGCTCGGACCTGAGCGTCTATGAGGCGAAAACGCGTCCCCATGCGCTCATAGGAGGCATGAAGCGCCTCGAGATGAGATAGGATGTTTGCCGGAGCTCCCTGTATCTCCATCTCGACTGACCCGTCTTCCTTGTTACTCACCCAGCCGGTGAGTGCGCGTGCCTGTGCGAGGTTGGTGTTGGTGAAGCGAAAACCAACGCCTTGGACTTGCCCCTCCCAGCGCAGGAAATAACGCAGGGGAGTGTCTTGAGTGGCCTCGTCGCTTGCGAGCACAGCAAGCCTGCGGCGCAGCTCGAGCTCGACGTTTGATGGTTTTTGAGGCTCTCGACTGCCGCCGGTGACGCTGGAGAAGAACGTATCGAAGAGGCCCATCGCTATGCCTGCTTGCCTGCGTCGGCCGGGAAGGTAATGCCGGCCTGCTGGCGCACGGCATCCATGATGCGCAGTGAGACGAGCGTGACATCGCGGTAGTGGCCAAGCTCGTGGCGTCCCGCCGGGGTCTCCCAAATCTCTTCCTTAACGTTATCGATGCCGCCGATGGCGGTGATAAAGTCTGTGAGTTCGTATTCCATAGTGTTGCTCGATTTGGGCAGGTCGAGCACGCGGCCGTTCTCGCCCTGTTCGCGCGGTGCCTCGGTCGCTGAGCCGCGTACGACATCGCCGCGATAGTCGATGCGGACGTTGCGGGGCGTGGACAGATGGTCGATCTGGATAGTGCCACGCTCGCCTTCGATCTGCGAGGGCAGCAGGTCATTCGTAATTTTGGAGTGCGCGAGCTCGACGGAGATGCGGCCTCCGCCATAGCTGGCGAGGATGGAACCGCAGCCGTCGATGGGGCCGTGCGTGAGCTGTCGCGTGGTGGGATCGAGCAGGGTAGTCATGCTCGTAAGGCCGGAGGGCATGCCGAAAATCTCGACCATGGGCTCGACGGCGTAGACGCCAATGTCCATGAGGGAACCCGATGCCATATTGCAGTCGAAGATATTGGTGGCGCGCCCCGCGAGAACCTCGTTGTAGCGCGAGGAATACTTGCCAAAGCGCAATGAGGCGCGGCGGATGGGGGCGATCTCGCCCAGGGCGTCCTCGATGGCGTGGAAGGCGGGATCGTGGAGGGGACGCATGGCCTCGAGGGCCACGACACCTGCTGCCTCGGCAGCGCGGAAGACTTCCAGCGCCTGCGCTTCGGTGGCGCAGAAGGGTTTCTCGACGATGACGTGCTTGCCACCGGCGATGCAGGCAAGGGCCTGCTCGTAGTGGAGCGCATTGGGGCTGCCGATGTAGACGGCGTCGACGTCGTCGGCGGACGCAAGCTCGTCAAGTGCGGTGAAGTTACGCTCGCCGCCGTGTTCGGCGGTAAAGGCGGCGCCGCGCTCGGCATCGCGCGAGAGCGTGCCCACAAACGCGGCTTGGTCGTTGGCGTTGACGACCTGAATAAAGTCGTCGGTAATCATGGATGTGCCGATGGTCGCTATACGCAGCATGTATCCCCCTCGTGCCGTTCGGTTTACAGGATGAGTGTAGCGCGAGGGGGCAGGAAATAGCGTGCGAAAACGCCGTTACAGGTCGCTCTCGTTAAAGCCGGTATCGATATCGAGGTTGCTGCCGTCGGCCGCCGTGGTGGCGAGCTCATCGCAGCGCTCGTTGAGCTCGTGGCCGGCGTGACCCTTAACCCAGATGAACTCAACCTTGTGCTTGCTTTTGGCGGTGAGTAGGCGCTCCCACAGGTCGCGGTTCTTGACGGGCTGCTTGTTGGCGGTTTTCCATCCGCGCTTTTTCCAGCCATCGATCCAGCGCTTGTTGAAGGCGTTGACGACGTACTGCGAATCGGAATGGACTTCGACGTCGCAGGGGCGGTTGAGCGCCTCGAGCGCCACGATAACGGCCATGAGCTCCATGCGGTTGTTGGTGGTCTTGGCGTAGCCGCGCGAAAGCTCGGAGGTGAAGGTCTTGCCGGCGGGGTTGGTGTATTTGAGCACGGCGCCGTAGCCGCCGCGTCCCGGATTTGATCGGGCCGAGCCGTCGGTATAGATGATGACCTTCACATGGTTCCTTTCGTTGGGTACGTTTCGTGTGAGTGACCATTGTAGCGCCATGCTCTCCGAGGGCTAGCAATCTACGATTTCTACCCCGTCTTCCGACAGTTAGTTGGCATGGATGATGCGGTTGAGCTCGTCGAGGTATTGCTGCAAGAGGGGAGAGGGCTTGCGCTCGTCGTGCATGATATAGCCTACGTGCATCGTTGGGGCGTCTGCTAACGGGATCGATGCCATACCCCATTGCATTTCATTGGAGAGGACACCGGTCGACAGGGTGTAACCGTTCGACGTGATAAGTAAGTTGGTAAGTGTTCCGCGGTCCGAGATTCGTATGTTGCGGTCGCAAGGGATATAGCTAAACGGTTCCTCGGCGTAATAGAAGGAGTTCGAGGTTCCCTGCTCAAAGCTGTAGCGCGTATAAGGCGTGAGGTCGGCGAGGGACAGCTGAGGGCGGCGTGCGAGCGGGTGGCGCTCGCTAACGAAGACGTGGACCGTCGCGTCGAATAGGGGATGGAAGCTTGCGCGGGCATCGGCGAAGGCCTTCTGCAGAACGCGGGCGTTAAAGTCATCCAGATACAGAATGCCGATATCGCTGCGAAACGCGCGCACGTCGTCGATGATCTGCGCCGTGGTGGTCTCGCGCATGATGAACTCGAACTTGCTGTCGCGGCAGCGCTCGACCACGTTGACAAAGGCCTCGACCGAAAACGCGTAGTGTTGGGCCGAGATGGCGAGGCGGGCCTGAGGTGTACCGCCGTCCTCGTAGCGGGCCTCGAGCATGTCGGCCTGCTCTACGACCTGGCGTGCATAACCCAAAAGCTCGGTGCCGTCGTTGGTGAGCGTGACGCCGCGGCTGGAGCGCGTAAAGATCTCCAGATGGAGCTCCTGTTCCAGGCTTTTGACGGCGTTTGAGATGTTGGACTGAGCGGTATAGAGGCGCTGAGCTGCGGCGTTGATTGAGCCGGACTCTGCCACGGCGATCAGAAAACGAAGCTGCTGAAGGGTCATCGATGCCATCCTTTCGATTGCTATCTATAAAACCGATAACAGATTAGCGCTTTTAAGTGATTGACCGAGCGAAACAATGCTCGTACTATTCAAAACACACAAAGGCGGTAGGTAATTAAACCGACCACGGAACCGGGATGCGAAAGGAGGCCCGCATATGAATTGCTTACCAAGACGAATGCCGGGCTCCTGTTTGCGCCCGTCGGCGTGATCAGGAGACAGCGACTTACTTCTCTCTTTTTATTTACTTTCGTTCGATCAAGGAGATCATCATGAGCCAGTTCATCAACAACCCCGAGCACACCTTTGGTTTCGATACCCTGCAGCTGCACGTTGGCCAGGAGAGCGCCGATCCCGCATCCGACTCCCGCGCCGTGCCTATCTACCAGACCACGAGCTATGTGTTCCGCAATTCCCAGCACGCCGCCGACCGCTTTGGTCTTGCCGACGCCGGCAACATCTACGGCCGTCTGACCAACTCCACCCAGGGCGTCTTCGAGGACCGTATCGCCGCACTCGAGGGTGGCGTGGCAGGTCTTGCCGTCGCCTCCGGTGCCGCTGCCATCACCTATACCCTGCAGGCTCTCGCCCAGGCCGGTGACCACGTGGTCGCCCAGAAGACCATCTACGGCGGTTCCTACAACCTGCTGGAGCATACGCTCTCCCAGTTTGGCGTCGAGACCACGTTTGTCGATGCCCATAACCTGGAAGAGGTTGAGGGTGCCATCAGGGACAACACCACGGTCATCTATCTCGAGACGCTCGGCAACCCCAACTCCGACATCCCCAACATCGACGCCATCTCCGAGATCGCCAAGAAGCACGGTCTGCCGGTTGTCGTCGACAACACCTTCGGCACCCCGTATCTGTTCCGTCCGCTGGAGCATGGTGCCAACATCGTCGTCCACTCCGCAACCAAGTTCATCGGCGGCCACGGCACCTCGCTGGGCGGTGTGATCGTCGACGGCGGTAACTTCGATTGGAAGGCGAGCGGAAAGTACGCCCAGATCGCTGAGCCCAACCCCTCCTACCACGGTGTTTCGTTTGCCGAGGCTGCCGGTCCCGCCGCCTTCGCGACCTATGTCCGCGCTATCCTGCTGCGTGACGAGGGCGCCTGCATCAGCCCGTTCAACGCCTGGGTCTTGCTCCAGGGCACCGAGACCCTGTCGCTGCGCGTTGACCGTCATGTCGAGAACACCAAGAAAGTCGTTGAGTTCCTGGCTGGTGACAGCCACGTCGCCAAGGTGAACCACCCGAGCCTGCCTGAGCACCCCGACCATGAGCTTTACAAGCAGTATTTCCCCAACGGCGGTGCCTCGATCTTTACCTTTGAGATTAAGGGTGGCCAGGAGGCAGCTTGGAAGTTCATCGATCATCTGCAGGTGTTCTCGCTGCTCGCCAACGTGGCCGACGTCAAGTCGCTCGTCGTGCACCCGGCTACCACCACGCACTCCCAGCTCTCTGCCGAGGAGCTCGCTGAGCAGAACATCACGCCCTCCACGATTCGTCTTTCCATCGGTACCGAGAACGCCGAGGACATCATTTGGGATCTGAAGCAGGCCTTCGCCGCGCTGGACGAGTAAGGCGACTTGTGCAAGGACCCCTTGCGACTCGATAGGTATAACTGCATAAAATGCCTGCTCAAGGCGCCTGTGTGAGCTATGGTTGCACAGGCGCTTTTTTGCATAGAGAGGGTGTAAAAACAGGGTTTTTGGCACGCTTTATGCATTCGAGTTGTGGAAAACTCCTGTTAAGAGGATGTGAGTTTTACGCAATTGACGTGCGCCTTTTGAGTAAAACCGCAGGTCGCGATTTGCTCGGGGTACTATGCAGCGCGATCGAATCACACGCAGCTCAAACGCAGCAAAAACACACTACGGAGGTTTCCAGCTACATGAGGATCGATTCACGAAAACCGAAAGCCGCCGCCCTTTCCGCCGCTCTGACTGTGGCACTTTTGGCGGGCGCCGGCGCAACTGATGCCCACGCGGCAACACTATCCGATACGGTCGGATCTACGCCGTCCGAGGCGACGCTGGTGCAGCCCGTCGACTACCGCGGTGACGGTTATGGCTCCATGCAGGAGTGGAACGCCTCGATGGGGGCAAAGCGCGATTCCCTGGAGATGCGCGCTCAGATCATTATGAATATGTATGGCGACTATGC
>DBEZXT010000121.1:0-14261 GCA_048291645.1 Collinsella aerofaciens | reverse complement strand
GGCGATGATGCGGCGGCTCTCCAGGTCCAAGCCCTTCGTGGGCTCGTCAAGCAGCAGCAGCTCGGGGCCGATCAGCAGCAGCTTTGCCAGTGCGAGCAGCTGGCGCTGTCCGCCCGAGAGGTCGTAGGGGTGGCGCGTCTCCAGGCCGTCCAGCCCCAAGCTCGCCGCGCGCTCCCGCGCCACGGTCTCGTCATATCCGCAGGCTGAAGCCCATTCCATCAGCTCGTCGCACACCGTCTCGGCAACCAGCAATGCTTTGGGATTCTGAGGCAGCAACGCCGCCGAGGCCGCTCCGCGCACCATGCGGCCGCGCTGCAGCTTGGCGGTCTTCGCCAGCACCGAGAGCATCGTCGACTTACCGCATCCGTTGCCGCCCACGATCGCATGCACCGCACCGGCCGAAAACGACGCATCGAGCCCACGCAACACCCAGCCGGACGCTCGATCGTAGCGAAACCAACCTTCCGACAGGGTGGTAGCCGACCCAGCGTGCATTTTTTGGAGTATTCTGCTTCCATCCGTGCGCGAGAAGGCTTCCAAGCCGTTCTCGAGCGACGTTTGCGCCACAAATTCGGACGATTTGTCCAATTCCAAACTTTTTTTCGCGCTCGATACGCCCCCGGGCGGCTCCAGAGAACCCAAATTGTCCTCACGCCTGCTGAATACTCCGTTTTTTGCACATCGGATGGCACCCCACCCCAACGTGTCATCGGAAAACAGCGATTCTCGGCGTCCCAAAGATGCCGTATCCGCCGCCTCGTGCACGCGGCCATCCTCAATCCGGTACGCACACGTCGCGTATTCGAGCATTGGGCGCGGCTGATGCGTCGCCACAACAACCGTGCAGCCCAGCTCGCGATTCACACGAAACAGCGCGTGCAGGAAATTCTTCTCGGCAACGGGATCGAGCTGAGACGTGGGCTCGTCGAGCAGCAGCACGCGCGGGCGCAGCGCCAGGACGGCGGCAAGCGACAGCAGCTGCTTGCGGCCACCCGAAAGCGTATCGGTATCACGATGAAGCCAGTCCTCCAGACCAAAGAAATAGCTGGTCTCGGCAACACGGCGGCGCATCTCGTCGCGCGACACACCCAGATTCTCTAGGCCAAACGCCATCTCGTGCCACACGGTCTCGCACACAATCTGGTTCTCGGGATCCTGAAACACATAGCCCACGCGCTCCGCCGATGCCCGCACGTCCATGTCGGCAACGTTCTCGCCCAGCACGCGCGCATCGCCAGTGCGCTCGCCCGCCGGAGCGATCTCGGGCTTGAGCAGCGACAGCAGCGTCGACTTACCCGATCCGGTACCGCCAACAAGCAGCGCAAATGCACCTTGGGGAACAGACCAGTCGAGCCCCTCGAGCACCGCAGCATCAGCATCGGGGTAGGCAAAACTAAGGCCTCGCACCTCAATCGCTGGCGCGGCCGAGCCGTATGCCACACCCGCCGCCGAGCTCCTATCAAACCGAGCCATCAGCCAAACCTCTTCTCATCAATCGCGTGCAACGCGCAAGGCAACACCATCCAGGCGGCGTACACGACATAGCCTGGCCACGGCGCCGGCACCGAGAGCTGCGGATAAAACGAATACTGCGTCGTCGCGGTCCACGCCACCGCCACCGCGGCAGCGCCAAACAGTACGAGCCCGGCCAGCGCGGCAACGTCACTGCGCCCCAGCCGATACCGCGCATACGTCGTACGACGCGTCGCGGCACCCCACCCGCGCGAGCGCATCGCGTCCGCGCGCTCCAGCGAATCTTCCATGCCCCAGCCCATCAACACGCTCGACGCCCGCAGGCGCGATCGCACGGGATCGGTGGGCGCGCGGCCCGGTACATCAATCGCATCTTGCACCGCCAGCACCGTGCGGCCGCGGCGCAAAAACTGCGGGATAAGCCGCATGCACATCGAGATCATGAGCGCGATCACCGGCGCGGCGTTACCCAAAAGCGCAAGCACCTTGTCGTATTCGAGCATCGACGCCGCGGCCTCAAACCACAGCACGCTCGCCACAAACAGTCCGCCCATGCACAGGCCATATACCATGCTCTCCAGATACACCGCGCGCACGCCGATGCGAAGCAGCTCCGTCGAGCCCGAGGCGCTAAACAGCGGATTGACCAGCGCGATAATCAAAATCACCGGCAGCTGCCAGCGAAGCGCCCCCAACGTGCGCGCAGCACCGCGCGTCGCAAATCCATACGCCAGCCCGCCCGTAAGTGACAGCGCAATCAGCACCGGCTGCATCGAGAACATGGTGAGCCCCAGCGTCAGCACTATATAGAGTGCCGGCACAGCCGGATGCGACATCGAGAACGCCGCGACGGGCTCGCCGCCAAACTCCTCTTGTACGTTGTCCACGGGCACCCCCGTCCCCTCGCTCAAACGACAGCTCCGCAGCACCGCCAACGCCGCACGCAAGCAGCGCAAACGCCACGCCGGCGGCGCAAGCCTCAACCGCCGCAAACCAATCGCTACGCGCTCAACATATGCCTGCGGTATCATATTGCGCCGTGTATCGTTTCCAAACACACGTCTCTATAACGTAACAGGAGATCACATGGACGCAACCGCAATTATCCTCGCTGCCGGCGAGGGCACCCGCATGAAGTCGAACCACTGCAAGGTTTCGCACAAGATCCTGGGCAAGCCCATGGTTCAGTGGATCGTCGACGCCACCATCAAGGCCGGCTGCAGCCGCGTCGTGGTCGTCATCGGCAGCCACGCCGACGAGATGCGCGCCCTCATCGACGGCGCCTACGCCAGCAGCGCCACCAAGGTCGAGTGCGTCGAGCAGACCGAGCGCCTGGGCACCGGTCACGCCGTGAAGGTCGCGCTCGAGGCCTGCGGCATCACGCAAGGCCCCGTCGTCGTGCTCAACGGCGACCTGCCGCTCATCACCGCCGACACCGTCGCCAAGTTCGCACAGACCGTCGCTACCGGCGAGCTCGCCTGCACCGTCATGACCATGACCCCGCCCGACCCCTTCGGCTACGGCCGCATCAAGCTGGGCGCCGACGGCCAGATCGAGCGCATCATCGAGCAGAAGGACTGCACGCCCGAGCAGGCCGCCACGCTGCTGGAGTGCAACGCCGGCTGCTACGCCTTCGACGGCGCGCAGCTCGCCGCCCACATCAACGAGATCGGCAACGACAACGCGCAGTCCGAGTACTATCTGCCCGACATGCTCGAGATCCTCAAAGGCCACGGCCAGGCAGTCTCCATCTTCCACTGCGATGACTACCGCGACGGCCTGGGCGTCAACAGCCGCATCCAGCTCGCACAGCTCACCGCCATCGCGCGCGACCGCATCAACGAGCACTGGATGGCCGAGGGCGTCACGTTCATCGATCCCACGCAGGCCTGGATCGGCCCCGACGCCGTTATCGGCCGTGACACCGTCGTGTGGCCGCAGACGCACCTGATCGGCCACGTCACCGTGGGCGAGGAGTGCCAGCTTGGCCCCAACAGCCGCCTCACCGACACCACCGTCGGCAGCGGCTGCGTCATCGATGAGACTATCGCCATCGAGGCCGTCATCGAGAACGGCGTCGACTGCGGCCCGCGCGCCTACCTGCGCCCGGGCACCCACATGCTCGACGGCTCCAAGGCCGGCACGCACGTGGAGATCAAGAAGTCCACGATCGGCGAGGGCTCCAAGGTGCCGCACCTGTCCTACATCGGCGACACCACCATGGGCTCCGGCGTCAACGTGGGCGCGGGCTCTATCACCTGCAACTACGACGGCGTTCACAAGCACAAGACCGTCATCGGCAAGGACGCCTTCATCGGTTCCGACACCATGATGGTCGCGCCCGCCCAGATTGGCGACGGTGCACTCGTGGCCGCCGGCTCCGTCATCACCGAGCCGGTCCCGGCCGACGCACTCGGTCTGGGCCGCGCCCGTCAGGTAAATATCGAGGGCTGGGCCGCCGATTATCGCCGCCGCCTGCACGAGGACGACGAAGCATAACGTTTTATCAAGCACAAAAGGAGCTGTTCCCATGGGGGGCGGCTCCTTTTTCTATCGTGACCTGCGCAACCGGATGAGTGGTCGGTTCGTGTCCGTTGACGGTAAAGACGTTATCAAGACTCGATAAACCCCGCCGCGCGGTTACAATGCAAAAAGGCATCTATATGGCATTCGATGTATAAAGGAGAAGGGTAATGCCGATTAATGATCCCGAGAAGTCGGAGAATATGCGCAAGTCCATCCGCGTGTATTCCGGTTCCTCCAACCGTCCCCTCGCTCAGAAGATTGCTGAGTACCTTGGGGTCGAGCTTTCGGGCCTTACGCTAAAGCAGTTCGCCAATGGTGAGATTTACGCCCGCTACGACGAGACCGTCCGCGGCGCCGACGTCTTCCTGATTCAGTCCG
The DNA here is from genome assembly GCA_048291645.1 of Collinsella aerofaciens. Lineage (GTDB taxonomy): Bacteria > Actinomycetota > Coriobacteriia > Coriobacteriales > Coriobacteriaceae > Collinsella > Collinsella aerofaciens_CG. The sequence continues at coordinate 9,884 of DBEZXT010000121.1, read as the reverse complement.
TGGCCGGCGGCAACGTCAACGACATGCTCATGGAGCTGCTCATCGCCACCGACGCTGCCAAGCGCGCATCCGCCCGCTCCATCACCGCCGTTATCACCCACTACGGCTATGCCCGCCAGGACCGCAAGGCCGGCCCGCGCGAGCCCATCACCGCCCGCCTCGTCGCCAACCTGCTCGAGCGCGCCGGCGTCAATCGCATCATCACCCTCGACCTGCACCAGGGCCAGATCCAGGGCTTCTTTGATATCCCGGTTAACCACCTGTCCGCGCTGCCGCTGTTTGGCCAGTACTACAACGACATGCACTTCGACACCGACAACCTGGTTGTCGTCTCCCCCGACGTGGGTCGCGCCAAGGCCGCCAAGAAGCTGTCCGACATGCTCGGCTGCGACCTGGCCATCGCCCACAAGGGCCGTCCGCGCCACAACGCCGCCGAGGTCATGGGCATCATCGGTGACATCAAGGGCAAGACCTGCATCATCAACGACGACATGATCGACACCGCTGGCACCCTGTGCGCCAACGTCAAAGAGCTCAAGGCTATGGGCGCTGGCGACATCTACGTCTGCGCCACCCACGGCATCTTCTCCGGTCCGGCCATCGAGCGTCTGAACGACGCCCCGATCGTCGAGTGCCTCGTCACCGACGCCATTCCCGTCGAGGTCGGCGGCAAGATCAAGACCATCTCGGTCGCCGAGGAGTTCGCTCAGGCCATCTCCGCCGTTTACCACGAGGAGCCCGTCTCCACGCTCGTCGGCGGCGATTTCGCGCTGTAGCCTGCCGCGCATCATCTTTGATGCTTTTAAAGGGTCGGAAGCGAGCTTCCGACCCTTTTTCTATCCCTCGCCAACCTTCCCTGGACAATTAGTTCAGATACGTATTTTTTTAAAGCTCCAAAGGACCGTTCGGAGCCTTCTGAGCTCCCCAGCGGATGCCATGCCGTCCAAATCTCATCGTTCTCGAGTACAACCGCTGCATATTTACCCTCAAATCGCCCTCAAGGGCCTTAGGCACGCCTCGAACGCCCGCCGCCTTATACGTATCTGAATTAACCGTCCAGTAGCTATCGTCAACCTTCGCGGCAGAGCTCAATTTCCTGCAATCCCCTCAACCGATTTCATAACACCCAGCCGTTCATGGCGCGCAGCGCCCCGCTGAGCGAAAAGAACGGTATGGGGGTCGCATTCTGCCGCCAACTTAGTACGTTATAGCTATGACGACCGTGATTTCACATTTCTCCGCCCTCCGCGCAATTCGTCGCGCACGACGGGCGTACTCTGCCCTACCCTGGGACTCCGTTGATAGTGAACAGCAAGCACAGGCCTTGGCTAGCTGCATTCCCAATAATGACGCGATAGACTTTGGCGCACTTTCGATACTCGATGCCTGGAATGAAGATGATTCCGAACTACTCGATCTTCTCGTTTCAGACGAAGACAACAGACGCCCCGACAAGCGGCTTCTTCAGCATATTCTCACCGCTCCGCTTCCTGAAGGTGCAATTATGCACGTCGAGGCCGACATCTACGCAACGTCTCCTGCCGTGACAGCCATGCTTTGTTCCAAAAATGAATCAGTCGCCAAAACCTTGATGCTTCTCATGGAACTGCTCGGAACCTACTCCCTTCCTCCCGGGGCAACATACCCCATTGCCCATGACGACATCTGGCCCAAGGGCGATGGCTGCGCAGCGACGGGCGATCTTGATTGCTTGGGCAACCAGTCGGTGGTCGAGCAACAGAACGAAACCCGCTATGAACAGGCACACTACAAATGCGAGCCCGCCACAACTATCGAAGAGCTTGAGGCGGTTGCACGCTTCGCCAAAAGTAGCTCATACACATCGTTTCGCACGGCAGTCAAACTTGCCCGACCCGGATCTGCATCCCCAGCCGAATCCCTAATGTTTGCCGTTCTCGGAGCGCCCATGCGCTTTGGAGGATTCGGATGTTGCAGTCTGCCCATGGGAGGCCTGCTACTCAACTATCGAATCGACTTCGACACTCTTGCGGTCAACATGTCCTCGGGCATCCCCTATGCCATCTGCGACCTATATTGCCCGGCAGCCGGAGTCGACAACGAATACAACGGAATTGGGCATGAGCTTCAAAACGCTCGCATCCACGATGGCAATCGAAATAATGGCCTCAAGGCAATGGGCATCCACGTCCTGGTTATCAATCGCGACCAAATGAAAGACCTTGTTGCACTCGAAGCCTTCGCCCAAACGATGCATCGACTCGCGGGAGTCCGATTCCGATACCGTATCAAGGGCTATCGCAAGCGTCAGGCCGCTTGGCTCAACGCTCTGCGGGCCGGAATCGGCCTTGCGCCGGTCTAAACGGCGAATCACCCGCGCGCCGCCGAACAGGACTGGACAGTTAGTTCAGATACGTATAGATGGACACATTGAATTAGGCTGTTTTGCAGCTATCTCTATACCATTCGCCCTATTTGAAGGCAGGGTAGACTTCAAAACAGCGCCATATGGACTAACTAAAGCTCCGAAACAACGTATCGGCATTGAATTGAGCACTTCGAGTCCTCAGAACTTATACGTATCTGAACTAACTGTCCACCTCTGATTTCGACGGCCGTCCAAACGCCCCTAAACGCCCTCAATTACCCTCCATTTGACAGCGGCAACAGGGTCGCTCACCATAGCAGGCGACAAATCAACGAAAGGATGAACATGGCAGCTGCACAGCCGCTTAAGATTCGCATGGTTGCCGGACTTGGCAACCCTGGCGAGGAATATGCCGAGACCCGTCACAACGCTGGTTTCAAAGCAATCGACGAGCTGGCCCGTCAGGCCGGCGTCACGTACTGGAAAAACCAAGCAGGCGCCGAGGTCGCGCTCATCAACATCAACGATCCCGAGGAAGAGGGCGGCAAGCGCCAGATTGTACTGGTCAAGCCGCAGTCGTACATGAACACCTCGGGCGGGCCCATCTCCAAGCTCTGCCGCGAGTACAAGATCAAGGCCGAGGAGCTGCTCGTGATTCACGACGAGCTCGATATTCCCGCCGGCGACGTGCGTGTTAAGGTGGGCGGCGGCCACGCCGGTCACAACGGCCTGCGCTCCATCATCGACAAGATGGGCAGCCGCGACTTCAGCCGCATCCGCACCGGCATCGGCAACCCTCCCGGCAAGATGGCTGTCGCCGACTACGTGCTTAAGCAGCTGCGCGCCCGCGAGGCCGAGGATTTCCAGGACACCTGTGCCCGCGCCGCCGACGCCGCCGGTCTGGCCATCGTCCACGGCGTAATCTACGCCCGCGATCACGTAAACGGCGCCGCTTCCGCCAACGGCAAGCACTAAAACCTATCATTTAGGGACAGGTTTATTTTGGCAAGTTTTACCTGCGGAAACTCCCCAGTTGCGGCATCGCAATCAACCGCGCGCCGACATACATGCATAGCACCCCAAAGGGGGCCGGCCTCATCACAGCCCGAGGCCGGCCCCCTTTGCCGTTTTACCTGATAAAACCGACCAAAATAAACTTCTCCCCCTTTGATAGGCCAAAGTGGATAAACCCTGCTCCCAACCGTCGAAGACACACGTAAGTGACATGTCCATGAGGGTATAATTTGCACCGTATGTCTGCACAACGCCTGTGCACGTACGGTTTTATTCGGGCTACCGTCCATTTCCGTGGAGGCACGGTTCGGCGGCCCTAACAAGAGAGGGGTTCTATGTATAAGATCCTGGAGAAGACGCAGTTCTCGGAGAAGGTGTTCAAGTTCCGCATCGAGGCGCCCGCAATCGCCAAGCATGCGCACGCTGGACAGTTCCTCATGGTTCGCGCCAACGAGACGGGCGAGCGCGTCCCGTTTACCCTAGCTGGCTGGAACGGTGACGAGGGCTGGGTCGAGTTCATCTTCATGGTGATCGGCAAGACCACCGAGATGCTTTCCACCTACGAGGCCGGCGAGTCGCTGCGCGGCGTCGTGGGCCCGCTGGGCGTTCCCACCGAGATGGCCGAGGGCCCCTGCGCCGTCATTGGCGGCGGCGTCGGCCTGGCAATTGCCTTCCCGGTCGCCAAGCACCTGGTCGAGACCGGTCACGAGGTTCACGCCATCATGGGCGCCCGCACCAAGGACCTCCTGCTCATGGAGGACCAGTTCCGCGAGCTCCTCGACGAGGACCACATCCACATCACCACTGACGACGGCTCCTACGGCGAGCAGGGCGTTGTCACCGCTCCGCTGGAGCGCCTGCTGCAGGACAAGGCCGTGAGCCAGGTCTTCTGCGTTGGCCCCGTTCCGATGATGAAGTTCTCGACCCTCACCGCCCAGAAGTACGACACCCCCATCACCGCGTCCCTCAACCCCATCATGGTTGACGGCACCGGCATGTGCGGCTGCTGCCGCGTCGAGGTGGGCGGCGTGACCAAGTTCGCTTGCGTCGACGGCCCCGACTTCGATGCCACCCTGGTCGACTGGGATGACCTTCGTGCCCGCCAGGCCGCTTACCGTTCCGAAGAGGGCGAGTCCCTCAAGGCCTATGAGGAAAAGAGCTGCGCATGCCACTAGTTAACGGTCGTTTCGTTGCCGATATGAAGTCGCCCCGCACCCCCGATAACGAGGAGCCGGCTGCCGAGCGCGCCTGCGACTTCCGCCCCGTCGACAAGGGCTTCACCGAGGAGATGGCGCTGGCCGAGGCCGAGCGCTGCCTCAACTGCAAGAAGCCGTTCTGTGTTGAGGGCTGCCCCGTCAACATCAACATCCCCCGCTTTATCGAGCAGATCCGCGCGAAGGACTTCGGCGGCGCCCTCGATACCATCCGCGAGGACTCCATGCTTCCCGCTATCTGCGGCCGTGTCTGCCCGCAGGAGAACCAGTGCGAGGGCAAGTGCATCCGTGGTAAGAAGTCCGAGCCTGTGGCCATCGGCCAGCTCGAGCGCTTCCTGGGTGACCGCCCCGAGCTCGCCTCCACGCCCAAGATGGCCCCCAAGAACGGCAAGAAGGTCGCCGTCGTCGGATCCGGCCCGTCCGGCATCACCTGCGCCGGCGAGCTCGCCCGCAACGGCTTTGACGTCACCGTCTTTGAGGCCTTCTTTACCGGCGGCGGCGTGCTGGTCTACGGCATCCCCGAGTTCCGTCTGCCCAAGGCGGTCGTCAAGCGCGAGATTGACGGCCTGGAGGACATGGGCGTCAAGTTTGAGTACAACTCCGTCGTGGGAAACATGGCCACGGCCGAGGAGCTGTTCGAGCAGGGCTTCGACGCCATCTACGTGGCGACCGGCGCTGGCCTGCCCAAGTTCCTCAACGTCCCCGGCGAGAATCTGCCCAACGTCTTCTTCGCGAACGAGTACCTCACTCGCGTGAACCTGATGAAGGCCAACAAGTTCCCCGAGTACGACACCCCCACCAAGCACGGCAAGAACGTCGTCGTCTTTGGTGGCGGCAACGTGGCTATGGACGCCGTCCGTACCGCCAAGCGCCTGGGCGCCGAGCACGCCATCATCGCCTACCGTCGTACCGAGGACGAGATGCCCTGCCGTCGCGCCGAGCTGCACCACGCTAAGGCCGAGGGCGTCGAGGTTCTGCCGCTCGTCTCCCCGCTCGAGTTTGTCGCTGGCGAGGATGGCTCCGTGTGCGCCGTCAAGGTCCAGAAGATGGAGCTCGGCGAGCCTGACGAGTCCGGCCGTCGCCGCCCGGTGCCCATCGAGGGCGCCATCGAGGAGATTCCTTGCGACGTCGCGATCTCGGCTATCGGTACCAACGCCAACCCCTTCGCAAAGAAGATCGGCGGCAAGATGGAGCTCAACAAGTGGGGCTACATCGTCGCCGACGAGGAGACCGGCCAGACCACCGATCCCCGCATCTGGGCCGGCGGCGACATCGTCACCGGTGCCGCTACGGTCATTCTGGCGATGGGCGCCGGCAAGAAGGCCGCTGCCTCCATCACCAAGAGCCTGCTGGGCGAGTAATCACCTACAGCGCTAACCACCAAACGGCAAAGTCCCCGTCGAGCACACGCCCGGCGGGGACTTTTTCTATGCCGACCACCCAACCACCACGATGGGGACAGGCACCTTTGTGATGGTTTTGGTCGGTTAGCCTTCGAGCTGCGCCACCTTGTAGCGGTAGGCAGCGGCGATGACATCCTTGCAGCCTTCGCGGCCCAGCTTGGCGCGGTTGACGACGATGTCCTTGCCGCTCGTCATCTTCCACTTACCGGCACTGTAGCGCTTATAGAACGCCTCGCGCGCCTTCTGCTGCTGTTTAACCAACTTGGCGCCCTTCTTTTTGTTGAGGCCGCGCTTTTTGCGCACGATCTCGACGCGGTCCTCAAAGGGAGCGGTCACCAACACGGCAATGTGGTTGGGGTTGTTACGCAACAGGTAATCGGACAGACGACCTTCGATAATGCAGCTCTCGGTCTCGCCCAGATCCAAAATCACCTGGCTCATCTTTTGGAACAACTTGTCCGAGTACGAACGTGCATCGTAGCGGTCGGGCAGAAACGCCATGTTCTCCACGGCCAGGCGCTCGTCGTAGGCAGCCATCTTGTCGAGCGACTCGCCCGCGCGCAGCGACGCACGCACCAGCAGCTCATTATCGTACAGCGGAATCCCCAACTCGTTGGCAAGCATGCGGCCAATCTCGTGGCCCTCGGCGCCAAAGTCGCGCGCGATGGTAATGACCACAGGATTCTTCTTATTCTCCAGATCGCTCATCGCGATTCCTTTCTCTATGTGACAAAGGGGTTGTCCCTTTGCCACATTCTACGCTGCCACCATTCGCCTCTGATATGCGCGAACCAGCAACGAGATGCCAAAGTTGAGCACAAAGTACATCGCAAACACCAGGCCGTAGAGCATGAGCACCTGCGACAGGTCGATCGCGTGGGCCATCACGACGTTTGCCGTGTACATGAGCTCGGCCACGTTAATGCCCGAAAGATACGAGCTGTCCTTAATGACGGTCGTGCACTGGCTAAACAGCGCCGGAATGATCGTCTTAAACGTCTGCGGCAGAATGATGTAGCGCATGGTGGCAAAGAAGCCAAAGCCCTGGCTCTGCGCCGCCTCAAACTGGCCGCGCGGAATCGAGTTGAGGCCGCCGCGCACAATCTCGGCCATAACAGCGCTGGTAAACAGCGTAAAGGCGATGGTCGAAATCACAATGTCCAAACCCTGCACCGTAAAGTAGATAAACAGGATCCACAGCAAGTTTGGCGTGCAACGGAACAGCTCGATATAGGCGCTCACCAAAATACGGAACGGGCGGGGCGCATAGCTTTTAACGAGCGCCAGCACCGTGCCAAAGATGAGCGAGAAAAAGATCGACAGCGCCGAGATCTCGATCGTCTTAACAAAGCCGCCCCAAATGTAGAGCAGGTTGGTCGCGTTGAAGATTTCCATGCGCTAGGCCTCCTCTACGTTGTCGAGCCCCAGCTCGGCCAAGCTCACGCCGCGCGGACGCTCCTTGGAGCGACGCTCGAGCCACTGCACCAGCATGGCAAGCGGAAAGCAGATAATGAAGTACATAAGGCAGCAGACGATGTATCCCTGCAGGTAACCGTACAGACTCACAAAGTTGTCGGAACGGTACATAAGGTCGCCGCCGGCCACGAGCGCCAGCACCGACGTGTTCTTGACCAGGTTGAGCGCCTGGTTACACAGCGGCGGCAGAATGATCTTGAATGTCTGGGGCAGCACGATGTACCAGTATGCCTGCGCACGGGTGAAGCCCTGGCTCTGGGCCGCCTCCATCTGACCGCGCGGAACCGCCTCGATACCGGTGCGGATGACCTCCGAAATGTAGGCCGCGTGATACAGGCCCACACCCAAGAAGCCCAGCACGAACGGCGCGATGCGCACCGGCTGGTCGGCACCGGTTATGGCCTGCAAAAACTGCGGACCGGCCATGTACATAAAGAGCACCTGCACGGGCAACGGGGTGTTCTGGTAAAACTCCACGTACACGCGGCTTATGGCGCGCAGTACACGCGAACGAGTGGTAGAGAACACACCCAGCAGCGTGCCCAGCACCAGTGACAGCAGCAGACCGGCAACGACCACCTGTAGCGTCACGCCAAAGCCCTCCCAGAAGGGCCCCATGTTTTGAAATGTCGTCGACCAACGGTCGGCGTCAAATAATCCTTCGAGCATTTGATTCCTTCCTTGGACGATGCGCCTATACAAGACCCCAGGTCTTGACCTCTTGGTCGAGCCAGCCGTCGGCCAGGCGATCGCAAATCACCTGATCGACCACGGCCGAAAGGTCGCAGCCCTTCTTGGTCGCCACGCCGTAGCCCTGCTCGCCAAACTTGACCTCGGGCTGCAGCAGCTCAACGGTCTCGTTCATGTAACCGGCCAGCGTGGAGCGGTCCATGGCGAAGACGTCGATATTGCCGGCGTCGAGTGAGCTCTTGATGATGGGGTAGCCGCTAAAGGCCCTAAACTCGGGCTTGCAGCTAAAGCCGTTGTCCTTGATCATCTGCTCGATGAGGCCCTGTGTGGTGGCACCCTGGCTCACACCAATGACCTTGCCATCCAGATCTTCAATCGAGGTAAAGCCCGAACGCTTCTTGACCATGAGTCCCACGTAGTCGGTACGGTACGGCGTCGAGAAATCCCAGCTCTTCTTGCGCTCGTCGGTGATGGTGTAGGTCGCCGCGACCACGTCAAGTTGGCCGTTATCGATCAGCGGGCCGCGCGTCTTGGGCGTTACGTCGGTAAACTCGACAAGCTCCTGGGCGCGGGCCTCCTTGTAGCTCACGCCAAAGACGGCAGCGGCGATCTGGTAGCACAAATCGACTTCCATGCCCTCAAAGCGGCCCTTGGCGGTGTCGTAATAGCCATAGCCGGGAACATCCTTCTTAACGCCGGCATTCAAATGGCCACGCGACTTGATGGCCGCAAGCTTGGACCCCTTGTCGGAGCCCTCGCCGCTGGTGGAGTTGCCGCAACCGGTAAGCGCGGTCCCCGTCAGCGCAAGCATGCCGGCGCCAGCCAGCTGCAAAAAGTGACGGCGCGACACGGCCGCCCTCGTCATATCCGTCATGTCCATCACCGCGCCTAGTGCAGAATCTTGGACAGGAACTCGCGGCAGCGCGGGTTCTCGGGGTTATCGAAGAAGTGCTCGGGTGTGCCCTCCTCCAGAATGCGGCCGTCCTCCATAAAGATGACGCGGTCGGCCACCTGGCGTGCAAAGCCCATCTCGTGCGTCACGCAGATCATGGTGATATCCTCCTGCGCGAGCTCAATCATAACGTCCAGAACCTCCTGGACCATTTCGGGGTCGAGCGCCGAGGTCGGCTCGTCAAACAGGATGATGGGCTGCTTGGTGCACAGGGCACGGGCGATGGCGATGCGCTGCTGCTGACCACCCGAGAGATTCTGCGGATACTCGCCGGCCTTATGCGCCATGCCAACACGCTTGAGCGCGGCGATGGCGATCTCGGTCGCCTCCTCCTTACTCTTCTTTTGCAGCTTGATGGGCGCGAGTGTCAGGTTGCCGAGCACCGTCATGTTGGGATACAGGTTGAACTGCTGAAACACCATGGAGCTGTACTTGCGAGCCATCTCCAGGTGATTCTTTTTGGTGAGCGGCGTACCGTCGATGACGACTTCGCCCGACGTGGGCTCCTCCAGATAATCGACGCAACGGATGAGCGTCGACTTACCCGAACCGGAAGGCCCGATCATTACGAGCTTCTCGCCGCGCTTGACGGTGAGATTGATATCTTTGAGCACATGCAGGTCGCCAAAGTACTTGTTGAGATGCTTGATCTCGATCATGTCTGCCATGAATGTCCCTTTCCTGCGCTTACACGAATTGCACTATTGTACGGAAAGAACCACGTTTCCGCAGCCCACACTACATTCCCGTAAAGAACCCGCAACCTTCCACCCACTCATTGGGGACAG
>DBEZXT010000120.1:0-13770 GCA_048291645.1 Collinsella aerofaciens | reverse complement strand
TACGACTGCCTGCGCGAGGCCAAGAAGCGCGGCGTCGTCATGACGATCGGCTCCGACTCCTTCTCCTTCGTCACCCCGTACGGCACCTGCTCCATCGAGGAGATGTACGAGTTCGTCGACAAGATCGGCTTCACCCCGGTCGAGACCATCACCTGTGCCACTCTCAACGGTGCCAAGATGTGCCACATCGAGGACGAGACCGGTTCCATCGAGGCCGGCAAGTGCGCCGACCTGCTGGTCGTCAACGGTGACGTCGCCGCCGACATCCACGTGCTCAACACCGACAACATGGACGTCATCATGAAGGACGGCTGGATTGTCGAGGCCGGTACCTTCGGCGAGGCAAACAAGTACAGCGCCTAAGCTACCGTTCATCGATGGCTTGATGTAAAACACAGTATTTGATTGCATAATGCAATGGAGAGGGTCGCTTGCGGCCCTCTTTATTGCTATGGGGTGCGTCAGTAAGAAGGGGATGACAGTGGATCTCAATAGGCTGATTCTGGGCAAGAGCTACAACTCTACCAAGGTCTTTCGTACCGCTCAGCATGTGGTTCAAGCCATCTTGCTCGGTATTGTCGTTCCGCTGCTTATCCTGCTGCTCATCTGGGATCTAACCGATAATCCCAATCCCGTTCCGGCCGTTGTCGTCATTGCCGGCTTGGTCATGCTGTGCTTCTTCTTCTCGTACGTCTTTGTCGTTCCCGACGACCTCACATCGAGCGCAACCGACCGCACGCTCGCCATCGCTTCAAAAATATTCGCCTACACGTCGCGCGGCCTTACGCCCGAAGCTGCCCTGGGCGCCTCTAAGATCATCCTGTCCGAAACTATCGCCTCTGCCATCTGCTTTACCGACGGCAAGCAGGTGTTGGCAAGCTGGGGCGAGGACTCGGCAAAATGCCCCGCGGGCACCCCGGTGGTACTGCGGACTACGCTCAACGTGATCAACAGCGGTGAGCAAAGCGTGTTCTCGCGCGATGCCTCGACCGAGACGGGTGGCTACTTTCCGCGCCTGCGCGCCGGTATTGTCGCACCGCTTACCGTGCGCGGGCATTGCGTGGGCACGCTCGAGCTGTATTATCCCCGTCTGAGCAGCATCGATATGCGCCAGACGGCGCTTGCCTCGGGCTTTGCCGACCTCATTTCCACGCAGCTTGCGAGCTTTGAGCTCGAGCGCCAGGACGAGCTTACGGCCCGCGTGGAGCTGCGCGCCTTGCAATCGCAGGTCGATCCTCATTTTCTGTTTAACACCATCAGCACCATCGTGTCGCTCGTACGTACCGAGCCGGACAAGGCCAGGTCGCTGCTGATCGACTTTTCCAATTACTACCGTCAGACGCTTTCTGATTCCGATACCCTCACAACGCTCGAGCACGAGGTGGAACAGGGCACTCGCTATATCAATCTTATGCAGGCTCGTTATGGCGACGGCCGTCTGCGCGTCTCGGTCGATATCGACTTTGAGGTGCGCGACAGCCTGGTGCCGCCGTTTATCTTGCAGCCGTTGCTCGAAAACTGCATCAAGCACGCGCAGCGCGAGACCGAGCCGCTTTCTATTCATGTTAGGGCTTTCGAGACCGATGACGGTTTGGAGATCATCGTCGAGGATGATGGCATCGGTATGAGCGAAGAAGTCTGCGCGCATCTGTTTGAGCAACATCGCCTGGAGGAGCCCGAGAGCATTACCGCCGACGGCTCCGTCAAGCGAGGTTGCGGCCTGGCGCTCTTCAACGTGCTTCAGCGCATCCATTTCTTTTACGGAGAAGATTCCGGCATGCGCGTGAAGTCCCAGGAGGGCGTGGGAACGCAGGTCATCGTCGAGCTGAACGGCGAGCCGCATGAGCCCGCGCCGTTGACGGCGTAGCACGCGGTTGGATTGAGAGAAAAAGAGGGGAAGCACATATGTCCGAAGGCTGGAACATCTTGGTGGTTGATGACGAGCCTCCCATTAGGGCTGAGCTACGCTATCTGTTGGAAAAGGATACGCGTGTGGGCCAGATTGCCGAGGCGGGCAATGTCACCGAAGCCGTGGAGTCGATTCTGTCGAACAAGCCCGACGTGCTGTTTTTAGACATTACCATGCCCGGTCGCTCGGGAATTGAGCTTGCCGAGACGCTGCAGAACCTAAAGACGCCGCCGGTGGTTGTGTTTGTGACGGCGTTTGCCGAGTATGCGGCTGATGCCTATAACCTCGATGCCGTCGATTATGTCGTCAAGCCGGTCGAGGACGCACGCCTGTCAAAGGCACTCGACAAGATCGAGGCGGCCTTGGGTGTCCGTCGTGTTATCCACGCTCCGCGCCAGCCTTTGCGCCTGACGGTGGATCGCGGGGGCAAAAAGGTGTTCATTCCCGCCGCAGACGTCTGCTACTTTGAGGCGCGTGCCGATTTTTGCAACGCCGTCTGCGCCGAGGGAACATACCTGATCAATGAGTCGATTTCCTCGCTCGAGCGGCGCCTGGCCCCCGAGGGCTTTATCCGTGTCCACCGCAGCTATCTGGTCAATTTGGAGGACGTGCACAATGTCGAGATCGGTTCCACGGGTCTTATGGAGCTCAGGCTCGATCGCGTAACCTCGATGGTGCCCGTGTCCCGCCGTCGCGCTGCCGAGGTTAAAGCACACTTGGGGCTTGCGTAGACGGTCTGCGTGCCGTCGTTTACCATCGCAGGTTTGGCATGGGCGCGCGGTGGGCATAATGGGTGGCATCGAATGAAATCGAAAGGATCATTATGCCCGCGCTTATCACCCATCATCTGTTTGGCGAGGAAAGCATCGACCGTCTTCCGCAGGGCGTCATCACGTCCGATGAAGAGCGCATTGCCTTTATCTTGGGCAACCAAGGCCCCGACCCGTTTTTCTTTCACATTCTGACACCGCGTGTTTCCGACTGCACGCTGCTGGCGCAGGTCATGCATCGGTCGCGCATGTCTCGCCAGTTCGCGTGCCTGCGCGACGGCGTGTCGCATCTGCTGCCGCGCGACGCCAGCTTGGGTCGTGCCTTTGCGCTGGGCCTGCTGTCTCATTACGTGCTCGACCGCAACGCCCATCCTTTTGTCTATGAGCAGCAGTTTGGCATCGTGGAGTCCGATTCAGAGCTTGAGAATTCGAGCAGTCAGGTCCATGCCGTGATCGAGAGCGACCTGGATGTGCTGATGCTGCAGCTTAAACGCGATGGCGCTACGGTCGACGATTACCCGCCGGCGGGCGAGATCGTCACCACCGATCGCATCAATCGCGTGGCCGGCGTGCTGATGAGCTATGTTGCCGGACGCGTGTACGGCATTGACATTCCGGCGGGGGAGTACGGTGCTGCCGTTGCCAATATGCAGCGACTTTACCGCGCGATTGAGCCGGCCGGCTCCGCAAAGACGCGCGCGATCTCGCTGGTTGAGGGCTTGGTGCACGACTACTCGCTGCTCGACGGCCTTGCCCATCGCGTGACGACGGAGCTGCCCGAGCGCACCGGTAACCTGGGCCATCTGACATGGAAGAATCCCTTTACCGACGAGGTCTCGAACGAGAGTTTCCCCGAGGTCTTTGATCGCGCGCTGGTCGATTACGAGTGCACGGTCGCACGTTTTATCGAGACCGGTGACATGGATGCCGTGACCAGTCACGTCAACTACAGCGGTCGCGTGCTCAATGCCGATGAGGAGTTCGACCGCGAGGAATAGGGCTCGTGCGTGCCCCTTTGCCGAATCCTTACCGGCGGTTCTGGACAATTGGGGTACGATGATCTAACTGCATATCGGGCGAATACGAAGGGTCCCTGTCCATGAAATACACCAAGCTCGAGCGTAACTGGGTTATGTATGATGTGGGCAATTCGGCCCTCGTGCTGCTCAATACCTCGGTGGTGCCCATTTACTTTAACGCCATCAATACCGGCGCTTCCTCGGCCGACCTGGTGGTCGCCTGGGGCAATGCGCAGACGATTGCCTCGCTGGTCATCGCCATGCTCATGCCCATTCTGGGCGCGCTTGCCGACTACGCCGGCAACAAGATCAAGTTCTTCTTGGGCTTCTTCCTCACGGGCCTGGTGCTTTGCCTGGCGCAGGCTATCCCAATGTCCGCCATGGCATTTTTGACCGTGTACGTGCTGTGCACCATCGGCCTTAACTCTTCTATGACGTTCTACGACGCCATGCTGCCCGACATTACCACCGACGAGCGCATGGACGCCGTGTCCAGCTCGGGCTATGCCTGGGGCTACATCGGTTCCACCGTGCCGTTCGTCATCTGCCTGGCGCTCATCATGGGTGGCCCCGCTCTTGGTGTCCCCACCATGCTGGCAACGCGTCTGTCGTTTATCATCACCGGTGCCTGGTGGCTCATCTTTACCCTGCCGCTCATTCGCACCTATAAGCAAAAGTACGGTCGCGAGCGCGGTCCCGAGGACACCATCGGCCACATCGTGGGCGGTGTGTTCTCCGAGGTCGGACACACCATGCGCGAGATCGCCCACAACAAGACCGTGCTGGTCTACATGATCGCGTTCTTCTTCTATATCGACGGTGTGCACACGGTCATTTCCATGGCAACCAGCTACGGATCGGCCTTGGGCATCGATTCGACCCAGTTGGTCCTGGCGCTGCTCGTCACGCAGTTCGTGGCCTTTCCGTCCGCCATCATCTACGGCAAGCTTGCCGGACGCGTGGGCACGCTCAACATGATCTTGGTGGCAGTCGCCGCCTATATGGGCATTGTGCTGTTCGCCGCGTTCTTCCTAAAGACCGCCTTTGAATTCTGGGTGCTTGCCATTATGGTCGGCCTGTTCCAGGGCGGCGTGCAGGCGCTCAGCCGTAGCTACTTTGGCCGCATTATCCCCAAGGAAAAGTCCAACGAGTACTACGGCTTCTTTGACATCTTCGGTCGTTATGCAAGCGTTATGGGCACCTTCCTGGTGTCGGTCGTCACCTCGCTGACCGGCAACCCGTCGCTGGGCGTCCTTTCCATTGGTGTGCTGCTGGTCGTTGGCTTTATGCTGCTGGTCCGCCTGTCCCGCATGACTCGGGCGGCAGAGCATGCCGCATAGGAGCGAGCGGCTATTGTGCCTGTCCACGGTACTCTTTTGGGGTTATCCGCAATAAACATTGCGACTTGCGAGCAATGATTTGCCCAAGTGGGTATGATGGAATCAGCTAGGTCGCGGGGCGTCGCCTGTGTTTGGCGGCGTCCCGTTTTTGTGTTGCAGGGAGGGTAAGGCATGAACGCCACAGTCGTGATTCCAACGTATTGGGCGGGCGATGACGCTTGCGCAAACGCCCCTGGCACCTATGACCATTCGACGCGACTCAACGCCGACAATCCCGAACTCGACCGCTGCCTGGCCTCGCTTGAGCAGGTACGTGACATCCCGCGCATCATCCTTTTGGTGGTCTGTCCCGTTTCTGCCACAGCCGATGTGTCGCTGCGCGTGCACGAGATTGTCGACGCGCATCCCACGCTCAAGGTCACCGTTGTCACCAACACCCAGGCCTCGCGCATCGCAGACCGGGTTGCTCAGATCGCGCCCAAGGGTTCGGGCGAGTGCGTGAGCCTGCGAGGCTACGGTGCCATCCGCAATATGGGGCTAGCCTGTGCCGCTGTGCTGGGGCATGACGCGGTTGTCTTTTTGGATGACGATGAGACTGTCATCGACGCCGACTTTATGAAGCGCGCGACCTATGCGTTGGGGCAGCAGACACGTCAGGGCTTGCCGATCTTGGTCAAGAGCGGCTATTTCTACGATCGCGACGGCTCGCCGCTGGCTCCCACGGACAAGGCGGGCATCTGCCATCGTTGGTGGACCAAGCGCATCGAGTTCAACCGTTGGATGAAAAAGGCGCTCTCGGGCACCCGCATCTCGCGCTCCAACTACGCGTGCGGCGGCCTGATGGCCCTGCACGCCCGCGCCTTTACGCGTGTGGCCTTTGACCCGTTTATCACCCGCGGCGAGGACTTGGATTACCTCTTTAACATGCGCATGTTTGGCTACGACGTGTGGTTCGATAACGAGTGGACCGTGCGCCATCTGCCTCCGGAGTCCGAAAAGCGCTCACCGCGCTTTATGCAGGATGTATACCGTTGGTACTACGAACGGGCCAAGTTGACATTCGCCGCGCATCAAAAGGAGCTCATTCCCGTTACGGCGGCATCGCTCATGCCCTACCCGGGCCCGTGGATTTCGCGCGAGCTCGACGACCGCGTGCGCAAGACCGCTATGGTCCGCAGCGTGTTTACCCGCGAGCATGAGGGCTACCTGCGCATCTGGCGCCATGGTATCGGCGAGGCAAAGGCCTATGCGCGCCAAAACGCTGCAAGCTATCTGCGTTTCCAGAGCTTTTGGCCCAAGATCATGGACGGGCTTTGGCGTGACGCACAACTGATCAGTATCCTGGAGGGGGCCGAATGATCGACCGCCGCGCCCAGCGCGATAGTTCAATATCAATCTTTCGCATCATTGCCGTTGCCTGCGCCATTTGCGTGCTGGTGTACTTTATTTTTGCCTTGGTGACCGGTATCGAGCCGATCGCCACGGTGATTGCCTGCGCGCTGCTGTGCATCTTTCTGTGCATCTTTATCTTTTTGACGCTCAATCCCGATTCGGTGCGCTCCCAGTACACCGAGGAGACGCTCTCGGTGGCCTCGGCCATGCTCGAGGACATTAAGGGCGGTCTGACGCAGGAGTCGGCGCGTTTGGTGTGCCGGCGCATTTTGCCCGAGACGCGCGCCATGACGGTGGCCATCACCGACGAGGGCAACGTGCTTGCCTGCGCGGGAGAGTTTGAGGAAAAACTACTGCCAGATTCTCCCATCCACACGCTTGCCACACGCTACGTTATCGAACATGGCATCGTGCAGTCGTTCAACCGTATGGTGGATGTCGTGGGCTCGGACGGCTCGCACAACCAAGTTCCCGCCGGCATTATCGCCCCCATCAAGGTGGGCGATCGTACCGTCGGCACGCTCAAGTTCTACTACAAGACCCCGCGCGCCGTCGACCGTACCCAGTACGCGCTTGCCTCGGGCTTTGCCGAGATCTTGTCCACGCAGCTCGCCATCCACGAGCTCGAGGTGCAAAAGGAACTCACAGCGCGCGCCGAGGTGCGTGCGCTGCAGGCGCAGATTAACCCGCACTTCCTGTTCAACACGCTGAACACCATTGCATCGTTTACGCGCACCGACCCGCTGCGGGCCCGCGAACTGCTTCGTGAGTTCTCATCGTTCTATCGTGCGACGCTCGACAACTCGGGATCGCTTATTCCGGTCTCGCGCGAGGTCGCACAGACCAAGCGCTACCTTACCTTTGAGAAGGCCCGCTTTGGCGAGGATCGCGTGCTTGCGACGTTCGATGTGTCCGAGGACGTGGAAGATACGCTGGTGCCGGCGTTCGTGATCCAGCCGATTGTCGAGAACGCCGTACGTCATGGTATGGGCGATGACGACGCCCTGAGGATCGACGTGACCGTTCACCAAGACGGCGAGGATGCAATCTTGATTGCCGTGGCCGATAATGGCGTGGGCATGGATGAGGGTACCGCCGCCAGACTGTTTGACGAGCGCTCTGCCCGTCCCGACGCCAGCTCTCCCCAGGGTGGCGGCGCCGGTGTGGCCATGCACAATATTTCGGAGCGCATCCATCGCTTTTATGGGCCGCACTCCTATACGCGTGTCGAATCGGCGCCGGGCAAGGGCACCAAAGTGCTCCTTCATCTTGATTTGTCAGAGAGCATCTTTGACATTCAAGAGTAAAATAAAAGGCTACGGGCTCAACGTCATGCGACGGATGCCCGGCGTAGTTAGTTGACGAAAGGTTTTATCCCTATGCTGCGTGCGATGATTGTGGATGATGAGGCGCCGGCTCGCTCGGAGCTTCGCTTCCTGCTCGAGCAAACGGGCAAGATCGGCACGATCACGGAGGCGTCGAGCGTCCGCTCCGCCATCGAGATGCTTATGGAAAGTCGCGTGGATGTCGTGTTTCTCGATATCTCGATGCCCGGTGCCTCGGGCCTGCAACTTGCCGAGGCGCTGCATAAGCTCAAAAATCCGCCGGCGATCGTGTTTGTGACTGCGTATAGTGACCATGCGGTCGAGGCATTCGACGTGGATGCCGTCGATTATCTGATGAAGCCGGTCGAGGAAGCTCGCTTGGATCGCGCGATCGAGAAGGTCATGCAACGCGCCAAGCCGGTTACGGACAGCAAGGTGACCATCGAGCGTATCCCGGTGGAAAAGGGCGGCCGCAAGGTGCTCATTCCCGTGGACGACATTCGCTTTATCATGGCCAAGGACGATTACTCCTGCATCTATACCGTCGATGATCGCTTTTTGTCGACGACCTCGCTGGCGCAGTTTGAGGCCAAGCTCTGCGACTTTGGCTTCTTCCGTGTTCACCGCCGCTATATCGTCAACTTGGCGTGCGTTACGGACGTCGAGACGGTGCCCTCGGGCGCCATCCAGCTGGGCATTACGGGCGTCGACGAACGCGTGCCGGTTTCGCGCCGCCGCGTCGTGCCGCTCAAGAAGGCTCTGAGTCTCTAGCACACTGGCCCCGCAGCCCTGTAGACCCATCGTCTGCGGAGCCGTGGGGCTTTTTTGTATGTATCTGCCGAATCGTTTTTTGCGGAAGGATCCCATGAACAGCGCAAGCGCCAAGCGCATCGACATCATCTCGGACACCCACGGCTATTTATCGCCTGCGCTCTTGGATGAGCTTGAGGGCGCAGACCTGATTATCCACGCCGGCGACCTCACGTCAGAGATGGACTACGAGCACCTATGCACCATCGCCCCCGTGCGGGCCGTACTGGGCAACAACGATTACTACCGCGACTACGGCCCCGATGTAGACCGTCTTGCGCTTTTTACCTACGAAGGCCTCAAATTCGCCGTAGCCCACTACCGCGAAGACCTTCCGGTGGGATCCGTAGACGTAGCCATCAACGGCCACACCCACGTAACCAAAGAAGCCCAAGTGGGCCGTTGCTTAGTCCTCAACCCGGGCAGCGCCAGCTACCCCAGAGGCACCCGAGGCCCCACCATGGCCAGAATGCTAGTAAAAGACGGCAAGATCCTAAGCACTAAATTTATTGACCTAGAGTAACCACAACAAAAGCGGGGGATGCAGATGCGTCTCCCGTTTCCATTTGAGCCAAAGGCAGAGCTTCAACAAAAACAATCAGAGCAACCCCGCCGAGGAGCACGCGGGCTAGCCGCGCAGCGGCGCACGCCCGCAAAACTGGTTGAATAATGTGACGGCAGGGAGGGCTTCCGGGGCTGAGGGCGGGGGTTAAGTTTGTCGCGAGTTCCGCACGCAAAGGAAAGCGCTTAATGTGCTTTCCGTCTTGCGCAGGACTGTAGAGCAGCAAACTTAACCCCCGCCCTCAGCCCCGGAAGCCCTCCCGGATGGCCCCACAAAATTTTTCAAAAAAGTTGTTGCGCGCCGGACAGACTTCTGTGTATACTAATCCCCGCAGCGCACGCGAGCGGAAACAAACGCGAACGTCTGCCTGGGGAGTTAGCTCAGTTTGGTTAGAGCGCCGGCCTGTCACGTCGGAGGTCGCGGGTTCGAGCCCCGTACTTCCCGCCAACGCAATTAAAGCCACGTCTTCGGACGTGGCTTTTTGCGTTTGATGCACTTTGTTTCGATAGAACGATCGCCCTGGTGCATCTTCGCCCAGAATCCCCGCGCCTTCGGGAACGCAAGTAAAATCTAATGAGTATATCTGTCTGAACAACAGCTTTGTTGCGCAACACCTGTTCAACGAGACAGGGGGTTAGGTTATACTAAATTGCACTGTGCGCCGCATTTGATGCATTTCGCTCCAAGCGCGGCACTCAGTGGATATCCGATTTACCATTTGGATGTCCTGGCGGTCATTTAGCGTCTCGACACAAGCTCGGCCCCGGAGCTCGTTCGAGCTGTTCGTATTCCTTGAAAGGGGAAAAATGGACATATCGAGGAAGACTGATTACGCCCTTCGCATGCTGGCGATGCTTGCCGAGGATCCGGAGCGTTTGCTTTCTGTTCGCACCGCTGCCGAAGAGGTCAATGTCCCGTATTCGTTTGCCCGCTCGATTCAGCACGGTTTGGTCCAGGCCGGTATTGTGGAGAGCCTGCGTGGCGTCCACGGTGGCATGCGTCTAAAGGTCAGTCCGGACGATGTTACTATCCGCCAGGTCGTCGAGGCCGTTCAGGGCCCTATGGTTATGAACGATTGCACCGCGCCCGATGGTGACTGTGCGCGCATGGGCACGTGCTGCTATCATCCCCTGTGGGCCGGAGCCCAGGCGTTGATGCGCGACTACCTCGATTCCGTTTCGCTCGGCGACATCGTCGCTCACCGCCAGTTCCCGGCCGTCGATCCCAAGTTCGCCGACCGCGAAGCGTTTCCCGAGTACGCCACCTGCGCGTGCGCTTACCGGGAGGAATAGCGCCGCATAAGGAGCATAGCCATGATTCAGGACCCCTTTCGTTCGATGATTCGTTCGGAAGGGGTCCTGCGTTATCGCGACCTTCCGTGGCGCCGCACACGCGATCCGTACATCATTTGGCTTTCTGAGGTCATGCTGCAGCAAACACAGGTGCCGCGTGTGGAGGCGCGCATGCCGGTGTGGCTCGATCGTTTTCCGACTGTGCAGGCGCTTGCCCAGGCCGCGCCTTCCGATGTTTTGGACGCTTGGCAGGGCATGGGCTACAACCGACGCGCTCTGGCGCTTCACGGGGCCGCTCAGCGCGTTGTAGAGGACTGGGACGGGGAGTTTCCGCGTGAGACGCGTGACTTGGTCGCTCTGCCTGGTATTGGCCCGGCAACGGCGCAGGGTATCCGGTCGTTTGCGTTTGATCTTCCGGGTGTGTATCTAGAGACCAACGTGCGCACGGTCTTTTTGCATCATTTCTTTCCCGATGTGCCGGCTGTTCCCGATCGCGAGCTGGTGCCGCTGATTCAAGCCGCCTGTCCGGCGGCCCCCGGTGCGGTGGCGGATGAGATCGCGCCCTTTGCCGTGCCTCAAGACGATGCCGACACGCCGCGCGCGTGGTATTACGCGCTGCTAGATTATGGCGCGTATCTTAAGAAGACGCTGCCCAATCCGTCCAGGCGCTCGGCGGGCTATAGTCGTCAGTCCAAGTTCGAGGGCTCGCGTCGCCAAAAACGCGCCCATATTGTGCGCATGCTACTGGCTGCGCGCGATGGGCGGCCGGCGGGGATAACGCTTGCTGATGCCGTGGTGGGCGTTAACGAAATGGAGACGGCAGCCGGTCGCGGGCCGGTCGAGTGCGACTTGATCGCGGGCATTCTAGCTGACCTGGAGCGCGAGGGCTTTTGCCGAGCCGAGGACGATCGTTGGTTGAGTGTGTAGCCCGCTCAAATCTGAAGAACAGGATTGTAAGGTTTAGATTTTCGGCATGAGGGCATCCTAAAGACGAGGCCGCTCGAAGCCTACGGGCGGCATGCGTTGAAGGGAAGTACACCTATGGATTTTGAGAACTCTCAGACCAAGAAGAACCTCGAGACCGCTTTTGCCGGTGAGTCCCAGGCACACACCAAGTATCGCTACTATGCATCCAAGGCCAAGAAGGATGGCTACGTTCAGATTTCGAATATCTTTGCCGAGACCGCAGGCAACGAGTCCGAGCACGCCAAGCTGTGGTTTAAGTATCTGCACGACGGCGTCGTCCCCGATACCCTGGACAATCTGCGCGATGCCGCCGCAGGAGAGAACTACGAGTGGACCACGATGTACGACGAGTTTGCCAAGACCGCCGAGGAGGAGGGCTTTGCCGAGATTGCCGCAAAGTTCCGTGGTGTCGCCGCCGTCGAGAAGGCCCACGAGGAGCGCTACAACAAGCTCGTCGAGCGCATCGAGTCGGGCGAAGTGTTTGAGCGTGAGGGCGTGAAGGTGTGGAAGTGCCTGAACTGCGGGCACCTGCACGTTGGTGCCGAGGCGCCTGAGGTGTGCCCGGTGTGTAACCACCCGAAGGCGTACTTTGAGGAGCAGGTGGTGAACTACTAGCGCTTGGCGCTGGCGTGAGCTGGGCCGGGAGGGCCGGACTACCTTCCCTCCTCGCTCACGGCTTCGCAGGGTCGCGTTGAGGGAAGGTAGTCCGGCCCTCCCGGCCCGCTTTGGTTCGTTGCGTGCTCGCTACAGAAAAGCTGATAACTAAGTTTGTGTGCCGCCCCTATCGGGGCGGCACGTTTTTGTATGGGGACTGGTTGGGACGGCACCGTTCATGGGTGGGGTACACTGGGTGGCGACTTTTAGTTTATCTACTACCTGATGGGGTGTTTTTGTATGGGTAAGAAGTCTCGGGCTCGGGTTGCTGCGGCGGGAACTCGCAAGGATCCTGGTCGTCGGGTTGCCGAGGGTAAAAAGGCCGATCGTGCTGAGAAGGACAAGAAAGTCGGCGCGCATGCTCATCCTGAGTGGGCGCCTCATTTGAATTCGGCTAGTGAGGATTTGACTGCCAAGTTGTTTACTCTGGTCGAGGTAATTTTGGGCGTGGTGCCCCTTGTGGTTATCGGTTTATTCTTGGCTTCGAAGGACGCCACGAGTGTCGATAAACTCACCGAGGTCTTTTCGCAGGACCCCTCGATGGTGGTCTCGTTTATTTCTGCGTGCTTGCAGCCGTTTGTGGCGTACATGCTGTATATGGTCTACCGCAAATACTGCGAGGGTGATGCGGGCTTTGCCGCCGGTAACCTGATCGGTCTTTTGTGCTCCGAGATCCTACTGCTCAATATCCCGGGCGTCATCGGTATGGGCATCTTGCTGTGGCGTGTTTGGCGCAACGTCGCCCCGCACTTTGAGAGCTGGTTGTTTGAGCGTCGTGCAATGGGCGTGCTGGCAGACATTGCGGGCTCGCTCGTGATTTTAGCCTTGGCGTTTATGTGCGCCACCGCCGCCCGCGGTCTCGCGGGCATGTAGTCTGTCCTCACCGACCACGGAGCGCAGGGCAACTGCTGGTTTCACCGCTCCGGACGTCAGACCCGCGGCGCATCCCTTTCCCTCTCGCTCACGGCTTCGCAGAGTCACGCGAGGCAAAGGCATGCGCCGCGGGTCTGACGACGCGGGCTTGCCAACGAGTTTTGGCTAATAGATTGGTTTGTGTGCCGCCCCTTTGGGGCGGCACTTTTTGTGTGGGGTCCCGGTCTCCACAATTTTCGTCAAGCTTTTGGTTAGATTTTGGTCAGTTGGCGTAAGGGTGGAAGGCCAAAAGATTGCTGGCGAAAAAAGCTCAGAGAAAGTGCTGGTAGGGGAGTTGTTGAGCTTTTCGATAGCTTTTGAGCAAAAGAAACTTTGTGGCTATTGCCGGCGATTGCGTTGTCGCGGTCATGGCGGTGCAGGATGCTGGTCGTAAGCGTCGAATGCTCCGATTTTGGAGGCCAGCATGGATCTGTTTCTTGAGACTCCGCAGCAACAAGCCGAGCGCATGCTGCGTCAGCAGCAACGACTCATGGAGATGCAAATGCAAGGGGCGGCAGTCCAGCCCTTTGCGCAGAATGTCGTGCCCGCTGCTGTACCCGCAGCTGTGCCCGGGTGCGAATCGGCACCAGAGGCCTATTCCGTACAGCAAGATTCATATGCGCAGGAGCTCGCGTTCGACAAGCGTCGTGCGCGTCGTCGCCGCGTGGGCCAGCGCCTGCGCACCTTGGCGATGATCGTGCTCATCCCGTTAGGGCTTGTGGCCATATTTCTGGCGTCGTATGCCCTCACGTGCATCCTCAACGGCGCATCGCCCAACGAGGTGCTCCAACATCTAGCGGCCCTGGGCCAGCGCCTAGG
>DBEZXT010000119.1:0-3403 GCA_048291645.1 Collinsella aerofaciens | reverse complement strand
GGCATCTTACGAATAAACCTCCGGTTTCAAAATGCCCAGATACGGAAGGTTACGATAGCGCTCGGCATAGTCGAGGCCGTAGCCCACCACAAAGGCATCGGGGCAATGGGTTCCAACATACTTGGGCGTGATGGCCGAGGTACGGTCCTCAACGTCCTTCCACAGGAAGGCGGCGACCTCCAGAGAAGCGGGCTTGCGGCTCTCGAGGTTCTTCATCAGATACTTGAGCGTCAGGCCCGAGTCCAGAATGTCCTCGACGATCAGCACGTCGCGACCGCGGATGTCGATATCCAGGTCCTTAATGATACGCACGATACCCGAGGACTTCACACCGTCGCCATAGCTCGAAACAGCCATGAAATCGATGTTGGTCGGCAGCTCGATCTTGCGCATCAGGTCGCCCATAAAGACCACGGCACCGCGCAGGACCGCAATCAGCACCAAATCCTTACCCGCGTAGTCGCGCGTAATCTCCTCGCCCAGGCGAGAGACGATACCGTCGATATCCTCCTGCGTGAACAGAACCTTCTCGATATCCGGATGTTGAGAAGCCATGACAACCCTTTCTTGTGCTTATCGCCCACACACCGCCGTATGGACGCGAACTTCACATTCTAGCAGCGCACGGGGTAAATTTACCAGCCCGTGCGCCATCAGCGCGGGAATACCGTCAACGTCGCACAGAATAGCAGGCGTGGGACGCTATTCCGCATCGACCACGCGGAGCAGATATGCCACGCGCGTTGCGGCCGTGCACTTAAAACGCTCGTCCGCGCGAACTCCGGCGACCCACACCACGGCACCTCCCGGCGCCGTCCTCACCATGGGCACGCCGGCGCGCTCGGAAACGGGAATGCGAGCCTCGCCTAGCAAGTCGGATACTTTCTTGCTTCGGCCACTCATCCCTAACGGGCACATCACGTCTCCCGGTGCGGGACCGTCCACCCACAGGCGCGCCAATCGCGCCTCGACAGGGATCTCGCCACGCGAGCCCGCCAGGATCCGCTCACTATCGCTGTCGGCAAAACCCAAGGCAGCCGCGTCTACCAAAGCTGTCACTTCCCCGGCGGCCGCAAGCTCACGGGCGCGGCGCACGATATCGCATCCCGGCTCAACGGCCATCGGCTCTGTGACCAGCATACGTCCCCCGCCCAACGGCAAACGACCGGGTACGGTAACCCAGTCCGCGACCAGGCCCTCGCGAGCCACCGGGGCCTTAAACGCCAACATGCCAAACTCAACGCGCGCGTCAATTCCCGCCGGAAGCGTGACCGAGCCGGCACCCTCGGCAACGCAGGAAAGGACTCGCTCAACATGCCGCATCTCGGGACGAGCGTCCGGATCGATGCGTTTGATCGCCAGTCGCACGATGCGCCGCGCGATTACCACCTCGGCCGCAGCAAGGCGCCTGGCATCGAGCACCAGTGCGCCCGCTGCCTCTTTGCGCAAACAGCTTCGAAACGCCTGTGCCGACAGCTGGGATAGAAACGCATCTTCATCACCCAAGATCTCACAGGCGGCGCCAATCGTCTTGCACACGCTCGCATTACGCTGTGCCACCACTGGCATTACCCGATGGCGCACGTAGTTTCGCAGATACGAGATATCCTCATTGCTCTCGTCTTCACGCCACGGCTGACCATGTACCTGTAGATAGCCCACGAGCTCGCCATGAGTTAGGTCGAGCAAGGGACGCACCACGATATTCCTCCGGCGAGGAATGCTCGATAGACCAGCGGGCCCTGAACCCTTAATCGCGTTCATCAAAAACGTTTCCGCGCGATCCGAAGACGTGTGCGCGGTGCAGATACGAGCCGCCGTTCGCGGCGCCCCCGTCTGGGCGCAGAGTTCGCGAACATACCTCCGCGCCGCGGCATAGCGCACCTCGCGGGCCGCGGCCTCAATATTGCCCGACTCCCCATCAAAATAAGCGTGCTCCACACACAGCGGTAAACCATATTGCGCGCAGAGCTCACGCACAAAGGCCTCGTCGCCATCGGACGCCTTGCCGCGCAGATGATGGTTTACATGCAGCACATGCAGGCGCTCGCGAGCAATGGGGGCAACACCGCGTCCGTCTTGGATATCCAGCTTTGATGTGCACGCCATAAGAAGCAGTGCCGTCGAGTCCGCGCCGCCTGATACCATGAGCACGACAGGAGCAGCCTGCTGTCTCGTCCGGGTCTCATCGACTGCCCCAGGCACGGCATGGTGTCCGTAATGCTGTGATACCGTTGGCATTCGCTTCCTCCTCTATTCGTCCGCACCCATTGTATCCTTTGGAATCTTATGTCTCGTCTGCACCTTCATATCCTCGGCAGTGGCTCTAAAGGCAACTGCGCACTCATCGAGGGCCCACAGGGGCTCATTATGGTCGATGACGGACTGTCTCGCCGCGAGACATTAAAGCGTATGGCAGAACTGCGGCTCTCGGCAGACAACGTCTCGGCTCTTCTCATTACTCATGAGCATAGCGATCACATCAAGGGTCTCGATGTCTGGTGCAAGCACTGGCACGGCCCCCTCTTTGCCAGCAGGGGCACACTTTCGAGCAAAGAAAATCTTTCGCATCTGCCTGTCGAGGAATTCGATCCCGGTGACACCCTATCCATTGCCGGCATCCACGTGCAAACCTACTCAACGTCACACGATGTCATCAATCCAGTCGGCTATCGATTCGACACCCTCGATGATTCCATCGGCTTTGCCACCGACACCGGAGAGCTATCGAGCCAAGCCATGAACACCCTCAAAGATTGTCGAGTCCTCGCACTCGAAAGCAACCACGATGTGACCATGCTGCGCGAGGGAGAATATCCCCGCTTTCTTCAGGAGCGCATCCTGTCTGAAAGGGGACACCTCTCCAATGGCCAAGCCGCCGAAGCCGCGCGCGAACTTGTTACCGATCGCACCGAACAGCTCATTGCCATGCATATCAGCCAAGATAACAATCGTCCGAGCCTTACCGTCAAAAGCTATGCCAAAGCTCTGGCCGCAACCCTGGATGACGAGGTCGGCAGCTCCGCAACCCTTCTCCAAGGATCGCGAAAACTCTCGATACGCCCTGCGAGTCAGTATCAACCGGCAACCATTCAATAGACTGTCCTAAACAACAAAAGGGGCCGGGAATCGCTTCCCAGCCCCTTTTGTTGTCTTTTAATAGCGAAGAACACCAACGAAGTTATTCGATGGAGATCTTCGTAACGTTCTTCTTCTCGACGATCTTGGGAACCGTAACGGTCAGGATGCCGTCAGCGTACTTAGCCGAGAGGCCCTCGCTCGAAGCGTCCTTAAGATACACGCCACGCGTCGCGCTGTACGAGCTGAACTCCTTCTGCAGGAAGTTCTTGCCCTCGTTCTCCTCGTCTTCCTCGACATTCACGCTAATGGACAGACGGCCCTC
>DBEZXT010000118.1:0-2914 GCA_048291645.1 Collinsella aerofaciens | reverse complement strand
CTCCGGCATCTTGCAGAAAGCGAACGATGTTTCGAATGGTTCCCGCTGTCAATTCGTCAGATGGATGAGGCGCGTGCATTACGAACATCCTGCCATCTGATGGCCTATAGAAGCGAACACGCGATCCGGATGTCTTGCCTTTGCTGTCCATTTCAAAGCCATACGAAGCCAAGACTTTTAAAAAATCCGCATACCGATACGTCGAAGGGCAGCTAAACAGTTGGGCGATGAGTTTATCGGATCGAGTCATCCCGCCTCACATTCTGCAACTATATTCTAGTTGCAATTTCAGTTCGATGCAAGCACCTATACTATAGAACATGTGTGCGTATAGAACAAGTGTTCGAACCACCACGAAGGGCGCCTATGCACTGCGCCCTTTGTGGTGGTTTTGCTTGCCGTGCCTTAGCCCAACAGGTCGACTACGTTAAAGCCGGCGTTGCTCTTGGCGATGACGTCTCGGCCGCCAAAGACACAGGTGGGCGAGACGGCTGCGATGCGCGGCACGTTGGCGCCGAGCGAGCGAAGCTCACCGGGCGTGGCGGCGAGCATCTGGGCGCGGCGCTCCTCGCGAGCGTGCGGATCGAGCCCGGCCAGGTAGGTCGTGTTGCGGCGCTTGGTGAGCGCGTACGGCTTCACCGGCGCGTCCATGCCGCTCACGCAGCTCACGATAAAGCCCTCGAAGGCGGCCTCGTCGGGCTCAAAGCTACCGAGCCATGCGCCCGCGCGCGCCACGCGCTCAATCGAGGGGTCGATTGCCGGGTCGCGGTAGGTGTAGAACGCCGTCTGACGCTCGCCTGCCGCGCGGAATCCGCAGCCGTACGCGCCGCCCTTAACGCGGATCTCGTTCCACAGGTAGTCGTAGGAGAGCGCGTTGGCGGCAACCGCCCAGGCGCCCGTCACGTCGATGCCCAGGCGACGCGGGTCGCACGCGCTTGCCGCAAAGCAGATGTCGCTGGGGATGACAAAGGCCTCGTGGCGGTCGTACGGCGTCGGCACCACGAGCGCGTTGCGGCCAGCGCAGCCGTGGCCCGCGCCCAGTCCCAGGTCGCCAGCAGCATCCCAGTATGCGTCAAAGTCCTCGTCGCTGCCGGTAAAGCTCGCCATGCAGCCATCGGCCACAAAGATGCGCTCCGCCAGCTCGGCAAGCTTGGCGCGCAGGCCGTCCAGTCGCTCGTCAAAGTGCTCGAGCAGATCGCGCAGGAACAGGTAGAAGTCCACGCCCGAAAGCTGCTCGCGCACCACGGCCGAAGGCGAGCTGTAGCTCATCGCGCGACCCAGCGCCGCCGAGTGGCCGTTGTTGATAAAGCCCTGCTCAAGCCCAATGCGAATCTGCGTGAGCACGTCGCGCACGCGGTCGGCGTCGGCATCGAGCAAAAGCGTGCTCGACCACACCTCGCGCGGCAGGCTCGCCAGCGCATCGATCTTCTCGGACAGGGCGCCGGCGCTCACCAGTAGGTAGGGCCGCACGCCGTCCACGTCAGGCTGCGTCATGACCTCGGTCGTAAAGCTCAAAAAGCCCAGCTTGCCGGCGAGCAAGTTGTCGAGCTCCTCGGCTGAGTGCTCGCTCGTGGGCAGCTGTTTGAGCAGGCGGCAGAGCAGCGTCACGTAGGGCAGGTCCTCAAACGCGATGCAGCTCAGGTCGAAATACTGCATGGCGTAGGCCAGGCGGTTGGTGGGGATGCCGTGGCGCAGGCAGGGGATGGGAGCAGTGGTGTCCACGACCAGCGGCGGCTCGGGGCGCGCCTCGCCAATGTCGGACACACGCAGGCGCGGCAGCGTGGCCTTGGCCTCGGGTGTGTCTTCCGCCTCCTGCGCGGCACGCAGTACGGCCGTGCGCTCGACCACATCGGCCAGCTCGGCATCGGTCATGGCATCGCGCTTGGCTGCCAGCTCGGCGGCCTCGGCACCCTCCGTACCCTCGGCGGCGTCCACCGGCACCAGGTCGACCAGCGCCATGTGGTCGTTCTGCAGCACCAGCTCGCGCAGCAGGTCCTCAAAGTAGCTGCCGTCCAGCTCGCCACGCAGCTCCTCGTACACCGGGCCGTACTTGAGCGCCAGCGTCGCTGCGTCGTCATCGTAGAGCCAGGTGCTCAGCGCGTCGCACGCAATGGCCACGCCGTCGGCGATACCGTAGTCGCGCTGGCGCAGGTCGTATTCGTTGCTGCTGATGATGGCCTCCAGGCGCTCGCGCGGAACGCCGTGCTCGCACAGGTCGCGGCAGACGTCCTGGAACACGCGACGCAGCTCGCGCGCCACGCCGGGCTGTGCGTTTTGCAGCATGATGAGCTCGTAGGGCTGCAAGCTCTCGGCCGCGGTGTAGCTCACCACGTTGCCGCCCAGGCCGGCGGCCAGAATGGCCTTCTTAACCGGCGCTTCGTTGGAGCCCAGCAGCGCCTCGAACAGGATATCCGCCGCGATCGTGCGCTTGCGATCGAGCGCGCTGCCCAGCACAAGACCCAGGCCCACCAGAGCGTTCTCGGGCGTAGTGGCCATCTCGATGCGCTTATACTCGCAGGTTACAGGCGCCTGCACGTCCAGCGGATTGGGCGCCAGCGCGGACGGGTCCTCGCCGGCGGCAACGGCGGCGTCCATGCGACGGCTCGCGGCACTCGACTGCGACAGATAACGCTCGTCCAAAAAGGCCAGGGCGCAGTTCACGTCCAGGTCGCCGTAGAGCGTGATGTAGGAGTTGGAAGGATTGTAGTGGCGCGCGTGCGTGTCCAGGAACTGCTCGTAGGTGAGCGCGGGAATCGCGCGCGGGTCGCCGCCGCTCTCGTGCGCATAGGCGGTGTCGGGATAGAGCGCGGCGTTGACGGCGTCGTCCAGCACGCTCATGGGGTCGGACAGCGCGCCCTTCATCTCGTTGAACACCACGCCGTTATAGCGCAGCGTGCCCTCGCGCAGGCTCGCG
>DBEZXT010000117.1:0-9349 GCA_048291645.1 Collinsella aerofaciens | reverse complement strand
CACGGGGAGGCTGCGACGCGTAGGATGAGGCTACCCCCGAGGTTCATGCGGGTAAGTACCGGAGCCTGACCAAAAGCTTGCCCAATTCCTGACAAATTGAGCTCAAATACAACAATCAAGCAAAAGCGCAGGTAGAAGATAAGGAGAACAGGAGGTCAAAGGTCCTTATCTCCACAATTGACGCGATTTTCAAACGAATCTCCACAGCTAAAACAAGCATCGCCACCCTTGTATCGAACAAGACAACCGCGTTATACTAGCCAACACACAAGCGGGCATCGCCAAGTGGTAAGGCATCAGCTTCCCAAGCTGACACTCGCGGGTTCGAGTCCCGTTGCCCGCTCCATTCGAATTTCAGGCACGGTAACGTTTCGTTACCGTGCCTCTTTCAATAAAGTGCCGGGACTCGAACCCGACAGGGTGCGAGCGTTAAATAAACGCGAAGCGTTTATAGCGAGCAGGCAAGGTCGCCGATAGGCGACCGCAGCCGGTGCGTATTTGCGAAGCAAATACGCAGACGTCCCGTTGCCCGCTCCATCGACCAGGGTGGATTTTGGGAAAAGCGGATTCAACCGACGTTACCGCCGCTTCCCCGGACCGGGGCATACCGACCGCAGCCGGTGCGGATTTGCGAAGCAAATACGCGGACGTCCCGTTGCCCGCTCCGCCGAGCGCGGGAGAACTCGGGACGGCCAATTCAACAAAGTTTTCCCCATCGTCTCCGTGAATCCGAGGAGATCGACCGCAGCCGGTGCGGATTTGCGAAGCAAATACGCGGACGTCCTCATGGTCGCTCCAATTCCAAAATGTTAGGTTAATGCCTGCTGCCCATACTTGCACCTGCGCACGGTACAATGGTTGGGTTACGACCAACGTGCCAATAACCAAAAAGGAGCCGCTATGATCGATCGCTATACCCGCCCGGAGATGGGACACATCTTCTCCCTCGAGAACAAGTACGCCATTTGGCAGGAGATCGAGGTCTTGGCCTGCGAGGCCCAGGCGGAGCTCGGCAAGATCGGTATTTCCAAAGACGAGGCCCAGTGGATTCGCGACCATGCCAACTTTGAGAAGGCGAAGGTCGATGAGATCGAGGAAGTCACGCGCCACGACGTCATTGCCTTCCTGACCAACATGAAGGAATACATCGATGCCGATGTTCCCGAGGGCGACCCCAAGCCCAGCCGCTGGGTTCACTATGGCATGACCAGCTCCGATCTGGGCGACACGGCCCTGTGCTACCAGCTCACCCAGGCCTGCGACCTGATCATCGAGGACGTCAAGAAGCTCGGCGAGATTTGCAAGCGTCGCGCCTTTGAGGAGCGCAACACGCTCTGTGCCGGCCGCACTCATGGCATCCACGCCGAGCCGATGACCTTTGGCATGAAGTTTGGCTCTTGGGCCTGGGAGCTCAAGCGCGATCTGGATCGTCTTGAGGACGCTCGCAAGAATGTTGCCTTCGGTGCCATCTCCGGTGCCGTCGGCACCTACAGCTCCATCGAGCCGTTCGTCGAGGAGTACGTCTGCGAGCACCTGGGCCTGGTTCACGACCCGCTGTCCACGCAAGTTATCAGCCGCGACCATCACGCCTATCTCGCCGGCGTTCTCGCCACCACCGCGGCCACCTGCGAGCGTATCGCTACCGAGGTCCGCAACCTGCAGAAGACTGATACGCTCGAGGCCGAGGAGCCGTTCCGTAAGGGCCAAAAGGGCAGCTCCGCCATGCCGCACAAGCGCAACCCCATCACCATGGAGAAAGTCTGCGGCCTGTCGCGCGTCGTGAAGGCCAACGCGCAGGTTGCCTTCGACAACGTCGCCCTGTGGCACGAGCGTGACATTTCGCACTCCTCTGCCGAGCGCGTCGCCCAGGCCGATAGCTTCATCGCGCTCGACCACATGTTCCAGTGCCTCATCCGCGTTATCGACGGCCTGCAGCTGTACCCTGCCCGCATGATGGCCAACCTCAACAAGACACGCGGCCTCATCTTCTCCTCCAAGGTCCTGCTCGCCCTCGTCGACACGGGCATCACCCGCGAGGACGCGTACGCCATTGTGCAGGAGAACGCCATGGCAACCTGGCACGAGGTACAGGATTGTGTCTCCGGCCCTACCTTTAAGGAGCGTCTCGAGGCCGATCCGCGCTGCACTGTCAGCCAGGAGAAACTCGACGAGATCTTTGATCCGTGGGACTTCCTCACCCGTATCGACACGGTCTTCGATCGCCTGGAGCAGCTGAGCTTCGAGTAGGTTCGGGCATAACGTTAGCTTTTTAGGGCGCTTTGCTGGTAATGTGTGTTGCCGGCAAAGCGCCTCGTTGCATTTAGGGAAAGACGGGGATAATAGTCGTCTCGAATAACATTCTGAGAGGGGATCGCATGATTTCGTTTGATTACAAGCCTCAGGGCGTGTGTGCTCGCAATATTCACCTTGACCTTTCCGATGACGGCAACAAGGTGATAGGCGTTGAGTTTACCGGCGGCTGCGACGGCAATCTCAAGGCTATCTCCAAGCTGGTCGAGGGCGCTCCCGCCGATCGCGTAATCGAGGTTCTCGCCGGTAATACCTGCGGTATGAAAAAGACCTCCTGCGCCGACCAGCTTACACGCGCTATCGAGGCCGCTCGCACCGAGATCGCCTAATGGGTATCGCCGATCACATCAAGAACGGAATATCGCGTCGCGGCTTTGTACTCGGTGGGGCTGCCGCGGGCGCTGCCACGGTGCTTGCCGGATGCTCGAAAAAAACGGGCACCAGCGATGATGCCGCCGGCGAGCCGCAGGTTATCAAGGATGATTCCAAAATCATCTCGATTACGGATGAGTACGAGGCAGTCGACATCGATCTTGAGCCGGCGGCGTCGTGGACGCTGCCTCTGGGTACGCTGCTGTACTACTGCGACGGCGATTACGCCGCGGCAATGATGGCGCCCGCATCGGCACTGCACGCCAACACGCTCGGTGTGCTCAACCTGGGCGATGGCTCGCTTACCACATTAATCGAGGATCCTATCGAGGGCACGGGATATGCATTCTACGATGTCCGTGCCGGCGACGGCGTATTCGCGTGGGTTGAGATGAACTTTGCCAATTCATCGTGGAAGCTCTACGCTCAAAATCTGTCGGGCGCTTCGCTCTCTGGCGACGTGGTTGAGCTCGATCGAGGTGGCAAGGACTACGATCCGCCGCTGTTTACGGCGTTCGGGGCATCAGTCATCTGGTATAAAATGCCTTCGGCAGGCGGCAATAAAACGAGTAGTGATTCGTTTTGCTATCGTCGCTCGCTTGATGAATCCAAGGCCGAGGTAATTTGGAAATCGACGGGCCGCTTTGCATCGGCCCCGCGCGCGAGCGACGGCATTTTGACCATCTCGCCGCGTGTCCGCAACGACGAGGGCGTCTACTACGGCATAACGGCAATCGATCTGACCGACGGCAACAACACCAAACGTGCCCAGCTAGTCCTTCCCTCGTCAGTCTCGCCTTTCGAGGCCGTATATATGGGCGATACCTTCGTGTTTTCTATCGAGGCGGCCTATAGTGGCGTGGGCAGCCTGGGCAATATGGGCACATATATCGGTAATGAGGGAGGGCCGTACCTCTTCCTGTCCCGCGAGCCGCTCGCATGTGCGGCTGGCAAGAAGAATAAATACCTTGTTAAGGTACAGGCGTCGCATTTCCTGATCGACACCTCTGCCAAGACCTATGGCTCGCTGCTGTCGCCCGACCGCGCTTTGGAGTATGGCGATTATCCAGCTACGGCGGGAAAATCGGACTCATTCCTTACGTACGCCACGGTGCGCAACAGCCAGGGTATACCAGAGACGGTCACTGCACGCCTATTCTCTCTTTAAGCTTAGAGGGGTTAAAAAGGCGACAACAGGGGAATAAACGCGTTGTAATTGTGAGTACCGCCCGCCGAGCTGCCGCGTCATAGCGGCATCCGGCGGGCTCAGGTGCGTTAAAATGGGCTTGTTCTTAGCTAATTGAGACAGGGGGGCCGTGTTATGGCTTCAGATGCAAAGAAGATTCTGCTGGTCGAGGATGAGAAGGCAATCCGTGACGCCGTCGCTGCCTATCTCGAGCGCGAAGGCTACTGGGTTGTGGGCGTCGGCGACGGCCAGTCCGCGATCGAGGAGTTCGAGAAGCATCAGTTCGACCTGGTCGTGCTCGACCTTATGCTCCCCAAGATTCCCGGCGAGCGCGTTTGCCGCACCATTCGCGATACCTCGGATGTCCCCATCATCATGCTGACGGCTAAGGGCGAGATCGAGGACCGTATTATCGGTCTTGAGCTCGGCGCCGACGACTATCTGATTAAGCCGTTCTCGCCGCGCGAGCTCGTCGCCCGCGTTCGCGCTCTGTTCCGCCGTGCCCATCAGGCCGACGAGCCCGCCGTCGAGGTACTCGACTTCGGCGATCTGGTCATCGATATCTCGGGCCACAAGATCTTGGTCGAGGGCAAGGAAGTCGATCTGACGGCTTCCGAGTTTAAGCTGCTCACCACGCTTGCCCGCCATCCCGGCCGTGTGTATAACCGCATGGAGCTGGTCGAGAAAGTGCTCGGGTATGACTTTGAGGGCTATGAGCGCACCATCGATAGCCACGTGAAGAATCTTCGCGCCAAGCTGGGCGATGATCCCAAGAAGCCCAAGTGGCTCTACACCGTCCATGGTGTCGGCTATCGCTTCGAGGCTCCGGCCAAGACCGATAAGTCGGACGAGAAATAGGGAAATCACATATGACACCTGCGCGCTTTGAAATCGGACAAAAGCACAAGCAGGAGAGCGAGGCGGGTTCCAAGGCTAGTTGGAACACGCCTCGTTCCGATTCACGGCCAACGATGAGCTATCCCTCGCGCATGGCACTTGCTTTTGCTCTGACATCGCTCATGACGGTATTGGTGCTGGTGGGCGTTGTCTCTGTTGTGTGGGGCACGGTCTTTTCGGATTACACACGCTCCAATATCGTCGAAATCGCAAATTCCGCTGCCGAGAAGTTGGCGACCTCATATGAGGAAAACGGCTCTTGGACCGCGGGAGAACTGCGCACGGTCGCAACGTCGAGTTTGGTTTCCGACGATCTGGGCATGCAGGTCGTCAATAAAAAGGGCGTGATCGTTTATGACGATTCTTGGCCCTCGGCAAGCGCTACCGCCGATGTACGCGAAAACCAGGCTATGACCGACGACACGAGCGGCAAGAGGGCATCGCATAGCCCGGTCTCGTCTGCTCCAACCGACTCCGATAGCGTTGCTGACGTCGAGATTGTAACGTCTTCCGGCGAGCATGTCGGACAGGTAAAGCTGTGGGCCATCGGCTCCGACGCTCTGCTCACCAAGGCGGACTCTGCGTTTAGGGAGAAGACCTTTAACGCCATGGCCCTCGCCGCGGTTGTTGCAATCTGCATTTCGGTCGTTATCGGATCGCTCGTGTCGCGCATGCTCACCAAGCCGATTCATCGCATCACCAGTACCGCAAAGCAAATCCGTGACGGCGACCTGTCGGCTCGCACGGGACTGCGCGGTGATGACGAGATCGATCAGCTGGGTGAGACCTTCGATGAGATGGCCACTTCGCTCGAGAAGGATATGAAACACGAGAAGCGCCTGACCTCAGACGTTGCACACGAGCTTCGCACGCCGCTTATGGCCATGCTCGCAACGGTCGAGGCCATGCAGGATGGCGTGTATCCCACCGACGATGAGCATTTGGAGACCGTTGCTTCCGAGACGCGTCGCCTGGCTCGTCTGGTGCAGCAGATGCTCGACCTGTCGCGCATGGAAAACAGCGCGGCTCCGCTCAACCTTGAGCCGGTGGACATGGTTCCTTTCGTGCGTTCCATCGTCAATGCCCAGGAGCGCCTGTTTGTCGACCGCGATCTGCGCCTGCGTTTTGCGGACGAGACCCAGGGTCACGACGATGTCGTCGAGGCCGATCCCGACATGATCACGCAATGTGTTATCAACCTCATGAGCAACGCCATGCGCTACACCCCCGAGGGCGGTTGGGTCGTGGTGTCGGTGCTCAGTGACCGCAAGCACGTCAGCATTGCCGTTTCTGATACCGGTATCGGTATTGCCAAGGACGATCTGTCGCGTATCTTCGGACGATTTTGGCGCGCCGATGCCAGCCGCGCCCGCGAAGCCGGCGGCCTGGGCGTTGGCCTCGCCGTGACCAAGCAGATCGTCGAGCGTCACCATGGCTACATATCCGTGGAGTCGGAGCTTGGAAAGGGTACGACTTTTACAATTCATCTGCCCCGCGAGCACACGGCGGACGCGGCATCTACTACAATGGAGCACTAGCTTTTCGCTATTCGGTGAAGGAGGGGCCGCGTCCCTGCCGCTCCGAGTTTGCGAAAACATGCGGGAAAGAACCCGCATTTCTGTCGTATTTAGGTAAGGAGTGACTCACGTGACAACGATGGAGCGTCGTCCGGATTCCCGTGGCAAGGTTCGTGATATTTACGATGCCGGTGAAAACCTGCTGATGGTCGCCACCGACCGCATTTCTGCGTTCGACTTCATTCTTCCCGACGAGATTCCGTTTAAGGGAGAGGTGCTCAATCGCATCTCGGCATTCTGGTTCGATAAGTTTGCCGACATCGTCCCCAACCATCTCGTTTCCATCGACCCGGCGGATTTCCCCGAGGAGTTTGCTGAGTATCGTGACTACCTCGCTGGCCGCGCCATGCTGGTTAAGAAGGCCCAGACGATTCCTATCGAGTGCATCGTCCGCGGCTATCTGACCGGTTCGGGCAAGAAGACCTACGACGAGAACGGCACCGTCTGCGGCATCCAGCTGCCTGAGGGCCTGACCGAGGCTTCCAAGCTTCCCGAGCCGCTGTTCACGCCGTCCACGAAGGCCGAGATCGGTGACCACGACGAGAACATCTCGTTCGAGCGTTGCTGCGAGATCGTGGGCGAGGACATCGCCACGCAGATTCGTGACCTTTCCCTCAAGATCTACAAGGCCGCTGCCGAGTACGCCGCGACCCGTGGCATCATCATTGCCGACACCAAGTTCGAGTTTGGTGTCATTGATGGCAAGGTCACGCTGATCGACGAGTGCCTCACGCCCGACTCCAGCCGTTTCTGGCCTGCTGCCAGCTACGAGGAGGGCAAGATCCAGCCTAGCTACGACAAGCAATTCGTCCGCAATTGGCTCAAGGCCAACTGGGATATGACGGGGGAGACCCCGCACCTGCCCGCCGAGGTCATCGATGGTACGTCCGAGCGCTATCGCGAGGCCTTCCAGATCATCACGGGCTCCCAGTTCACAAGCATGAAGGAGAACGCATAAGTGAGTACCCGTAGCGCCACGAACAAGCGCACGCAATCCCACGAGGTTACCGGGGTTGCGCGCAAGTCCGCCGCATCTGCTAAACCCGCCCGCCAGGCAGCGAGCTCCGTTCGCGTCGTGCCGGCTTCGTCTAAAGCTCGCCGCAAAGAGCTCGAGAAGGGTGAAAACCTGGAAGGCCTTTCCAAGGAGGAGAAGCGCGCCCGCAAGGCCAAACAGCGTGCTCGCGAGGATCGTATCTACACGGTGTCGAATATTCTCCTCAAGCAGGACGAGGACTACACCAAGCGCCGTCGTATCTGGTGGGCCGTGCTCGCCATCGGCATGGTACTCGTCGTGGCAATTTGGGCTTCGCTCTACTTCGCTCCCGGCGGCACGGTGTCCAGTCCCGTCCAGATGGTCGGCATCGTTTTGTCCTATGTCATCATCCTAGGTGACTTTATCTACGACTTCGCTCGTATTCGTCCCTTGCGCAACATGTACCGCGCGCAGGCCGAGGGCATGTCCGAGAACAAGCTCAACGCTCTTATCGAGCGCGCGGCTGCCGAGGAGGACAAGAAGGACTCCAAGAAGAAGTAGCGTTTGCATACATACTTATCGCTAAGATATAAGGCGCGTCGTTTTTGCGGCGCGCCTTTTTACTGTTCTATGGATAGATGGAGTGGCACATGATTCGAGCTGCCCTGACGGTCGAAGAGGCCCTGGAGGGTATGAAGTCCCTGGAGCCCAAGATTAAAAACTATGCGCGCCTGGTTGTCCGCAAGGGCGTAAACGTTAAGCCCGGCCAGGAAGTCGTCGTTCAGTCTCCGGTTGAGTGCGCGCCGTTTGCGCGCGTGGTGGTCGCGGAGGCCTATGCTGCTGGCGCCGGCCACGTGACGGTCATCTGGGCCGATGATGCCGTGACGAGGCTCACGTACGAGCATGTCGAGAAAAGCTTTTTTGAGCAGACGCCCGAGTGGAAGCGCCTGCAGCTGGATTCCCTGGCCCAGGACGGCGCCTGCTTTGTCTTTATCGAGGGTGCGGACCCTGCGGCCCTCAAAGGCATCGATCCAGCCAAGCCGGCCGCGGCATCAAAGGCGAGGAATACGCAGTGCAAAGTTTTCCGCCGTGGACTGGATTACAACATCAATCCGTGGTGCATCGCCGGCGCTCCGGTCGTGGCTTGGGCGCACGAGGTGTTCCCGGGAGACGCCGATGAGGTTGCAATCTATAAGCTGTGGAATGCGATTCTGCACACCGCGCGCGCCGATGGCCAGGACCCAGAGAGCGACTGGGAACTCCATGACGCCGCATTCGAAAAGAACCTGCGTTTCCTGAACGACAATCGTTTCGACTGTCTGCATTACACCGCGGCAAATGGAACCGATCTGACGATTGGCATGACGAAGGGTCACGAGTGGGCCGGCGGCAAGGGCAAGACGCCCAATGGGCACCCCTTCTTCCCCAACATTCCCACCGAGGAAGTCTTCACTTCGCCCGATCGCATGCGCGCCGACGGTATCGTGTACTCGGCCATGCCGCTCATCCACCACGGCAATAAGGTCGACGAATTTTGGATTAAATTCGAGGGCGGCCGCGTGGTGGACTACGACGCCCGCGTGGGCAAGGCAACGCTCGCGAGCATTATTGACACCGATGAAGGTGCCGCTCATCTGGGCGAGGTCGCGCTCATCTCCAAGAACACTCCGATCCGCGAAAGTGGCGTTCTGTTCTATGACACGCTCTATGACGAGAACGCTAGCTGCCATCTCGCGCTAGGTGTCGGTTTCCCCGAATGCATCGAGGGTGGGTATGACATGTCCAAGGAGGAGCTCCTGGAGCATGGCGTTAACGTCTCGAGCACGCACGTCGATTTTATGGTCGGCACGGACGACATCGATATTACGGGCATTACGCCTGATGGACGTGAAGTTGTGATTTTCCAGAACGGCCAATGGAGTTGGGAATAGTCCCAGACCGTGGTACAATGCCACCCGCGGGCCGTTAGCTCAGCTGGCAGAGCAGGGGACTTTTAATCCCAAGGTCCAGGGTTCGAACCCCTGACGGCCCACC
>DBEZXT010000116.1:0-29310 GCA_048291645.1 Collinsella aerofaciens | reverse complement strand
GCAACAAGGATGAGGCTATTCTGGGATATGACTAGACTCCGTATTTCGTCTTTATGTCCCTTGAGAATGAATCGTAGTCTTCATAGAGCCCCTCTCTGCTTTCATCCTCGGCGTGGTTTACACGTTCAAGGAGCTTATCCTTTGGAGCCTCTTTTGTTATTGCGGCCTCGCTATCGGGTAATGTGGATTGCAAGAATAGTTCTAGAGCATGGACGTCTTTGAGTATGTAGCCCGTCGAACGACCCGCTCCTGTTTTTTCGATTGCGCTGCAACTAACAAGCTGACCGAGGGTTCGTTTAACGGTAACCTCGCTGATATCGGGGCAGTTGGATCGGATGTCGGATTTCTTAATGACACCGGGTCTCTGTTGAAATAGAACGGCGATGCGCGCTTGCTTCGACATGGGACGAGTGCTTGATTCAATTAAGGTACGCTGCTCGAGCTGTCGGTAGGCGGCCAGGGTTGTTCCGAGCATGAAACGGATAAAGGGTGCTTCGGTGTTTTGATTTTCATTCCATCCAGCGGAGCTTGCAGCGAGGGCGTTGTAGTAGAGCGCCTTGTTGTCTTCAATAAGTCGTTCGATGCTGATGTAACGCGCAACGTCGTATCCAGTCTTTTCGAGTAGCAGCGTTGTAAGGAGCCGGCTCATCCTGCCATTGCCATCGTTGAAGGGATGAATGCT
Source organism: Collinsella aerofaciens (assembly GCA_048291645.1). Lineage (GTDB taxonomy): Bacteria > Actinomycetota > Coriobacteriia > Coriobacteriales > Coriobacteriaceae > Collinsella > Collinsella aerofaciens_CG. The sequence continues at coordinate 28,628 of DBEZXT010000116.1, read as the reverse complement.
GACAAAATCGAAGATGAAGCGGAATGATATAAGGAGGGGGTCGCAAACTTGACGAGATAAGGCGTCGTTGAGGGACCGACAGGCTTCTTCGATAAGTCCGGGGGTTGCTAGGGCCGAAGGCGGCCTAAAGCGCACAAATCGATTGCCTTGATCGTCGATGGAGATGATTTCGTTATCGCTATCTTTCCAATGGCCCCCATACGAGATTGCTGTGTGTACCATGAGGTCACGATGCAACTGCAGAATGACCGATGGCGTTACGGGAATGGAATCGTGTTGCTCGTGAATAAGCGACAGCACATCTCGGTATCCAGCGATTTCTTCCTCTGCGCGGGAGCTTGGCTTGGCGGAATACGCCATGATCGCTTTGAGTCTTTTTTGGGTGGTAACAATTCCTTCAAGTCCGTTGGAGGATTGGGTACTTTGGATCTTAGCTTCCTCCATAAGGGACGATAGAAGTTCGGGTTTGACTTGACTCAGAGCAAGCTGTCGGCCTTTATGCTCGCGTATCGAGAGGAGGAGGTTGGTGATTGGAGTTGCTTCGAGTTCCGCTGGGACTGTGGTGTAATCGAACTGGCGCATGCGGCTCCTTTCGGTATCACGAACACACTTTCGATATCATAATACCATTAAATGATACCGAAAGTATGTTCGTGATACCGAAAACTAGAAACCATGCTTCATAACTGCTTGGAAAGTTTGGATTTGACTATCTTATTGTCTTGATCTGTAACATCTAGACGGTCAAAAGTGGTCTACATGTTACAGATCGAGATTGTTCGGCCCGGGCCACCCGTTCGTCTAAATCTGTAACAGCTAGGGCCGAAATACTCGACTAGATGTTACAGATCGAGACGAATGATCCGCTCGGGCCCACCAAAACAAAAAAGCCGCATGCGAACCCGTGGAGGGATTCGTATGCGGCCGACAGGGGGTATGCGGCGGAAACTAGGCCATGAGCAGGCCGGTCTCCGCGACGTTCTTGTACCAGTACGCGCTCGCCTTGGGATAGCGCTTCTGGGTCTCAAAGTCGATGTAGAACAGGCCGTAGCGCTTGTTGTAGCCGTTGGTCCAGGAGAACTGGTCCTGCAGCGACCACACAAAGTAACCGTCGACGTTTACGCCGCCGTCGATTGCCTTGAGGATCCACGCGAGATGCTGGCGCATATAGTCGATGCGAGGGGCGTCGTCGATAAAGCCATCCTCGAAGTCGTCCTTATAGCCCATGCCGTTCTCGGTGATGTAGATCTTCTTGTAGTTGGGGTAATCGTTCTTAATACGCAGCAGCAGGTCGTACAGGCCCTCGGGATAGATGATCCAGTCCCAATCGGTGGTGGGAATGCCTTCGCGCACGCATGCCTCGCCCACACCCTTGAGGAACCAGCGCGAGGAGCCCTTGTCGCCGGTGCCATTGTGGTTGATGTCGTTTTCGCCCTCGGCGGCACGCAGGAACTGGCACTTGTAGGTATTGACGCCCAAGCAATCGTTGTAGGGGAGCGCGGCGGTCAGCGCGGCGATGTCCTCGTCGCGGATGTCGAGCTCGCCGCCGGCGATATGGGCCAGCTTGGTCGCAGCCTCCAAGGTATCAGCTGCATAGTGGCCGCGGAAGGTGGCGTCGAGTACCCAGCGGTTGTTGATGACATCGGCCATGCGAGCTGCCTCGCAGTCGGCAGCGCTGTTGGGATCGAGGGGATACTTGGGCTCCAGGTTCTGGACAATGCCGATCTCGCCCTCAAAGCCGCCCTCATGGAAGGCGACGACAGCCTTGGCGTGGGCCACCATCATGTTGTGCATGAGCTGGAAGGCCTTGTCCAGGCGATACTTCTCGCCGTGCGGCCAGTTGCCGACGATAAAGCTGCCCTCGGCGGTCGCGGGAATCTCGTTAAAGGTAAACCAGTGCTTGACCTCGGTGAACTCGGCAAAGCAGAACTTGGCGTACTCGACAAAGGCATCGATCGTCGTGCGCGTCAGGAAGCCCTCGCCGCCGTTCTGGTAGAAGACCTCGGGCGTATCGAAGTGATCGAGCGTGACATAGGGGATAACGCCAGCTTTGTTGCAGGTGGCGAAAAGCTCGTGATAGAAGGCAACACCCTCGGGGTTGATCTCGCCGGTGCCACTGGGGAAGATACGGCTCCAAGCGATGGAGACACGGATACCGTTGATGCCGAAGCGCTGGCACAGGTCGATATCGACCGGGTACTTGTTGTAGAAATCGCTTGCGGGATCGGGGGAGAAGCGACCCTGAGCAGCCAGGAAATCGTCCCAGGGCACTTTGCCCTTGCCGTGCGTACGGGTCTCGCCCTCAACCTGGTAAGCAGCGGTGGCGCCGCCAAACACAAAGCCGTCGGGGAACTGCATGGGGTTGGTCATGAGTCATCCTTTCTGTGGGATACGAATAGGGAGAGGTGCCCGAACCGGGAATCCGGGCACCAACAGAGGGAGGAACTAGTCGAGGTTCTCGCGGAGCCACTTGATGGCGCCAGCGGGGTCGCGAGTAAGGTCGATATATTCCTTACCGCGGGGAGCGAGCAGCTTAATGCCCAGACGATCGGTGTCGGCCTTCATGTCGTTGTAGTAGCTACGAACCTGCGGGGCGAGCACGATGACGTCGTACTGATCCATGATGGCAGTGTGCTGACCATAGGCGCCTGCGGAGGAAGCGATGTTCTCTCCGGTCTGTGCCGCACCTTCCTTGATGGCGTTGGCGAGCATGGCAGAGGTGCCGGCGCCGGCGCACAGGACGAGGACCTTCAGACCGTCGACATCCTTCTTGGCGGATGTGTCGGCGGCGGGCTCGGGCTGATCGGCGACAGGCTTGCTGTCGGCGGCAGCGGCGGTCGGCTCGACGGAAGCGGTGGTCTGCTCGACAGCGGGCGCAGAGGTGCTGGCGGCGATGGTGGCAGCACCATCGGACTCGAGACCCAGCTCGGCGGCGCGCTCGGCCTCCTGGTCGCAGAGCAGCTTATCGTATGCCTTCAAGAACGGCAGGTAGATGATGGCGTCCAGCAAGATGATGATCGCGACAAACACCAAGGCGATAAGCTGGAAGTTCGTGGTGATGAAGATGCCGATGGGGGCAGGGGTGGCCCAAGGCACCACGAAGGAGAAGCCGTTCATGCCCACGTTATCGATAAAGAACTTGGCAACACTCACGTTGACGCAGCCGGCGGCAACAAAGGGGATGAGCATGTAGGGGTTAAGGATCATCGGCGCGCCAAAGAGCAGCGGTTCGTTGACAGCAAAGGCAACAGGAACAATCGAGGCCTTACCGACGGCTTTGAGCTGCTTGGACTTCATAAAGAGAATCAGCAGAAGCGGCACGATGAACGTGGCGCCGGTGCCGCCGAACTCACCCACGAGCGACATGTTGAAGGTGAGGGAATGGGCGGGGTGACCACCGGCCAGCAGAACCTGCAGGTTCTCGGCCTGGTTGGCAAGACGGATGGGGTCGATGCCCGGCTGGACGATCGAGGGGCCGTGGACGCCGATGAACCAGAAGAACGCGGTGGCTGCCTGGATAAGGATAAGGCCAGGATAGGTTTCTGCAGCGGTAAAGAGCGGGGAGAGCAGCTTGATGAGCAGCTCGGAGAACGGAACACCCATGAGGTTGCGCACGACGACATCGATGATGCCGCAGATGATGACGGCGCCGCCAAAGGGGATGATGTCGCGGAAGTTCTGAGCGATGGCGCCCGGGACCTCCTTGGGCAGCTTAATGGTCAAATCGCGCGAGACGCAGAATTTGTAGACCCACACGGTAATGAACGCGGCGATATAGGCCGAGAACAGACCACGCGTGCCCATGCTGGTGCAATCGAAGACCGAAAGCTCGGAGCCGTTGAACTTGGTGGTGAACTGCGTAACAGCGAGCAGCAGCATGCTGCACTGGGCGGCAACCATGGTGGAGCCGTCGTTGAGCACCTTGCCGGCGGGCATGCGACGGTTCATGGACGCCGTGAAGTTCTTGGCAGTGGTGCCGGCAACCATGATGCCCATGACGCCCATGGTGAAGTTGTACAGCTTGTTGCACCAGTCGATGAGCGGCTGGGGCAGCGTGATGCCAACTACGCCAGGAAGGGTGGCGATCAACAGAAAGATCGAAGAGGTGAGGACGATGGGCATGCACCCAAGGAATCCGTCCTTAATGGCCTGGAGGTAGACGTTCCTCGAGATCTTCTCAAAGAACGGTTGATGCTTTTCGAGCATCTTTACGATGGCGTCCATAGAGCTCCTTTGCTACTTGATGCGCGATGCATGTGGATGGAACTGGTCGTCGATGGATGGTCAGGACTGCCCGGAAACCTTCCTGATTAAGGAAGGCATTGCGAAATGACAACGTTGTCATTTCGTTAATGACAACGTAAGACATTGTTGGAAGAGCAACAAGGATATACGGGTGAGCGGTCGATATTGTCCGGTAAACGGTTGATTTGTCAGTCGAGCAGGTAGTGTATGCTAGAACGCAAAAAACAAGCGATGCAAAACCGACTGGAGAAGTAGTGGCAACGATGGACAAGAAAAATGTCTCAATGAACGATGTGGCGATTGCTGCGGGTGTTTCTCTCAAGACGGTTTCGCGTGTGATCAACGAGCCCGATAGCGTGCGAGAGTCGACACGCGATAAGGTCCACTCGGCCATGGAGGCGCTTGGGTTCCGGGCGAACTTTGCCGCGCGTTCGCTCAAGTTGGGCCGTTACGGGTGCATCGGCGTGGTGCTGTTCCACTTGTCGGGCGGTGCCGTGGACATGATTGACGGTATCGCAGATGCCGCCGAAGAACGCGGCTTTGCGCTCACGATGATCAAAAAGCGGGCGGGGGAGAAGATGGCCCTTGCCGAAGCGGCGCGTAGGATGTCGCAGCTGCCTGTTGATGGCATGATCTTCAACCTGCGTCAGATGGTCGATGACTTTGATACTTTTGAGGCACCGAAAGACCTCAAGACGGTGATTATCACACCGATGGAACATCCTACCTGCTCCACCGTCAGTGACGACCAAGAGGGCGGCGCGCGCATGGCGTGCGAGTACTTCTTGAACCACGGGCATAAAAACGTGTACTTCGTCTCTGGTAAGAAAGAGTCGTTGTCGAGCCAGTGCCGTATGAAAGGTTGGCGTGCGGCACTCGAGGCGCGTGGCATTGAGCCGCCCGAGCCTCTGCAAGGCGATTGGAATGCGGATAGTGGCTATGCCGCGGGCCTTGTGCTTGCCGATAAGCCCGATTGCACGGCGGTCCTCGCTGCTAACGACTGCATGGCAAACGGCGTGATGATGGCTCTACGTGACAAAGGGCTCAGTGTGCCCAATGATGTGTCCGTGATCGGCTTCGACGATGAGCTCTATAAGACGATTCCCAACTCGATTCTGACGTCGGTGAAGTTTCGCCACCGCGAGCTGGGCGTCCGTGCGCTCAACGAGGTCGTCGCGGGTCTGGAAGCTCCGAGCTCCAGAAGCCGTACGCTCGTCTCGGGCGTGTTGGTCGAGCGTTCCAGCGTAAAGGACTTGCGGGCGTAGACGTGCTCGGCCTATTCCGTTTGTCTCAATCTGTAACAGCTAGGACCCAAAAACTCGGCTAGATGTTACGGATCGAGATTTTTGGCCCGGCTTATTCCGTTTGTCTCGATCTGTAACAACTAGACGGTCAAAAGTGGTCTACATGTTACAGATTGAGATTTTCGGCTTGGCCTGTGCGTTCATCTCGATCTGTAACAGCTAGGACCGAAAAACTCGGCTAGATGTTACAGATTGAGATGAACAGGAGGACGGGTGCGGTCTAAACAAAATGGCCCGCGCATCACACATCGATGCACGGGCCATTTATTGTCTGCAAGCGGCAGGTGGTGTCAGCGTCTTATGCCTCGAGGTTTTCCTCGATCCAGGCGACGGCACCCTTGGGATCCTTAGTGAGGTCGATGTACTGTTTGCCCTTGGGCGACAGCAGCGTGATGCCCAGGCGGTCGGTGTCGGCCTTCATCTCGTTGTAATAGGTGCGAACCTGCGGAGCCAGGACGATGACGTTGTACTGGTCCATGATGGCGTAGTGGCTGCCGTAGGCACCGGCGTTGGCGGTAATGTCGATGCCCAGCTCGTCGGCGCCTTCCTTAAGCGCGTTGGCGAGCAGTGCAGAGGTGCCGGCGCCAGCGCACAGAACCAGAACCCTCAGCTCCTTGCCCTTAAGGGCGGACGGAGCTGCGGAGGCCTCAGTGGCAGAAGCGGTCTCGACAACAGGAGCCTCAACGGCGGGGGCGGCAGCGGTCTTGACGGCCTTGGTCTCCTCGGCCTCTTCTTCGGCCAGGGTCTCGGCCTCCTGCTTGCACAGGACGTTGTCGTAGGCCTTGCAGAACGGGTAGTAGATCAAGAAGTCAACGACCAGCAGGACGACAGCCAGGACCAGAGAGATCGGCTGGAAGTTGGTGTCGATGAAGGTGCCGATCGGTCCGGGGAGTGCCCACGGCATGGCATAGATAAAGCCGTTCATGCCCAAAAAGTCGATGAAGAACTTACCAATGAGGACGTTGGCCACGGGGGCAAACAGGAACGGGATCAGGAAGTACGGGTTGAGGATGATGGGCGCGGCGAACAGCAGCGGCTCGTTGACGGCGAACATCACGGGCACGACAGAGGCTTTGCCGACGGCCTTGAGCTGCTTGGAGCGCATAAAGAGCAGGAAGATGATCGGGACAATGAACGTGGCGCCGGTGCCGCCGAGTTCGCCGATGTAGTTACCGAAGTTTTCGGTCAGGGCGAGGGCGGGGTGACCGCCGGCCTGCAGCGTGGCGAGGTTGGTGGTGATGTTGCCAAACAGCGCGGCGTTGAGGGCAGGCTTAACGACCGAGGGGCCGTGGATGCCCATGAACCAGAACAGCGGGATCATGAACCAGATGAGGGCGAGGCCGGCGTAGGAATCGGCAGCGGCGAACAGCGGGCTCACCAGCGTGGAGATGACGTTGGCAAACGGGACGGCCAAGCAGGTGCGGCAGATAACGTCGATGACGGCGACAAACAGGATGGAGAAGCTGAAGGCGAAGATGTCTCGGAAGTTCTGGGCGATGGCGCCGGGGACTTCTTTGGGCAGCTTGATGGTGATGTCTCGCTTAATGCAGAAGGCATAGATGTTGACCGTGGCAAATGCGGCGACAAAGGAGCTCAGCAGGCCCTTGGTGCCCATGTTGTCGGTAAAGAACACCGAGACATCGGCGCCGTCGATCTTGGCACTCGTCTGGGTAACGGCCAAGATGAGCATAGCGCACATGGCGGCGACCATGGTGCTCGTGGCGTTGATGGCCTTGCCGGCAGGCATGCGGCGGTTCTTGGAGCCGGTCAGCGCGCTTGCGGTGGTGCCGGCGACCATGATGCCCACGACGCCCATCGTGAAGTTGTAAACCTTGTTGCAGAAGTTCACGACGTCGACGTTCCACCAGTCGGGCAGCGTAAAGCCGCCGACCGTGGCGACAACGCCCGGCAGGGTCGAAATAAGCAGGAAGACAGAAGAAGACAGGATGATGGGCATTGCTGCCAAAAAGCCGTCTTTAATGGCCTGAAGGTAGATGTTCTTAGAGACCTTGTCGAAGTACGGCTGACCTTTCTCCAAGAACTTAACGATCGATTCCATAGTTCACGCTCCTCTTTGCATGAAATCTTAATGGCATGGACGTTGAAAACCTATATGGTCTCCCGCTTGCTAAAAGCCCGGGTGCAGGCGGGGTCGGTCCCAGGGGGAGAGAGGGGAGCGGCTGGGTTTGTATCGCATAGGGCCGCTCCCTTCTCGGGGGAAAGCGAGGCGATGCGCTACTGCGCGTCCGCCATAGTGTCGGCGAGCTCCTTGTACCAGAGTGCCGACTGCTTGATGTAGCGTTTTTGCGTGTCGAAGTCGATGTAGAACAGGCCGTAGCGCTTGTTATAGCCATTGGCCCACGAGAACTGGTCCTGCAGGCTCCAGATAAAGTAGCCCTGGACGTCGACGCCCTCGGCGCGCGCCTGGAGCACCTTCTCCATGTGCTGGTCGACGAAGTCGATGCGCTCGGGATCGGCGACGATGCCGTTTGCGTCGGGCTCGGGGTCCTTGTGGCCCAGGCCGTTTTCGGTGATATAGATGACGGGGAGGTTGGGATAGGTGGCGCTGATGTGCTTGAGCGTGTCGTAGAGGCCTTGCGGGTAGATGAGCCAATCCCAGTCGGTGGTGGGGATACCCGGCATATCGACCTGCTGCCCGACGCCCTTAAACTTAAAGCACGAGGTGCCCTTGTCTCCGGTGCCGTTAAAGCTGTTGGTTGACTCGCCATCGTAGGCGGCGATAAACGCCGACTGATAGTAGTTGAGGCCGAACATATCGTTGCGGGGCGCCGCCTTGGCGAGCTCCTCCATGTCGCTGTCCTCAACCGTAAGTGTGGCGTTGTTGGCACGCAGAATCTCGTTGATGAGTGAGAGGGTGCGCGCGGAGTAGTGACCCAGGAAGGCGCCGTCCATGATGAAGTCGGTGTAGAAGGCGTTGTACAGGTCGGCGGCGTGCTGGTCGGCGGGCGAGTCGGTGGCAGGATATGCCGGCGTCAGGACGTTGACCATGCCAATGCGTCCGCCCAGGTGCTCGGTCTCGTCAAGATCCTTATACAGGTTGACGGCGCGGGCGTGGGCAACGAGCTCGTTGTGCTGGCTCTGGATGCCGCTCGTCACATCAAAGTGATGGTTGGGCGGGAAGTTGCCTTGGATGTATTGGGAGTGCGAGAGGCTGATGAGCTCGTTGATGGTGAACCAATTCTTGACCTCGCGGAACTCGCGGAAGCAGAACTCGGCATAGCGCACATAGGCGTCGACGGTCTTGCGGTTGAGCCAGTCGCCCTGGTTGAACAGGGCGACGGGGGAGTCAAAGTGATGCAGGGACACATAGGGCTCGACGCCATACTTTTTGCAGCAGGCGAACAGCTCGTGGTAGTGCTTAACGCCCTCGGCGAGGGGTTCGGCATCGTCGCCGTTGGGGAAGATGCGGGTCCAGGCGATGGACACACGAATGGCGTTGAGTCCATGCTCGGCAGAAAGGCGGATATCCTCCTCGTAGCGGTTGTAGAAATCACTGGCCGGGTCGGGCAAAAAGCGACCCTGGGCGACAAGGTAATCGTCCCACATGGTCTTACCCTTGCCTGCCACCTTCGTGGAACCTTCCGTTTGGTACGCGGCGGTTGCGGCGCCCCAAACAAAGCCCTTCGGCAGCTGCTGTACGCGGTTTAGCAAAGACATATGCATACACCCTCTCGTCTCGCTGTTCGATATTGTGCGTTTGTGCTCAGGAGGCTCCCTGGTTAGCGTTCAGCGGTGAAAAAGCCCGATAAACACTATCTTAAAATGATTAGAACCAAAATGAGCACGTGAACATTTGACAATGAGCACGTTAACATCCGGCTGGGATGTATAGAAACAAAACAACTTCAAACAGCCGCGAACGGTTGTATTTGTTCGGTAAGCGGTTTTGATTGACAGAAGTTTTCATGTTGTGGTATATGGCCCGGGTATCATGAGCACGTTATCAATGTATGTACGATGCGCCATGGGCGCGGGGAATAGTTGGGAAGCAGGTTAGCGTGGAAGGCATGGATCAGCAGACAAGGAATGGTCGTTCGGCGAGCGCGGCAGAGGTTGCGGCGCTCACTGGCGTGAGCCGCCAGACTGTGTCTCGCGTGGTCAACGGTATGCCCAACGTGACGGAAAAGACGCGCAAGCGTGTGCTGGCCGCCATGGAAGAGCTGGGCTTTCGTCCCAATTTTGCTGGAGCGGCGTTGCGCGGCGGGTCGTATCGTTCTATTGGCCTGTGCATGTACAACATCACACGTGTCGGTAACCTGGCGACGCTCGAGGGTATCATGCAAGCGGCGCGCGAGCACGATTTTGCCGTCACTATGATCGAGATGAGCGGCGACAAGCCCTATGCACTTGCCGATGCCTCGCGCCGCATGGTCGAGCGACCCGTCGACGGTATGATTCTCAACATGAACCGCATGGCTCCCGATTTTGAGGAGTTTGTTCCCCAGCCGGGAGTGCGAACGGTCATCCTGTCCATGTATGCGCATCCGCGCTGCACGACGATCGACTCCGACCAGTATGGTTCGTGCGAGCTGTTGACCAATTATCTGCTGGAACATGGTCACTCGAATATGCGGTTTGTTGCGGGTCCGGAAAACTCGATTTCCTCGCGTTTTCGTGAGGCCGGTTGGCGCGATACGCTGGGTCGTGCTCATGTCGATGCCGCTCCGATGCTGCGTGGCGATTGGAGTGCGGACAGTGGGTACGCCATGGGCGAGCGGATTGCGGCCGAGGTGCTTGCCGGCGGGTCGCAGGCGCCGACTGCCGTGCTTGCGGCAAATGACCAGATGGCGCTGGGCGTTATCGCCGCGCTCGAGAACGCGGGCCTGTCCGTGCCCGACGACGTGAGCGTGGTTGGTATCGACGACGCACTCGAGGGACTTGTTCCTCACAATCGGCTGACGACGCTGCGATTTGATTTGCGCGGTGTCGGTAAGCTTGCGTTTGAGGCGGCGATTGGAGAGAACTCGTCTATCGAGGCGATTCATGTGCCGAGTACGTTGGTCGAACGCTCGACTGTTAGGGACATACGGGGTTAGGTCCTACTCCGTTTGTCTCGGTCTGTAACAGGTAGACGGTCAAAAGCGGGCTACGTGTTACAGATTTAGATTCTTCGGAAAGAGCAATCCTGTTCATCTCAATCTGTAACAGTTAGGACCGAAAAACTCGGCTAGATGTTACAGATCGAGACAAACGGCCCCCAGGTCGAACAAAAACAAAAGGCCGGGGGCGGCGCGCTGTGTGACGTGCCGCCCCCGGCTGAGAAATGGGGACAGGTTGTGTGGGCGGTGCAATTCCGCCAACCGCTCGTCGCAAGCCGCTAGTCCAGACGACGGGTCTGCGCCACGTGCTTATACCAGTAGGCGCTTGCCTTGGGCGTGCGCTTCTGGGTTTCAAAGTCAACGTAGAAGAAGCCATAGCGCTTGTTGTAGCCATTGGTCCAGGAAAACTGATCCTGCAGGCTCCACAGGAAGTAGCCGCCCACGTTGACGCCCACCTCCATGGCCTTGAGCAGCCAACGCAGGTGCTGCTCGATGTAGTCGATGCGCGGCTGGTCGTCCACAAAACCGTCCTTGTAGGGATCCTTGTAGCCCATGCCGTTCTCGGTAATGAAGATCTGCTTGTAGTTGGGGTAGCGCTGCTTAATGTAGACGAGCAGATCGAACAGACCCTCGGGATAGATGATCCAGTCCCAGTCGGTGGTGGGGATGCCAGGCTTGTTCACATGCTCGCCAATACCCTTGACGCGCCAACGGCCGGTGCCCTTCTCGCCCGTACCGTTGTGGTGCAGGTCGTTCTCGCCGTCGTAAGCCTTGAGGAAGCGGCACTGGTAGTTGTTAACGCCCAGGTAGTCGTTGTAAAGCGCGGCTTCGCGCATAATCTCAAGGTCCTCGTCCAAGATCTCGATGGTGCCGCCCGAGACGGCGGCCAGGCGGTTGGCGCACTCGAGGGTGTCAGGCGCGTAGTCGCCGCGGAAGGTGGCGTCGAGCAAAAACTGGTTTTGCAGCACGTGCTCGTTGTTGGCGGCCTTGATGTCGGCGGGGTCGTTCTCGTTGAGCGGGTACTTGAACTCCAACGACTGAATGACGCCGATTTTGCCCTTAAAGCTGCCGTTGTGGAAGGCCAGCACTGCCTTGGCGTGGGCGAGCATCATGTTGTGCTCGCACTGGAAGGCCTCGGCAAGATGCGCCTTGACGCCACCGGGGAAGGTGCCCTCGATGTAGGTGTTGGAGGCATCGGCCCAAATCTCGTTAAAGGTGAACCAGTAGGTTACCTGGTCGGCGTACTCCTTAAAGCAGAAGGTGGCAAAGTCCACAAAGGCATCGATGGTCTCGCGGTTGAGGAAATCGCCCTTCTCAAAGAGGGGCAGCGGCGTATCGAAATGATGCAGCGTGACAAACGGCTCAACGTGGTGCTTGTGGCACTCGGCGAAGAGATCGTGATAGAACTGCACACCTTCGGGGTTGATTTCGCCGGTACCGTTGGGGAAGATGCGGCTCCAGGCGATGGAGAGGCGAATGCCGTTGATGCCAAACTCCTCGCACAGCTCCAGATCGACAGGGTACTGGTTGTAGAAGTCGGAAGCGGGATCGGGGGAGAAGCGCCCCTGGGCCTCCAGGAAGTCGTCCCAGGCAACCTTGCCCTTACCGTGAGTACGGGTCTCGCCCTCTACCTGGTAGGCAGCGGTGGCGCCGCCAAAGACAAAGTCCTCGGGAAACTGCGCGGGCGGGTTGGTGACGCTAGCAGGGTTAACGGACATGATGATCCAATCGTCTAAATCGAAGGGCCAGCCGGTCTTGGATGGTCGGCTGGCCCTGAGCGTTACTTACTTCGAGAGTTGCTCGGAGACGAAGGCGAGAGACTTGTCGCCGTTCTGGGAGAGCTCGATGTACTGCTTACCACGGCAGGCGACGCACTTGTTGCCCACGCGTTCGCAGTCTTTCTGCAGGTCGGCCAGGTAGCTTGCGGCCTGCGGGGCCAGGACGACCAGGTCAAAGTCGGGGAGCATGTCGACGTGGTTGCCATAGGCCTCGGCAGCGGTTTCAAGATCGATGCCGCGCTCCTTGGCAGCCTTGGCCAGTGCGTTGGCGAGCAGGCCCGAGGTACCGCCGCCCTGGCAGAGCACGAGCACGCGCTTGCCGTTGAGATCGCTGGCGGCCGTTGCCTCGGCAGCGGGTGCTGCGGAAGTGGCGGGGGAGTCGGCCTTCACGGCCTCGGCAGCAGCGCCGGCGGCAACGCTCTTGGCGTCAGCCTTGCCCCGGAAGGCATCGTTGAGCTTGGCGGCCTTCTCGGCGTTCTTGGCGGCGAGCTCCTCCTGGGAGATCTCGGCCTCCTCGGCGCACTTCTGGGCGTCATAGGCACGGAAGAACGGGTAGTACAGAACAAAGTCGACGACCAGGATAAGGGCGAGCATCACAAAGGCGAGCGGCTGGAAGCCTAGGCCCATGATGGTGCCGATGGGGCCGGGGACGGTCCAAGGCAGGGTGTACATAAAGCCGTTCATGCCCAAGAAGTCGATAAAGATCTTGAGGATCCAGATGTTGGCGATCGGGGCAAAGACAAACGGGACAAAGAAGACGGGGTTGAGCACGATGGGTGCGGCGAACAGCAGCGGCTCGTTGACAGCGAAGCAGACCGGGACGATGGCGGCCTTACCGACGGCGCGCATCTCCTGAGACTTGGCCAGGAAGCAGAACATAAAGACCAGGACGAGCGTGGCGCCGGTGCCGCCCATGCAGACGACGAAGTACTGGGCACCCTGGGTCAGGACAGCGGAAGCGTGCTGGCCGGCCTGGAACGCAGCCAGGTTGTCGGTCATGTTGGCAACGAGGGCGGCGGCGATGGCGGGCTCGACGATCGAGGGACCGTGGACGCCGACGAACCAGAACAGGCTCATGGCGCCGTAGATCACAGCGAGGCCGATGTAGCCGTCGGCAGCGGTGAACAGGGGCTGGAACACCTGGATGACGCCCTGGGCAAAGCAGAAGCCAAAAGCAGCGCGGAAGACGATGTCAAAGACCCAAAAGACGGTGATGCAGACGGAGAAGGGGATGATGTCCTTAAAGGTCTGCGAGATGTTGGGCGGAACCTGCTCGGGCATCTTGACGGTGATGTTGCGCTTAATGAAGAACTTGTAGATGATGCCGGTCACAAACGCAGCGATGAAGGCGGTCAGCAGGCCTTTGGAACCAAGGTAGGTCGTGTTGAAGCCGCTGGCGGCGTCCATGGCGATCGTGTCGCTCGAAAGGAGCAAGAAGCCGATGATGGCCGCGCACATGCACGAGATGAAGTTGATCTGGTTGTTCTTGGGCAGGTCGCGGTTCTGGGCGTCGGCGAAGTGCTTGGCTGTGGTGGCGGCGCAGGCGATGGCCAGGATGCCCATGGAGTAGTTGTAGCACTTCCACAGGGCGTTGTTGATGTCATCGGGCCAGTAGAAACCCCAGATGTTGGGGACCGAGGCTACCAGGCAGAAGATGGACGAGAAGATGATGATGGGGATGACGGAGATAAAGCCGTCGCGGATTGCCTTGAGGTACTTGTTGCGGGCGATCGCGTTGAAAAAGGGCTGTCCCTTTTCGATGATGGCGATGAGTTGCTCCATGCAATGCTCCTAAGAGTCGGTGGGTTAGCAACGATGGTAGCTTTTGGCGTTCGGTTGCCAAAATGTTGACGTTGCCATTTTGCGACACAAAAAAAGACGCGAACCGGTGGTTCCTGTGCCTGCGAACCGTCGATTCCTTATGCGTAAACGTTTGAGCCGCCCGGTGGCTCTGTGTTTGCGCAATGGCAACGTTAACATTTGGTCGACAAAAGCCGTTCGGGGAAGCAAAAATGTCGGTGAACGGTAGGTTTTGGGTGGTGAGCGTATGGTGGGGGAGGCGTTAGATATACTTGAAGACGTTTCATTTGACTGCGTAGGGTGCCACCAATGGCATCGTTGACATAGAAAGATCGACCTATGGCAGCTGTTAAAAAATCGGTATCCGTCAAAGACGTAGCGCGCCTCGCGGGCGTCTCGGAGCAGACGGTCTCGCGCACCGTGCACGATTCGCCCAGCGTGCGCCCCGAGACCAAGGAACGCGTGCGTGCCGCCATGCGCGAGCTGGGGTATCGCCCCAATTTTGCCGGTCGATCGCTGCGCCGTGGCAGGTTTAAGACCGTCGGCGTCGCCATGTTCAACATTACCGGTACCGGCAACCTCGACCGTATGGAGGGCTTTGCCGCCGCGGCCGACAAACATGGCTATGCCATCACCCTCACTAAAGTAGATGGACACCCCTATACCCTCGAGAGCGCATCGTCACGCATGAGCGCGCTGCCGGTAGACGGTATGGTCGTGATCATGAATCGCATGCCGGCGGACTTTGGCACCTTCGAGCCGCTGCCCGGCATGCAGACGGTGCTCGTTACGATGCTGGAGCACCCGCTCTGTTCAACGGTCGATAACGACCAGTTCGATTGCTCGCGCCAGGTGGTCGAGTACTTGCTGGGGCGGGGGCACAAAACCGTGCACTTTATTTCGTGTCCCGAGCGCTCGCTTTCGGGCATGCGGCGCGAGGAAGGCTGGCGCGAGACATTGCGCGCGCATGGTATTGAACCGCCGCGACTCGTCCGTGGGGATTGGACGGCACAGAGCGGATATGCTGCTGGTCAGGCTCTGGCGGAAGATCCGACCTGTACGGCCATTTATGCTTCCAACGATGCCATGGCCTACGGCTGCATTCGCGGGCTCGAGTCGTGCGGAAGGCGTGTGCCCGAGGACGTGAGCGTGGTGGGTGTTGATGACAGCCTGGGCGATATCGTGCCCGACCGTCGCCTGACCACGGTGCGCTTTGATAACAAGCGCGTCGGCATGTGGGCGGTCGACAAGATTGCCGGCGCCGATGGGGGTGCGTCTGGCGTGGAGCACATGCTGATCCCCGGTGTGCTTGTAGAGGGCGATACGGTGCGCGATTTGCGTTAGGGTGCGGCCCTGTTTGGGTTGCCGCTAATTGTGTTCGATATTGTTCAGATTGGTTTAAAAACCGTTCACGGGCGAAAAGTGACCGTTCATAGTTCGAAATTACGTTTTGAGCTGTTCTTTTTTGTTTGAATGTTATTGTTTCTGTCATACACAACGCAGCGCGTATGCCCGGACGCGATGCTCTCCATTGGTTCATATGTGAAAGGAACGCAATATGGCAACCAAAGAAGAAATCTCGATGGTTGGATTCGAGATCGTCGCATACGCAGGTGACGCCCAGACCGATCTGCTTGCAGCGCTCGATGCTGCTCGCGAGGGTGACTTTGAGAAGGCCGAACAGCTGCACAAGGATGCCAGCGATGCGCTCATCGGTGCCCACGACACGCAGACCAAACTGCTTTCGCAGGAGGCCGGCGGTGGCGAGATGGAAATGACCTTCATCATGGCTCACGCTCAGGACACCCTCATGACCACTATGATCCTGGAGAAGCAGACCCGCTTTACCATCGATGCCTACAAGCGTATCGCCGAGCTCGAGGCCAAGCTCGCCTAACGAGCCCTCACAACCAAGTTCCCTTCCAAAAGCTCTGCCGCTATGAATGAACTGCGGCAGGGCTTTTTCTGTCCTCCTCCAAGTTGCGGTGAAATAGGGACTGAATATGGGCCGGCAGGCGCAAAACAATCCCTATTCCACCGCAACTCATCCCGAGACAGTCATTGGGGACGTTCTTAAACGACTAGTCATTGGGGACAGTCTTGGTGCGCTCCGTTCGTCCTCCCGTTCGATTTTTGCTCGGTGGGTATACTTCCTTTCGCATTAAACGCCGGACTGAGGAGGTATCCAAATGCCGGATAACGGGTCAATACAAAAAAGAGGCGCGCACGAGATGGCTCATGGGCGTCCTGTCCAGATAACCGAGCACACAACAGTAACCGAGCTGCAGCCCAGCCTGTCCGATGTCGTGTGCGCAAACAAAAAGCTGCAGATTGGCTTTATCGTTGCGCTTGTGGTACTGGCGCTGCTGTCGGGCTTTGTAGCTCGTCCGCATTTCGCCGATACCAAGACTTGGGACTCCACCATCGAGGTTATCGATCAAAAGAAAGGTAACGTACTGGCGCTCACGACTTCGTGCGTGGCGCTGTCTGCGGGTATCACTGCGCTGCCGGGCGATACGGGAACGCCGGTTGCCGAGCAGCTCGCACAGCTTTCGGGTAACTTGGGCATCGTGCTTGCCGTGCTCTACCTCGAGAAATATCTGCTGACCATTTTGTGGTCGGTTGGCTTGGGCATCTTGATCCCGTTCGCGCTGGTGCTCTTTGCGGTGTCGCTCGGCATTCATGGGCGCTGGAGTACGAGCTCCGTCCTGCGCCGCGTGGCGACTCGCGTGCTGGTGGTCGCCATAATTGGCATGGTGTTGGTACCCGCGAGCGTATGGGTGTCGCAAAAGGTCGACGAAACGTATCGCGTTAGCATCGAAGCGGCCGAGCAAAAGGCGGCCGACGCTGCGGGTACGGCAGATGGCGACAGCTCCAAAGCAAGCAAAAAAAAGAGCGAGTCCACAGAGTCCAAGAACGTGCTTGAGCAGCTTGCCGATGGTGCCTCGAGCCTGGTCACGTCGGTGACCAGCGGAGCCAAGCAGATGACCGACGAGATCGTGCGGCAGGTGACCGATCTCATCGAAGGTGTCATCGTGATGATCGTGACCTCGTGCGTGATTCCATTACTGGTGCTCGCAGCGTTTTTGTGGCTGGGGCACGTGTTGCTGGGGATTGATATTTCCGGCCCGGCGAACTATTTGACGGGCCGCTTTCTGAGTGCTCCGTCCAAGCATACCAAGAAGGGCGGGCAGTCCGAGTAACTAAAGCAGCCGTATATACCGGGGCATACCGCCGAAGGGCGGCCGAGATGCGTTCTCGGCCGCCCTTTTGTTTGGCGAATACGTGGCAGACTAGGCTTTACCCGATCCCAAACGGTCAGCAATCATCCGTGAACGGTATTTGTTCAAAAAAGAACAAAGATAAACAAATAGTTGTTGCAGTTACTGTTCGAATGTGTTCAAATAAACATGAACAGTGAAGAACCGCACATTCAGATGCCCGGACCTGAACGCGATTCAACACTTCCAAACAGAAACTACGCACCTGCGTATCTCTCAAGGAGGATGTCATGAGGGTTGTAATCGCTTCCGATGCCGACGGTATGTCGATGAAGGAGTCCATCAAGGAGATGCTCATCGCCGACGGTCACGAGGTCGTCGACTATTCCGAGACCCCTGCCGCGGACTTTGTCGATTCCGCGACCGCCGTTGCCAAGGACCTGCTGGAGCACAAGGATTCCCAGGGCTTCGCATTCGATAAGTACGGCGTCGGCTCCTATATGGCCGCCGTCAAGATCAAGGGCATGGTCGTCGCCAACATTTCCGACGAGCGTTCCGCCTACATGACCCGCGAGCACAACGGCTCGCGCATGGTCACCATGGGCCCGGGCGTTGTGGGCACCGAGGTTGCCAAGAAGATCGCCCGCGAGTTCCTGCGCGCCCAGTACGCCGGCGGCCGTCACCAGATCCGTGTCGACATGCTCAACAAGATGGCCTAACGAGAGCCACCGAGAACTCGAACTTCTACCTCAACTTGTGAATTCAGACGAAAGGACGTTCTGATGAAGAAGACCATCGCAATCGGTTGCGACCATATCGTTACGGACGAGAAGATCTATCTGGCCGACCGCCTGGAGCAGGCTGGCTACAAGGTGCTCGACTGCGGCACCTACAGCCATACCCGTACGCACTATCCCATCTACGGTAAGGCCGTGGGCGAGGCTGTTGCCAGCGGCAAGGCCGACTTTGGCGTGGCCCTGTGCGGCACCGGCATTGGCATCACCAACGCCGTCAACAAGGTTCCCGGCGCCCGCTGCGCTCTGGTCCGCGACATGACCTCTGCCCTGTATGCCCGTCGCGAGCTCAACGCCAACATCGTGGGCTTTGGCGGCAAGATTACCGGCGAGTTCCTGATGGCCGATATCATGCTTGCCTTCCTGGAGGAGCCCTACGAGAAGACCCCCGAGCACGATGCCCTGATCGCCAAGATCGATGCCTGCAATAAGGCCGATGCCGAGGCTCAGGCTGACCCGCACTTCTTTGACGAGTTCCTCGAGAAGTGGGACCGCGGCGAATACCACGATTAGCGGGTATCCGGCGTAATTAACTAGTCCGTTGACGGCTCGCGTTTCTGTGATGGGGCGCGGGCCGGTTTTCTATCAGCCCAATTGGCCCAGCGGGCTGTCGTAAGAAAGGGAAGGCTCCTATGGAGTTTGTTCTTGATAACGGTTCTGTTCGCGTGGTACTGAGCACGGCTGCCGGATCGTTCACTTCGATTAAAGCCAACGGTCGCGAGTACCTGTGGCAGGGTGACCCGGCGGTCTGGTCGGGCCAGGCACCCATTTGTTTCCCGATCTGCGGCGGCCTTCGTGACGGTCGCGCAATGACCATGGGCGGCCGCGAGGTTAAGCTCGCCCGTCACGGCTTTGCTCGCAAACAGGAGTGGAAGCTCGAGGAGCAGGGCGACAACATGGTCGCGCTGAGCCTAAGCTCTGCCGACCATGCTGAGTTGCTCGAGCAGTACCCGTATCCGTTTAAGATCGTTGCTCGTTACACGATCGATGCGGCTAAGGTGGCCGTGTCGTACGAGGTGACCAATGAGGGCACCGAGGACATGCCGTTCTTTGTGGGTGGCCACCCTGGCTTTAAGTGCCCGCTTGACGAGGGCGAGTCCTATGACGACTACGAGCTCCATTTTGATCAGCGCGAGGCCGCCGAGCTCTGTACTGCCGTTCCTTCGACGGGTCTGATTGATGTTGAGCATCGCAGCAAGAACCCCATGATCGACCAGAACCTGCCGCTGACCCACGAGCTCTTCGACTTCGCGGAGACCATCTTTGACGTGCTCGAGAGCCGCGTGGTTACGCTGACCAAGAAGACCGAGGACAAGGGCGTGCGCCTGACGTTCCCCGATATGCCGTACCTGATTGTGTGGAGCAAGCCCGAGGGCGACTTTGTGGCCGTGGAACCGTGGGGCGGCCTGTCCACCTGCTCCGACGAGGACGATATTCTGGAGCACAAGCGCGGCTGCCTGGTGGCCAAGCCGGGGGAGACCGTCACCCGCGGCTTTGAGATCGAGATCCTTTAACGAGCTATCGTATGTTTGGGGCCGCGCGTGTCGTGCCCCGGAAACAGGAGTTCAATATGATTCTGACCGTTACCATGAACCCGTCGATTGATACGCGCTATCAGCTCGATAAGCTGATCATCGACGATGTTAACCGTGTGACGCCCGAAAAGACCGCTGGCGGCAAGGGCCTCAACGTGAGCCGTGTGCTGCTGCAGTTGGGCGACGATGTGCTCGCGACCGGTCTGCTCGGCGGTCACATGGGTGCCTATATGGCCGAGCTCATGGATGTCGATGGCGTCAAGAACGACTTTGTGCCCATCGCTGGCGAGACGCGCATCTGCCTGAATATCCTGCACGAGGGCAACCAGACCGAGCTGCTGGAGAGCGGCCCGCAGATCGCCCCGGCCGAGCTCGAGGCCTTTACGGCCAAGTTCGCCGAGCTTGCAGCGAAGGCGGACGTTGTGACGCTTTCGGGCTCGCTGCCGCGCGGCGTCGATGCCGGCTACTATGCCGAGCTCGTCAAGATCGCCGAGGAGGCGGGCGCCAAGGTGCTGCTCGACACCTCGGGTGCATCGCTGGAGGCCGCGCTGGAGTCCGACGCTAAGCCTGAGCTCGTAAAGCCCAACCTGACCGAGATTAACGGCCTGCTGGGTACGTCCTTTACGACTGATGATGTCGATGCCCTGCGCGAGGCGCTCGCCGCCGATGGCCGCTTTGCCGGTATTCCCTGGGTTGTCGTTTCGATGGGCGCTGCCGGTTCGGTGGGCTTCCATGAGGGTCGCGCATTCCGCGCCAAGACGCCCGCGATTGCGGCTGTGAACGCGACGGGTTCCGGCGACTCGACCATCGCCGGCTTTGCGCATGCCATTGCTGCTGGCGCCGACGACGTCACGGTGCTCAAGACCGCCAATACCTGCGGCAAGCTCAACGCCATGGATCCCAAGACCGGCCACCTGGTCATGGACCGCTGGAACGAGGTCTACAACAGCGTTGAGGTCGTAGAGTTGTAGCGGTTGCGACTCCTAATAGAATGAGCGTGGATAATCTCCCGCTTTTGGTGCCCATACGAGCTCAAAGTGGGAGATTTTCCACGCTCGAGTCATTAGTCGTCGGGGACGTTCTTTAATGACTAGGCGTTTAAGAACGTCCCCAATGACTACACTCAAAAACGGCGCCCGCCGGCGATGTTGCCGGCGGGCGCCGTTGTCTTGAAGACGAAATGATCCGTTTTCCTCCGTCCCCAAGGGATCATTACAGTGAGTCGATAAAGCGCTGCTGGGCGGCGCGGCCGGCTTCGTCCCATTTAAAGACGCCGGCGTTGTCGAGCACGTGGCCAAACACCACGCCGACCTCCTCGTGCAGGATGTCGATGGCGTTGTCCGCCGTAAGCTCGTCGGCGCGGCGGGCAAAGACATCCTCGGCCCATGCGGCGTGGCTGCGACAAAGGTCGTCGCCCTCGAGCGCACCGGCAAGGTCGTAGCTGGCATTGGCCTTGGCTGCCAGCAGGTGCTCGCGGACAGCGCCAAGCTCGGGAACCAGGCGCGGCGGAAGAATAGCCAGGCCCATGACCTCGATCAGGCCGATGTTCTCCTTTTTAATATGGTGATACTCGGCATGCGGGTGGAACACACCCAGCGGATGCTCGTCGGTCGTGATGTTGCAGCGAAGCGCAAGATAGGCCTCGTAGATCTCGCCGCCGGCGTTGCCGCGGGAGTCGACGCGGCGGATGACGGGCGTCACGGTGTTGTGCGCTACGCCGTCGGCTGTGCGCGCGATGACGCCCACCGACTCATCGGTCCACTCGCGCCAAGCGAGGATGATCTTCTCGGCGGCGTCGAGCAGCTGGGCGCGGTCGTGCGAGCGCAGTCGCAGCACCGAAAGCGGCCACTGCAACACGGTACCGCTGACTTGGTCAAAGCCGGGCACGCTAAACTGCGAGACCTCGGTGGCATGCATCATGGGGAACTCGTGCGCGCCGCCCTGGAAGTGGTCGTGCGACAGAATCGAGCCGCCCACGATGGGCAGGTCGGCGTTGGAACCAATAAAGTAGTGCGGGAACAGGTCGACAAAGTCGAGCAGGCAGGTCAGCCCCTTGCGGTCGACGTGCATCGGACGATGCTCGGAGCTCATGGCAATGCAGTGCTCGTTAAAGTACGCGTACGGGCTGTATTGGAAGCCCCAGCGCTCGCCGTCGAGCTTAATGGGGATAACGCGCAGATTCTGGCGGGCGGGATGGGCGCCGCCGTCGGCTGCAGCGGAGCGTCCGGGATAGCCCTCGTTTTCGATGCAGAGCTGGCAGGCGGGATACTTCTCGCCCGTTTTTTTGGCGGCGCCGGCCGCGGCAATATCGCGCGGGTCCTTTTCGGGCTTTGACAGGTTGATGGTAATCTCGAGGTCGCCCCAGTTGGTGGGGGTGCTCCATTTGATGTTGCGCGCGATGGCGGCGCGGCGCACGTAACCGGCGTCACAGCACAGACCGTAGAACCAGTCGGTCGCGGCGCGGGGCTCGTTGACGCCCATGCGGCCGTTGAACTCCTCGTTTACAACCGAAGGCCTCGGCATCAGTATGCCCATGATGCGCATGGCGATGCGATCGCGGCCCGATGCCGTGTCCTCGGCGGCACCGTTGACAACGGCGGCCTCGGAAAGCGCGGCAAGCGTGCCTTCAAGGTCAAAGTCGGGGAGCGTATCGGGGTGTAAGAGCGAGAGTTTCTCGGTCTGCAGCGCCCAGGTCATGTCGAGCGCCGGGCCCGTAGCACCGATGCACTCCAGAATGGTGTTGTATGCCCAGATGCGATCGTCCTGTCGGATCATCGATCGATGGATGGCATACTCAATCAAGCCCTGCGCGGCCTCGCGCACGTCAGTCATTACAGCCATGCCGCGTAAGCCCCCTTGTCAGAAATTGCGTAGTGGCGGGCAGAGCCCTCGCCCAGCCAGCCGTTCATCTTGGCAATGAAGGTGTCGACCAGGTCGAGCGGCACGAAGGCCTGGATGGTGCCACCAAAGCCGCCACCGTGGATACGGACGGCGCCACGGCCGTCGAGCACGTGCTCGGCCAGTGCCAGGGCATACATCGAGGGCTGCTCGGAGCCCAGCTTGGCAACGACATTCTGTAGGTACATGGCAGAGCTGGCGCCGGACTCGCGCGTCAGGACCAGGAACTGATCGATGTCTCCGGCGTTCAGGGCAGCCCAGCGCTTGTCGACCAGGCCGTTTTCGTACCAGTAGTGAACGGCGCGCAGGCAGGCGCGGTCGCCCAGCTTGGCGCGCAGCTCGGGGAGCTTGGCGTCAAAGTCCGCCACGTTTACCTCGCACAGGCGTGCCTTGCCAAACTCGGCAGCGACGTCCTGCATCTCGCGCGGAACGGCGGCGTAGTCGTCGGTGGCGGCCACGTGGTCGGCACCGACCTTAACGAGCACGAGCGCATAACCGTGATCCTCAAAGTTGAGCTCGAGCTTCTGGGTTTTAGGCTGAGCCTGGTCCTCAAAGTCCATGTAGGCGAGGCCGCCCAGGCACACAGCGGCCTGGTCCATCAGACCGCAGGGCTTGCCGTAATAGTTGTTCTCGGTGCGCTGGCTCATCTGGGCGAGCGCGACGGGCTCGATGGCGGGTGCTCCCCAGAGCGTCTCCATGGCGCGACCGTATGCCGCCTCGACAGCAGCGGAGCTGGAAAGGCCGCCGCCCGAGGGGACAGAGCAGGTGAAGGCGAAGTCGAAGCCGTGGGGCTCAACGCCAAGGGCTGCAATCTCGTGGGCCATGCCGCGGACGAGGCTTGCGGACGTGCCCTTCTCGGACTCCTGAACGTCTAGCGTGTCGAGCGCGATTTCAAACGTGGGATAGCCCTCGTCGGCTACGCGAACCGTGTTGGAATCGGTTGCCACGGCGATGCCGTCAACGGCGACATCGAGCGAGCCGGCGATAACGTGGCCACCCTCGTGGTCAGTGTGGTTGCCGCTGATCTCGGAGCGGCCGGGCGCGTGCACGTAGAGCACCTGGCGGTCGCCGATGGGGCCAAACTCCTCCTCGAACAGCTTGGTGAGCGTGGCGAATGTCTTTTCGTCGGGGGTGGTCATGGGAGTCCTTTCCTTGGCGCGCCCGGGTGGGTTTTGCGTCGTTATGAGTACGTTAACAACTTAAAGCGGCATGAACCAAGTGTTCACGATACCGCACGTTACGGGCTATGTTAACGTACTCATAACACATCGCTTGTCACTTTTTGAGAATCTGGTAATCGGTAGAAATACAGCCGTGAACGGTACTGCCGTATGGACTTATAAAGCAGAAGAGATGCAGATAGAAAAAGTAGAGTACGTTAACATGCGTCCGACGATAGCGGACCTCGGCGCGGGATGTATTTCTGCCCGGGCCGGCATTCACGCTATTCAGATCTCGCAAGGGTGAAGGTGATCCTGTGGCAAGGCGCCCGTCCAACGATACAGGTACGCGTCCGGTCTCCATGGCCGACGTCGCCCGCGCTGCTGGCGTTTCGCAGCAGACGGTTTCGCGCGTCGCCAACGGCTTGCCCAACGTTAACGAGCAGACGCGCCAGCGCGTGCAGGCCGCCATGCAAGAGCTCGGCTTTCGTCCGAGTTATGCCGGTCGCTCGCTGCGCGACGGCCGTTACCATTCGGTCGGCCTGTGCGTCAACGATGTCACCAAGTTTGGCAACCTCTCAATGATCGACGGCATCGCCAGCGCTGCTCGCGAGCATAATTGCGCCATCACGCTGGTCGAGATGTCCAAGACCGAGGAGTTTTCGCTTGCCGAGGCAACGCGTCGCATGGCCGCACTGCCCGTGGACGGCATCATCATCGGCATGAGTCGCATGGCGCCCGATTTTGAGACGTTTGATCCACTGCCGGGCATTGGCACGGTCATCGTTACCATGTATGCGCATCCGCGGGTGACCACGGTCGATTCCGACCATTACGGCTGCTCGCTCTTGCTTATGAATCACCTGTTTGAGCTGGGACACGGGCAGATTCGCTATATTGGCGGCCCGTCGTTCTCGGTCGACGAGCAATTTCGTCGCGCCGGTTGGCAGGATGCGCTCGAGCGTAAACACATCGAGCCGGCAGAGCCGCTCGAGGGTGACTGGTCTGCCAACAGCGGTTACGAGGCCGGCAGATATCTGGCCGAGCACGACCGCACCATGACGGCGATTTACGCGGCAAACGATCAGATGGCAAATGGCGCGATTGCCGCGCTGCGTGATAGCGGCCTGCGCGTGCCCGAGGACGTGAGCGTGGTGGGCGTCGACGATTCGCTCGATGATTTTGTGGCACACAACGAGCTCACGACCGTGCGATTCGATTTACATCAGCGTGGACGCGAGGTATTCGAGCATG
Source organism: Collinsella aerofaciens (assembly GCA_048291645.1). Taxonomy (GTDB): domain Bacteria; phylum Actinomycetota; class Coriobacteriia; order Coriobacteriales; family Coriobacteriaceae; genus Collinsella; species Collinsella aerofaciens_CG. The sequence continues at coordinate 3,579 of DBEZXT010000116.1, read as the reverse complement.
CGGTTCCCGAGGCGGGTACGGCGGGCAAAACCGTTGCCATTCGTATTCCCGGCCAGCTCATTATTCGACATAGCACGGCGATACCGCGCGCATAGTTTGTGCAGGTCAACGGCAGTATATTCCGCCTCAATTACAATCGGTAAGGATGCTGACGGATAGCCGTGGCTATGAAGACGAGTGTTATGATAGACGGGTTCTTTTGTCTATCTAGGAGGCTTTGCCTGATGGAGATCACCAAAGATATCCGCTACATCGGTGTCGACGATCACGACATTGACCTGTTCGAGGGCCAGTACGATGTGTCCGAGAACGGTATGGCATACAACAGCTACGTTATCTTGGGCGAAAAGATCGCTGTCGCCGATTCAGTCGACGGCGGTTTTGTTGACGAGTGGCTCGGCAACCTCGAGGCCGCGCTTGACGGCCGTACGCCCGACTACCTGGTCGTCCATCACATGGAGCCCGATCACTCCGCCGGCATCGCCGCCTTTATGGAGCGCTATCCCCAGGCACAGATTGTGGCCAGCATGGGCGCCTTCCGCATGATGGTCAACTACTTTGGTACCGACTACCCCGAGCGCAAGATGGTCGTCAAAGAGGGCGATGTGCTCGACCTGGGCGGCCACAGCCTGACCTTTATCGGCGCCCCCAACGTTCACTGGCCCGAGGTGATTTTCTCCTACGAGTCCACCGACAAGGTGCTCTTTAGTGCCGACGGCTTTGGCAAGTTTGGCGCCAACGACATCGAGGATCCCGAGGGCTGGGCTTGCGAGGCTCGCCGCTACTACTTTGGCATCGTCGGTAAGTTCGGCAAGTTCGTGCAGGCCGTCCTCAAGAAGGCCGCCGACCTGGACATCCAGATCATCTGCCCGCTCCACGGCCCCGTGCTGACCGAGAACCTGGGCTACTACCTCGACACCTATAACACCTGGTCGAGCTATCAGCCCGAGGACGAGGGCATCACGATTGCCTATGCGAGCGTGTATGGCCATCTGAAAGCTGCCGTTGAGGAGCTCGCATCTGCGCTCGAGGCCCGCGGCCAGAAGGTCTCCGTCTTTGACTTGGCTCGCGATGATATGGCCGAGGCCGTTGAGGACGCGTTCCGCTACGACCGCCTGGTGCTCGCCTCCATCACCTATCAGGGCGAGATCTTCCCGTTCATGAGCACCTTTATCCACACACTTGCCGAGCATGCCTACCAGAACCGTACCGTGGCGCTTGTCGAGTCCGGTTCCTGGGCGCCTGCAGCGGCCAAGATTATGACCAAGGAGCTCGAGGGCATGAAGGACATCACCCTGACGAAGAACAAAGTGACCGTCCTGGGTTCGCTCAACGACGCCTCGCGCGCTCAGATCGAGGCCCTCGCCGACGAGCTGTCCAAGTAGCGACACGTTCACTTTTGACGCTCAGCCATCACAACCACCACAAAGGGGACAGGCACCTTTGTGGTGGTTTTTGTTTAAGCGCCGGCGATGACGAGGGCTGGACGTGAGCTGTCAGTGGCCTCGGCGATCGAGGTGGCGACGGCATGGTCGGGGTCACGGTCCATCACGATGGAGTCGACATCGGCAAGCTCGGCAAAGCGGTACATGCCGCGTCCGTTAACCTTGCTGGCGTCCATGAGGGCGACGCTTTGATGGGCCGCGGCGATCATAGCCGTTTTGGTCTCGGCCATCTGGGGAAAGTCGGTCGTAAAGCCGCAGCTGGGGACAAAGGCGCCGGGGCACATGACGGCCAGATCGGCATGGATCATTTGGAGCGCCTGCATAGTGAGCGGTCCGTACAAATAACGATGGCCTTTGCGCAGCGCCCCGCCCAGCATGACGACATCGACTGAGGGCATGCTCTCGTCGATGTAATCGGCAATGGTAATGTCGGCCGTGATGACGGTGATACCGTCGCGCTGATCGAGGAGCCGGACGAACTCGAGCGCCGTGGTGCCCGAGTCGACGAGCAGCGTGTCGCCGTCATTGACGAGCTCGATGGCGCTTTGCGCGATGGCCTGCTTGGCGGCGACGTTGACATTGATGCGGCGATCCTGCGTGGAGACGGTCAGACGTTTGTGGAGTGATACGGCACCGCCGTGCGTGCGGCGCAGCTTGCCTGCTTCGGCGAGCGCGTCCAGGTCGGCGCGGGCGGTGACGGAGGACACGCCAAAGGTCTGGGCGATTTCTGCTACCTGCACCGAGGCATTATGCTCGAGCATTTCCATAATGGCGGTACGGCGTTCGTCGGCAAAAGCACGGTTGGTGGCTTGGGCCATGCTTGCTCCATTCTCGGCTAAATTTGCAGGAATTGTGTTGACTCTATTTTCGTTCATTTTCTTATTGAGTAAGAAAAGACCTTTCGATTACTTATCTTTTCTATAAAAGAAAGACGCTGAACACTCAAAATTCAATATCGAACATGTCCACTCGGCTCAAATTCCTTCCGTTTGCTTTTCAAAAATGACTGTATTGACCTGCATGGGATCAATATCTCGCACGTGCAAAGCTGCTGAATTTCATACAATGAGCGCAGCAAAACGCAAGGTAAAACGCCTTGCGAACAACTACGCCCGATGTCCAGATGCGGGCGAGGGAGAGGAGCAAACGCTCATGGCACTTGTTACCACCGAAAAGATGCTCAAGGACGCTCAGGCCGGCCACTACGCCGTCGGCGCTTTCAACGTCGAGAACCTCGAGTTTGTTATGGCCGTTCTGGCCGCTGCCGAGGAGACCAAGTCCCCCGTCATCATGCAGACCACCCCGGGCACCATCAAGACCGCTGGTCTGGACTACTTCTACGGCATGGTCAAGGCTGCCGCCGAGCGCGCTTCCGTGCCCGTCGCTCTGCACCTCGATCACGGCGATGGCTATGACCGCTGCATGCAGGCTTTCCGTACCGGCTATACCTCTGTCATGATCGACGGTTCGCACGAGTCCTTCGAGGACAACATCGCCCTGACCAAGTCTGTCGCCGATGCTGGCCGCGCCATGGGCGTGCCCGTCGAGGCCGAGCTCGGTAAGGTTGGCGGCAAGGAGGACGACGGTCCCGCGGTTGAGGGCGAGAGCCCCTACACCGATCCGGCCGAGGCCAAGGAGTTCGTCGAGCGCACTGGCTGCACCTCCCTCGCTATTGGCGTTGGCACCAGCCACGGTGTGTACACGAGCGATCCGCACATCGAGCAGTCCGTGGTCAAGGCCATCCGCGACGCTGTCGACGTGCCGCTGGTTCTGCACGGCACCTCCGGTGTGCCCGATGAGCAGGTTGCCGAGGCTGTGAAGAACGGCATCTGCAAGGTTAACTACGCCACCGAGCTGCGTCAGGCCTACACCAAGGGCTTCATGGCCTACATGGCCGAGAACCCCGCCTGCTTCGACCCCAAGAAGCCGGCCAAGGAGGGTATGCGTGAGATCACCGAGCTGGTTAAGATCCGCATGACCAACCTCAACTCTGTGGGCAAGGCAGAGTAACAGCAAGGGTACTCTGATCCCACCGGGCCGTCCGGAAACGGCAAAGGGCCTATCTCTCAGAACGTCCTCGGACATGTCGGAAGCCCCGCTGCGCGCTACGCGCTGCGGGGCTTCCTCCGTCCTG
>DBEZXT010000115.1:0-35579 GCA_048291645.1 Collinsella aerofaciens | reverse complement strand
TGGCTGATACTATGGATGCTCGCAAGCGATATGAATGAGGATGCTCATGGCATATGACGATAGGGAGACCGGGCTGACGGTTGAGGACCGCGGCTCAAAGTTGGGTCTTCCCCAAAACCAAGATGCAGAGGCCAATGTACTGGCCGCTATGCTGCTATCGCCCGAGGTGGTCGAGGAGGCCCAGGTCGAGCTGCAGCCCGATGACTTCTACCGGCCCATTCATAAGACCATCTATACCGCGATGGTCGATATGTACAACAGCCGCATTCCCATCGACTCCATCTCGCTGATCGATTACCTGCGAAGCATCAACAAGCTCGATGCCGTGGGCGGCGAAGCGTACATTTTGGAGTTGATGGGTCAGACCCTGTCGCTCGTCAACTGGCAGCACCATGCCGCCATCGTTCGCCGCGACTCGATGCTGCGCGAGCTGATCGGCGCCACTAACGAGATCAACGCGCTGGCATATAACGCCCCCACCGACACCAAAGAGGTTGTCGAGCTGGCCGAGAGCAAGCTGCTCAAGGTCACAGCACGCGAGGTCAAGTCGAGCTACAAGACGCTGACCGAGTTTATGGTCGAGGCCTATAACGAGGCCGAGGAAGTGTGCCAGGCCGGTGGTCAGGCGGCGGGCGTGCCCACGGGCTTCCCGTCGCTCGACCGCATGCTCATGGGCTTCCGCGAGGGTCAGCTCATCATTATCGGCGCCCGTCCTGCTGTAGGTAAGACGTCGTTCGCCCTGAACCTGGCGCTCAACGCCGCCGCTGCGGGCTATACCGTCGGCTTCTTCTCGCTGGAGATGTCGGGCAAGGAAATTGCCCAGCGTCTGATTTGTGCCTACGCAATGATTTCGATCAGTGACTTCCGCATGGGCCGTATTAGCCCCGAGCAGTGGGCCAATATCAACGAGGCTACGCAGACCTTGTCCAAGCTCGATATTCTGATTGACGATACGCCCGGCACCACAGTGACCGAGATTCGCGCCAAGAGCCGCCGTATGCTCCATAACAAGGAGAAGGCAATCATCATCCTGGACTACCTGCAGCTGGTGAGTCCTCCGCCGGGACGCCGCTCCGAGAGCCGTACCGTCGAGGTTTCGGAGATGTCGCGTGGTCTTAAGATCATGGCCAAGGAGCTCAAGATCCCGCTCATCGCGCTGTCGCAGCTCTCGCGTCAGGTCGAATCCCGTACCGGCAAGCGCCCGCAGCTTTCCGACCTTCGTGAATCGGGCTCCATCGAGCAGGACGCCGATATCGTTATGTTCTTGGACCGCTCCGCCGACGAGGCCGAGGCCTCGCGCGACGATCGACCCGACGAGGGCGTTACGCGTATCGTCGTGGCCAAGAACCGTTCGGGCCCGATCGGCGACGTCGACCTGATGTTCCTGCCGGCATCCACCAAGTTCTATGAGCTTGATGGGGCACATGCCGAGGAGTAGGACAGGCGCCCGTTGCACGGGTATACTGGGAATGTTTTGTGCTTCTGCGTGCCGGCGTGGCGCGTAGACAGTCCATGAATGTAAGGAGTAAACATGCCGTCAACCGTTTTGGTCGGTGCCCAGTGGGGCGATGAGGGCAAGGGTAAGATTTGCGACCTGGTCGCCGGCGACTTCGATGCCGTCGTGCGCTACTCGGGCGGCAACAACGCCGGTCACACCATCGTCGTCAACGGCAAGAAGTACGGCCTGCACCAGGTGCCCTCCGGCATCATGTATTCCGACCACGTGTCGGTGATCGGTAACGGCTGCGTCATCAACCCCAAGGTTGTCCTTGAGGAGATCGACATGTTCGAGGCCGACGGCATCACCACCAAGAACCTCAAGATTAGTGGCAACGCGCATGTCATCATGCCGTACCACATCGATCTGGATGGCGCCTTTGAGCAGAAGCTCGGCAAGAAGAACATCGGTACCACCAAGCGCGGCATCGGTCCGTGCTATCAGGACAAGATGGCCCGCATTGGCCTGCGCATGCAGGACATGCTGGATGAGGCGCTGTTCCGCGACAAGCTGGAGACCGCCCTCGCCCGCGTGAACCCCGAGCTCGAGCTCATCTACAACCTGCCCACCTACACCGTGGACCAGATTTGCGACGAGTACCTGCCGATGGCCGAGCGCCTGCGTCCCTACATCACCGAGACGAGCCTGCTGCTCAACAACATGATCGATGAGGGCAAGGACTTGCTGTTTGAGGGCGCCCAGGCGACGCTGCTCGACATCGACCACGGCACCTATCCGTACGTGACGTCTTCTAACTGCACCGCCGGCGGCGCCATTACCGGTTCCGGCGTCGGCATGAAGAACGTCGACCGCGTGCTGGGCGTCATGAAAGCCTACATCACCCGCGTCGGTTCGGGCCCCATGCCCACCGAGCTTTCCTATGAGACCGAGGCCGGCCACACGCTGACCGAAGAGGGCTACGAGTACGGCGTGACCACCGGTCGCCGCCGTCGTTGCGGCTGGTTTGACGGCCCTATCGCCAACTATGCCTCGCGCGTCAACGGCCTCACCGACATCGCTGTGACCAAGCTCGACGTGCTTTCGGCCTTCGACACCATTAAGGTGTGCGTTGCCTATGACGTCGACGGCGAACGTTACACGAGCGTGCCCGAGCACCAGGTGCGCTTTGAGCATGCCAAGCCCATCTACGAGGAGCTCCCTGGCTGGAAGTGCGACATCACCGGCTGCCGCAGCTTTGACGAGCTGCCGCAGGAGGCTCAGGACTACGTGGCATTTATCGAGGATCTGGCACACACCCGCGTGACGTTTATCGGCGTCGGCGCCGGTCGCGAGCAGATCATCAACCGATTCTGGAAGTAATCGGGACTATTTGGTTATTGCGATATACCCCTTTGCAGCCCAAGCGGGCGGCCGAGGGGTATATTTGCTTGCAAAGGGCTCGCGCGGAGCGGGCCGTTAATCCATAGAGGAGGCACCCTTGAAGGCGGACACTCAAACCATCGACATCCTGTTGTTGGGCAGCGGCGGCCGTGAGCATGCTTTGGCAGCTAAGCTCGCAGCATCACCGCGCGCCGGCAAGCTCTACATTGCGCCGGGTAACGGCGGCACCGCGAGCTGCGGCGAGAACGTTGTTCTCGACGACTGCGATCCTGCGGCCGTGGCGGCGTTTGCGCAGAGCCACGGATGCGGACTCGTGGTAATTGGCCCCGAGGCTCCGCTCGTGGCGGGCGTGGCCGACGCCGTGCGCGCGGCGGGTATTCCCTGCTTTGGCCCGGGTGCCGAGGGCGCCCAGATGGAGGGCTCCAAGCTGTTCTCCAAGCAGCTCATGGAGCGTGCGGGCATTCCGACGGCAGCCTACGGCTCGTTTACCGACGAGGCTTCGGCTCTCGCCTACGTACGCGAGCAGGGCGCCCCGCTGGTCGTCAAGGCCGACGGCCTTGCCGCGGGCAAGGGCGTTATCGTGGCGACTGAACTTGAGCAGGCCGAGGAGGCCGTGCGCGAGTGCTTTGGCGGCACCTTTGGCGATGCCGGCAGCACCGTGGTTATCGAGGAGATGCTCGTTGGTCCCGAGTGCTCGCTGCTGGCCTTTACTGACGGCAAGACCGTGCGCCCCATGGTTACCTCGCAGGACCACAAGCGCGCGCTCGAGGGCGACAAGGGCCCCAACACCGGCGGCATGGGCGTCTACAGCCCGGTGCCCATCGTGACTGACGAGGAGCACGCCACCATGGTGGCGGTCATGGAGCAGACCGTGGCCGAGCTTGCTGCCGAGGGCATCGACTACCGCGGCTGCCTGTATGGCGGCTTTATGCTCACCCCCGCCGGCCCCAAGGTGCTGGAGTTCAATGCCCGCTTTGGCGACCCCGAGACGCAGGTCGTGCTGCCGCGCCTTAAGAACGACCTGGTCGAGGTCATGCTGGCTTGTGCCAACTGCGAGCTCGATCAGATTGAGCTCGACTGGCGTGACGAGTGGGCCGTGGCCGTTGTCCTGACGAGCGCGGGCTATCCCGGCAGCTACGAGAAGGGCAAGGTCATCACTGGCATTGAGGATGCCGAGGCCATGGAGAACGTGACCGTGTACCACGCGGGCACTGCCGTGGTGGACGGCCAGCTCGTGACCAATGGTGGCCGCGTGCTTGCCGTGACCGCTCTGGGCGACACGTTCGAGAACGCTCGCAACCTTGCCTACGAGGCCTGCGAGAAGATTGATTTTGAGGGCAAGACCCTGCGTCACGACATCGGCCTGCGCGCGCTGCGCGGTCGCGACGCCTGGGATGCCTAAAATCCGAGAGGAATGAGACGGATGGACGAGAAGAACGAAGAGCTCGTGGACACGCAGATCGTCGAAGAGGACAGCCGCATGTATGGGCACGCCGAGGGCGAGCCTGGTGGCGAGGTCGCTGACGAGCCGGCGCTGGTGCTGGGCGACGACGACCCGCATGATGCCGAGCTGCACGAGAAGATTCTTTCGGAGGAGTGCGCCTGGAAGGGCAAGATTCTCGACGTCCACCGTCTTGAGGTTGAGCTGCCCAACGGTCGCCGCAGCGCCCGCGATATCGTTCGCCATCCGGGTGCGGCGGCCGTTGTGGCACTGACCGAGAGCGGCAAGATCGTGCTGGTGCGTCAGTACCGCACCGCCATCGACCGCGTGACGGTCGAGATTCCCGCCGGCAAGCTCGATCCGGGCGAGGACCCGCTCGATTGCGCCAAGCGCGAGCTGCATGAGGAGACGGGCTTTAGGGCTGGTCGCATTCGCTTTTTGACGTCGATTGTCACGTCCTGCGGTTTTTGCGATGAGATCATCCACATCTACTTGGCTACCAAGCTCGAGTTTGATGCGCCCGACCCCGACGATGACGAGTTTGTCAACGTCGACCTGGTGCCACTGCATGAGCTGATCGACGCCGTACTCGACGGCAAGATCGAAGACGCCAAGACCGTTGTGGGTGCCTTGGCTTGCGACAGCATCGCACACAGGCTGGGCGGAACTGAGCTTTAAAAGCGAGGGCGACCCTGGGGCAAACGCTACTGATTATTTGCCCCAGGGTCTTACGTTATTGTTTTATCTCCGAGGACTGCATGTTTAAGAGGTTTCTTTCGTATTACGAGCCCCAGATGGGGCTTTTTGTTGCTGATACTGTTTGTGCTCTGGTGCTTGCCGCCATTGACCTGGCGTTCCCCATTATCCTGCGCAATTTGACCGGTGGGCTGTTTACTCAGGGTCAGGCTGCCATTATGCAGGCGCTCGGCATGATCGCGGTGGGCTTGGTGCTGATGTATGCCGTTCGCTGCGCCTGCCGCTACTTTGTGAGCTACTGGGGCCACGTGATGGGTGCGCGCATGGAGTCCAAGATGCGCGAGGACCTGTTTGACCAGTACGAGCGCTTTAGCTTTGCGTACTTCGACCGCAACAGCTCGGGCGACATGATGAGCCGCGTGGTCAACGACCTGTTCGATATCTGCGAGGCGGCGCATCACGTACCCGAGTGGATCATCATTTGCGGTATCGAGATTATCGGCTCGTTTGTGATCCTCTTTACCATCGCTCCGGTGCTGGCGCTTGCCATGGCCGTGGTGACGGCGGCGTTTGCGGTCGTCATGTTTTGGCAGAACATGCGCATGCGCGAGGTCTTTAGCGACAACCGCAAAAAGATCAGCGGCATCAATGCGCAGCTGCAGGATTCGCTGGCGGGCATGCGCGTAGTCAAGAGCTTTGCCAACGAGGAGACCGAGCGCGCCAAGTTCCGTGCCTCTAACGATCGCTACCTTTCGTCCAAGGAGAACATGTATCACGCCATGGGCGTCTATACCGCGACGTATGGCCTGCTCTCGGGTGTGCTCTATGTGATCGTGGTGCTGCTGGGCGGCTGGCTGGTCGCCCAGGGACAGCTGCAGGCGGTCGATATGGCGACCTTTGCACTCTATATTTCGCTGTTCTGCACGCCGCTCGAGACGCTCGTCAATTCGGCCGAAACGTATCAGAAGGCTATCGCCGGCTTTAAACGTATGGACGAGGTGCTCTCGACCGCGCCGGATATCCAGGACAAGCCGGGCGCTACGGATCTGCAGGTGACTGCCGGCGCCGTGGAGTATCACGACGTGTGCTTTAACTACGAGGATGTCGAGCTGGGCGAGGGATATGCCGACGAGCGTCCCGTTATCGACCATATGAATCTGTCCATCAAGCCCGGGCAGACCATCGCGCTGGTTGGCCCTTCGGGCGGCGGCAAGTCCACAACCTGTTCGCTGCTGCCGCGCTTTTATGACGTGGCTACCGGATCCATTAGCATCGACGGTCAGGACGTGCGCGATGTGACGCAGCAGAGCCTGCGCCGCGCCATCGGCCTGGTGCAGCAGGATGTCTATCTATTTGACGGTACGATTGGCGAGAACATCGCCTACGGCAAGCCGGGCGCCACGGCAGAAGAGATCGCCGAGGCCGCCCGTCGCGCCAACATTGATGCCTTTATCGAGTCGCTTCCACAGGGCTATGACACGGTCGTGGGCGAGCGCGGCAGCCGTCTTTCGGGCGGACAGAAGCAGCGCGTTGCCATCGCGCGCGTGTTTCTCAAGAACCCCAAGATCCTGATTTTGGACGAGGCGACGAGTGCTTTGGATAACGAGAGCGAGGAGGCGGTGCAGGAGTCACTCGAAGAGCTGGCACGCGGCCGCACCACGATTATTATCGCCCACCGTCTTTCGACCATTAAGCATGCCGATGAGATTGCGACCGTTGAGCATGGTCGCGTTGTGGAGCGTGGCACGCACGAGGAGCTTCTCGCCCGTGGCGGCACCTATGCCCGTTACTATCGAATGCAGTTCGAAGGTGCGCGTGCGCACGAGCTCGACTGATTGATATGACAGGAAGTTTATGGCTGACAAGAACCCTTTGACTCCGGAAGAAGTGACGGAGTTATTCTCCGAAATCGATGCATCCGGCGTCTTGGATCCCACGCTCGCCAAAAAGCGTACCGAGCGCATGCGTGAGAAGGAGGCTGCGGCCAAGCGCGGTGACAAAGCGGCGCTAGCGCAGCTGCGCAGCGAGGACCGCGCGAGCCAGGCAAAACATATCGACCCGCTGTCCGAGGACGATCCTTCGGGTTCGCAGGTGAGCCATACCATTACGAAGACTGCCATGGCCGTGGTTATCGGCATCTTGGTGCTGATCGTGGGCATGCAGATTGGCTACGGCGTGATGCGTCGCTTGAATACCGCCAACCTGTCCGAGAGCGTTTCGGTCGATACCGTTTCGACGGCGCTGAAGGGCGGCCTTGAGTGGGGCAACGGCTTTACGCAGTTCCCGCTCGACTTTACCGTCGATGAAGCCGATGAGCGTACGGGCACGGTCGAGGTGACGGTGTTGGACACATCGTCTGCCAACGAGCTCGAGCTGCTGTCCAACGGGCAGATCCAGGCCGCGGCGCTTGCGACCAACGCGCTGCTCAACGATAAGATCGACCGCGTGGTGTATAACGTTCACGCCTATATCGACGAGGATAGCAACATTCAGCACGATTCCTTCTTTGGCATGTTCCCCGCGCGGGGCCACCAGAGCGCCATTTTGACGTTCGTGTGGACCAAGAGCTCATCCAACGCCACGAGTATCGACTGGAAGATGCGCATCGTGAGTATGGATGACACCATCGCCGAGCGCATTCAGAAGCAGGTGAACTCGGTGTCGTCGTTGATTGAGGACCCGGTGGTGAGCCAGACCAAGATTGACGAGGAAAAGGCCGAGCGTGACCTGGAGCATCGTCTGCATGGCCGCGAGATTTTCCGCGGCGGCAAGCCCGATCGCACACCGTCCGAACTGCTGGAGCAGGACAAGAAAAAGTAAGAGGCCATCATCCCGCGTGAGCCACAAGCCCCGCGGGATGATTTTTCTGGGACGGGGATTAAAAAATCATTATGCATAGAAAGTCATAATTATCATTTCGTAAACATTTCGATGAAATTAACGCCATGGCGCATACTTGCGGTTAAAATACCGCAAGGCCTAACTACCAACCTTTAAGCCGGTCCGGAGAGACCGGGAAGGAGAATTATGGCGAACAACCATACTGCGGGCACTGCTGCCCGCACCTTCGCGCCCAGCGAGCTTTGCCAGCGCATGCTGGCCAAAACCAGCAAGGGCACCTGCGGTCCCTGCATCCTGTACCTTGAGGATGGGACCATTTTTTATGGCCGTGCATGCGGTGCCGAGGGTACCGCGACCGGCGAGGTCTGCTTCAACACCTCGCTTGAGGGCTACTTTGAGGTCATGACCGACCCGAGCTATGCCGGCCAAATCGTAACCATGACCTATCCGCAGATCGGTAACTACGGCATCGACGAGACCGACGTCCAGTCGGCCTTCCCCGGTGATACCGCCCGCCCCGCGAGCGCTCCGGCTATGCGCGGCATGATCGTCCGCGACATGTGCGCCACGTCTTCCAACTGGCGCTCGGCCGTCAGCGTGCCGGAGTACCTGCGTGCCCACGTCATCGTCGCTATCGAGGGCGTCGACACCCGCGCTCTTGTGCGCCACCTGCGCGACAACGGCTCCAAGATGGGCATTATCTCGACGGAAATCTTTGACGTCGTCGAGCTTGCCGAGCGTCTGGCCGCAGCGCCGACGCTGGTGGGCGAGAACCTGGTCAAGACCGTGAGCTGCCCTGAGCCCCACGAGTTTGCAGCTGCCGACCTGCCCGCTACGCATGACTTTGCGCTTGCCCCTGCCGCCCCCGCCCGCCACAACGTGGTCGCCTACGACTGCGGCGTCAAGCGCGGCATTCTGGAGGGCCTCGTCCGCGCCGGCTGCGACCTTACTGTCGTGCCGTGGGATACGCCCGCGAGTGAGGTGCTCGACATGAATCCCGACGGCGTCTTTTTATCCAACGGCCCCGGCGACCCCGATGCCGTGGTGGAGACCTATGAGCAGGTGCAGCAGCTGATCGGCAAGGTGCCGGTCTTTGGCATTTGCCTCGGTCACCAGATGATCAGCTTGGCGTGTGGCGCCCAAATGGAAAAGCTTAAATTCGGTCACCGTGGCGGTAACCAGCCGGTTATGAACCTGGTGAGCCGTCGCGTGGAGATCACCGCGCAAAACCACGGCTTTGGCCTGCTGTTCCCCAGTCTGGGCAAACTGATCCCGGAGCTTTCCGGCGGCGAGACCGAGCATGAGGCCGACGGCGACCTGCGCGCCTGGGTGCGTCGCGGCATCGCGCCGGTCGTGATGAACGAGCGCTTCGGCCGCATTCGCCTGACGCACGTGAACCTCAACGACGGCACCGCCGAGGGCATCCAGCTGCTCGATGCCCCGTGCTTCTCGGTCCAGTACCACCCCGAGGCCTCGCCCGGCCCCACCGATGCCCACTATCTCTTTACCGCCTTTACGCGACTCATGGACGGCGAGGAGAACTACCTGGACATCGACACCGCGAAGGACCGCCTTGCCGGCTGGAATTTTGCCGACGATGGTTCCGCCGTTCTACCGAACGGCGGACCGGTCGACGCTGCGGCTGCATCTGGCACATCATCTTGCCGCTCTGCTTCGGTCGCGCGGGCATAAGCCCAGCGCGCCCTCGCATCACGGCAACCTGATGCACCAGCTGCACCCTCGCTGACTTTTCCAAAACATTGAGTCAGCCTCTCTAGGAGGTTTTAAACATGCCGAAACGTACTGACATCAAGCGTATCCTCGTCATTGGTTCGGGCCCCATCGTTATTGGCCAGGCCTGTGAGTTCGACTACTCCGGCGCCCAGGCCTGCAAGGTGCTCAAGGAGGATGGCTTTGAGGTCATCCTGGTCAACTCCAACCCGGCGACCATCATGACCGACCCGGGTCTTGCCGACCGCACCTATGTTGAGCCCATCACCGCCGAGTTTATCGAACGCGTAATCAAGAAAGAGCGCCCGGACGCGCTGCTGCCCACGCTGGGCGGCCAGACCGGTCTGAACGCCGCCGTCGAGCTGGCGAAAGACGGCACACTGGACAAGTACGGCGTCGAGATGATCGGCTGCGACCTGGCCGCTATCGAGCGCGGCGAGGACCGCAAGCTCTTTAACGAGGCCATGGCCGAGATTGGCCTGGAGGTCGCGCGCTCGGGCTATGCCTACAGCGTGACCGACGCCGAGGCTATCGCCGAGCGCGTGGGCTATCCCTGCGTACTACGCCCGAGCTTTACCCTCGGCGGCGCCGGCGGCGGCATCGCTCACACCCACGAGGAGCTCGTCTCCATCGTGAGCCAGGGCCTGGAGCTCTCGCCCGCTCATGAGGTGCTGGTTGAGGAGTCCATCGAGGGCTGGAAAGAGTATGAGATGGAGGTCATGCGCGACCACGCCGGCAACGGCATCATCGTGTGCTCCATCGAGAATCTCGACCCCATGGGCGTGCACACCGGCGACTCCATCACCGTGGCGCCGGCGCAGACGCTCTCCGACCTTGAGTATCAGCGCATGCGCGTGGCCTCGCTCGCCATTCTGGAGAAAATCGGCGTCGAGACCGGTGGCTCCAACGTGCAGTTTGCCGTGAACCCCAACACCGGTCGCTTGATCGTCATCGAGATGAACCCGCGCGTGAGCCGTTCGTCCGCGCTGGCCTCCAAGGCCACGGGTTTCCCCATCGCTAAGGCCGCCGCGCGCCTTGCCGTGGGCTATACGCTCGACGAGATCGTCAACGACATCACCAAGGCCACGCCCGCCTGCTTTGAGCCCACAATCGACTACTGCGTGGTCAAGGTGCCGCGCTTTGCCTTCGAGAAGTTCAAGGGTACCGACCCCACGCTCACCACGCGCATGAAGGCCGTGGGCGAGATCATGGCGATCGGCCGCACCTTTGAGGAGGCCTTCGGCAAGGCCATGCGTTCGCTGGAGGACGGGCATCAGGGCATTTGTGCCGGTGGCAAGGAAGGTGCCGACAAGCTGAGCGACGATGAGCTCGCTCAGGCCGTGGCCACGCCGACCGAGCACCGCATCTTCTTTGTGGTCGAGGCCCTGCGCCGTGGCTGGGACATCGCGCGTATCCACGCTATTTGCGGTATCGATCCGTGGTACCTCAACCGTATCAACGACATGGTGCAGGTTCAGGAGAGCATCCGCGGCCTGCGTGTGGAGGATATCGACGCCGACGCGATGCGCTTGCTCAAGCAGTACGGCACGAGCGACGCCGAGATCGCCGCGCTGACCGGCTCGGACGAGCGCTTTGTGCGCGCCTATCGCAAGGGTCTGGGCGTGGTTCCCAGCATGAAGACGGTCGATACCTGCGCTGCGGAGTTCTCGAGCGCCACGGAGTACCACTACAAGACGTACGAGAACATCTACCGCACGAGCCCGGATGCCAAGAAGTGCGTGGCTCCCGACGAGACCACGCCGGCGGACAAGCCCAAGGCGATGATCCTGGGCGCCGGCCCCAACCGCATTGGTCAGGGTATCGAGTTCGATTACTGCTGCGTGCACGCGAGCTACGCGCTGGCGGCCCGCGGCTTTGAGACCATCATGGTCAACTGCAACCCCGAGACCGTCTCGACTGACTACGATACCTCGGACCGCCTGTACTTTGAGCCGCTCACCTACGAGGACGTTATGGACGTCATCGATGTTGAGCGTCCCGACGGCGTCGTGGTGACGCTCGGCGGCCAGACCCCGCTTAAGCTGGCGCGCATGCTCGAGGAGAGTGGCGTCAACATCATGGGCACCAAGCCCGATGCCATCGACTTTGCCGAGGACCGCGAGCGCTTCGCCGCTCTGCTCGATAAGCTGGGCATCATGTACCCGCCGGCGGGCCAGGCCACCTCGTTTGAGGAGGCCGAGGCCGTGGCCGCGCACATCGGCTACCCGCTGCTGGTGCGTCCGAGCTACGTGCTGGGCGGCCGCGGCATGATGATCGCCTACGATGCCGAGCATCTGCGCGATTACATGGCCGAGGCTGCGCGCATTAGCCCCGACTACCCGGTGTACCTGGACCGCTTCCTGGAGGGTGCAATCGAGTCCGACGTCGACGCCCTGTGCGACGGCGAAGAGGTCTACATCGGCGGCATTCTGGAGCATATCGAGGAGGCCGGTATTCACTCTGGCGACTCCGCGACCTGCATCCCGCCGTTTAGCTTTAGCGAGAGCCTGCAGGCGAAGCTCCGCGAGACCACGCGCCGCATCGCGATGGCGCTGGGCGTGCGCGGCCTGGTCAACGTGCAGTACGCCATCAAGGGCGAGACCGTCTACGTGATCGAGGCCAACCCGCGCGCGAGCCGCACCGTGCCGTTTATCTCCAAGGCCACCGGCGTGCCGCTGGCCAAGTGCGCGGCGCGTATCATGGCAGGCGATTCCATCGCGAGCCTGGGCCTGCCGAGCGACGAGCGTCAGCTCGATTGGTTCTGCATGAAGGAAGCCGTTATGCCCTGGGGTCGTTTCCCCGGTGCCGACGTTATCCTGGGGCCCGAGATGAAGTCGACGGGCGAGGTCATGGGTATCGCCAAGAGCTATCCCGAGGCATATGCCAAGACGCAGCTGGCGATCGACTACAAGCTGCCCGATCCGAGCTGCGGCAAGGTGTTCATCAGCGTGTGCGACCGCGACAAGCGCCATATCCTTTCGGTCGCCCGCATCCTGCGCTACCTGGGCTTTGACATCTGCTCCACCGAGGGTACGGCGCGCGTGCTGCGCGGCGGCAACGTGACGTGCGAAGTCGTGGAGAAGATCAGCGGCCCGCACGACGGCGAGCGTCCCAACATCGGCGACCTCATCGCCGATGGCAAGATTGCGGTAATCATCAACACGCCGTACGGTCCGGGCTCGCGTGGCGATGGCTACATGCTACGTACCGAGGCCGTGCGTCGCGGCGTGACCTGCGTGACGGCGATGTCTGCCGCCAACACCTACGTGAGCGCCATCGAGGCGGTGCGCGAGGACCAGCAGGGTCACGGCAGCGCCAACGACATGGGCATGGACGTCATCGCCCTGCAGGACCTGCCGCAGCACACGGTGTAGTTGACCTGTCCGGCCGGGGCGGGAGGGGCCCGAGTTTCCCCCTTCGCTCCGGCTGCAAGCAGAGTCGCTCAGGAGGAAACTCGGCCCCTCCCGCCCCGGCCTGCGGTGACTTGGCTGCACCGTGTGCTGCCGAAGGGGGCTTTGCGCGATGACTAGGGCTGAATAAAAAGTGAGTGTGGGATCCGCCGTTCGTTCGAACGGCGGATCCCACGTTAATATTTCAGCCAACGTACGTCATGGCAATCCCCGGTAGGTCCCCGGGTGCCCCGCGGCGGGCTGGGTTTATTGTCTGAGCGACTTTGCGAAGCAAGGGGAGCGAAGATAAAAACCCAGCCCGCCGCGGGGCACCCGGGGACCGCAGGGACGGGAGCAGCTATACTACTCTCAGTAGTTAAGGGTCGCGGATTGGCCGCGTCACCGCTCTCAACAGGAGGTCTTTGTTTATGGCAGATCAAAAGCCGGTTGTCGGGATCATCATGGGCTCCAAGTCCGATCTGGGCGTTATGGAAGGTTGCACCGCCGAGCTCGAGGCGCTCGGTGTGCCTTATGAGCTCGTCATTGCGAGCGCACACCGCACGCCGGCGAAGGTCCACGAGTGGGCTTCGACTGCTGCCGATCGCGGTATCAAAGTGGTTATCGCCGCCGCTGGCAAGGCCGCTCACCTGGGTGGTGTCGTGGCTGCCTTTACGCCGCTGCCGGTTATCGGCGTGCCTATGAAGACGAGTGACCTGGGCGGTATGGATTCGCTGCTGTCGATGGTGCAGATGCCTTCGGGTGTGCCTGTGGCCTGCGTTGCCATCAACGGCGCCAAGAACGCCGCCATCTACGCCACGCAGATTCTAGGCGCTTGCGACCCCGAGTACCGCAAGGTTATCGAGAAGATGAAGCAGGAGATGGCCGACGCCTAGGCGTTCCGCCGTTTCACCGCAGTATAAGGAGAGCCATGTCCGACTATCAGGGAAAACGATTCAAGGCTTCTCAGATTCCCGATCCGTCGAAGCCGGGTGCTGCCCATGCGGCGCAGCAGGGTCGGACATCCTCTCCTCAGCAGCCGCGCGTGCCGCGCCCCGTGACACCGGCGACGCATCGTCGGCAGGACGCGCCGGCCGCATATCGACCTTCATCTTATAGCACCGCTAAGAAGCCGCCCCGGTCTTCATCGCATGCCACGCCGTCGGATTACACCGAGCCGCCGCGTAAAAAGCGCCGTTCCATTATTCCCATTCTGCTCATCATCATCGGCATCGGTCTGATTGTTGCCGCCGCTGCCATCTTTATCAACGCCCAGATTGGCTACAAGCAGGCGAGCGAGTCGTATCAAAAGATCGAAAAACAATATGTGAGCGACAAGGACGCCAGCGGCGTGCCGATTATCGACTTTGATGCACTTGCTCAGACAAACCCCGAGATTGTGGGTTGGATTTATGTGCCGGGAACCAACATCAACTATCCCGTGGTGCAGACCAACAACAACTCCAAATACCTCAACACGCTGTTCGACGGTACGGCCAATGCATCTGGGGCCATTTTCCTGGATAGCGATGACACCGCGCCGGGAATGGTTGACCAGCAGACCACGATCTACGGCCACCATATGAACGATGGGTCGATGTTCAACGTGATTTCGGATACGACTGACCAGGCAACGTTCGATAGCATTGAATATATGTACTACATCACACGGGATGCTACGTATAAACTGCGACCACTGGCGACCAAAGTTGTCGAGGACACGTATGCCAAGGCGCGCACGCCCAATTTTGAGGGCGACGACGGGCTCAAGAACTACCTGTCCGAGATGCTCGACGGTGCCTCTGCCGTGGCGAGCGATGCCACCGATCGTGCCGCTTCGGCAACCAAGGTTGTAACGCTTGTGACCTGTCGTTCGTTATCGCTGAGCAACACGCGTGCCGTCATGGTGCTCACGCCGGTCGAGGAATAAGTGTCCGAGAGCAGTCTTTTTGGGACGGGGCTTTTTTAGCTACCCGGGATGATCAAGGGGAGAACATGATGCTTGAGAGTGGCAAGGTAATGCCTTCGGTCGATGCGTTGCTGCGCGAGGCTAAGTCTGACCCGTCGGCTGCGGGGTGCGGTATGTACCTGACGCATAACGGCGTGGTGCGCGCGACACCCAAGTCCGAGGCGCGTGGAATCGAAACCGACGGCGTGGCGCCCGGGCACAAGGTGGGCGGTATGGTGTTTGATTACGATACCGACAAGGTCCAGGCCGCTATCGAGCAGACGCGCGCGATGCCGGGCATCGGCTACGTTCGCGTGTGGCTGGCGAGGGGGGAGCTCGCGGTGGGCGACGACATCATGCTCGTGCTCATTGGCGGAGACATTCGCCCGCACGTGGTCGATGCACTGCAGGCGCTCGTCGGCACCATCAAAAACGAGTGCGTGAGCGAGGTCGAGCGCGAAGCGTAAGGCCCTGGGTGCCGCCTCGCCCCGTCCCAACGCACAACAAAAGCCCGCCAGCAGCTTGTGATGAACTGCCGGCGGGCTTTTGTTGTGCGTTGGAACTGGCTTGCGGATCGATAAATTGTAATCGACGAGAGGTCGATTATTCGATGACTCCAGGAAACGCTTCGGTAGGCTAAAGAAAGACGTCCACAATATCGTTATTTGTGTTGCCTTACGCTCGAGTAATGTTAGAATTTCACCTACTTTTTTTATTAACAACCGTCTTACAGTTGGGGGAGAACATGCGGGCGAAACGAGCTGTCGCGATAGCGCTGACCGGACTCATGCTGTTTGAAGCATCGCCGGTGCCCCAGATCTCCCAGGCGCTGACCATCCAGAACGCCGCCGCTGTCCGCCAGCTGATGAGCACCCTCACCGCTTCGACCGCGTATGCCGATACCTCCGAAAACGCGGGGGGGGGACGCTCCAGGTAGACACCGCTGCAAGCACCGAGGCCAGCGGAGCCGATGCCGCGGATTCGTCCGCCGCGACCGGCTCCGGTGCCTCAGCGGATAGCGTCTCCAACGCCGATGTCACCGCGGATGCCGACGCCCCCGCAACCACGAGCGACGCCGCGACCGCCGATGCCCCCGCTCCCGCGGACGCCATCACGGCAACCAACCAGCCCACCGCTCAGCCCGCCGCCCAAACCGCCACGGACGCCGCCGTCGAAGACGCCGCCCAGGACCTGGCGCAGCTCGCCGGCCGCGACTTCCAAGGCCAGGTCACCAAAACCATCAACGGCAAGACCTATATCCTGATTGGCAACGAGCAGCAGCTGCGCGCGATAGGCTCGGGCAAGAAGGTCACACGTCCGGTCTGGGAGATCACGCAGGAGTACCGGAAGACGGGCTTGATTAAAGGCGGCTGGGTCGATGTCGAGGGCTCCAAAACCGAGATTTACGCGGGTGACGCGGACCTTTCCGCGACCTCCAAATTGGACGAGGGCTCGAGCGAGAAATCGGATGAGCTGGGTGTCAGCCTTGCGGGTCACACTCGCAAACGCTACGTGACCCTTGACGACTATGGCAACGAGGTCGAGGCCGACGGCAACGCGACAAGCTCGACGCTGACCTACGCCGCCGACGCCAACTACATAATCTTCCGAAACATCGACGTGGGCTCCGACGCGGCCAGCGGCACCTCATCCAACGCGACCTGGACCCCGCTCATGTTCAGTGGCACCATGCTCGGCGCGGCGACCACCACCGACGCCGCTAAGACCGCCGGCGCGCTCTGGTCCACCATTAACGCCGACGGCATCTCCACCAACGACACTGCCCAGCGTCCCGTCATCTCCAATGTAAACGTCACTCAGACTGGCAAGCTCGATGTCTCCAGCCACACGGGCATCGGATTCTTCGGCACCGTTTCGCACAAGCTCAGCGAAACCAATCCGTTTACCGGGTCCGCTACACCCGCATACGTGAACAACATCAAGCTTCGGGACGTCTCTGTTGCTAACGAATCCACCAAGGTCAAGGTCGATCAGACGCTCATCAGCTCACTCCTCGGCGTACTCGGCACCGTGGTGGGCGGCCTCGTCAGCACCCTGTTGAAGATTCTTACACTCGGCAAGGTTGACCTCAGTGGCCTTATTGAGTCCCTGTTGAACGTTCGCGCCGCCGATCCCTCTTCGCTCGCCACGGGTGCCTTCGCCGGGCGCATCGTGGGTGAGGTCACGGTCGACAAATGCGAGGTCGAGGGCGCGAGCGTGTCGAGTGCGGCGGACATGACGGGCGGCTTCGCAGGCTACGTTAAGGGAGAGGTCAAGTACGATCTCCTCTCCGATGCGCTGGGCGACATCGTCAAGCTCCTGACAAACATCCTGAACCTCATCCCTGGCCTAGGCCTGGGCGACCTCATCACCCTGCTGCTCAACAACAACATCATCAAGGCGAGCCAGCTGCTCCCCGTGGCCTACTACAACCCCACGATCTCGAAATCGGGCGTCGTAAACTTCGCCAGCGGCACCGTCCTGGGCTCTGCTGGCAAGAACTACGCTGGCGGCTTCGCGGGCGTGCAGGCCGGTACCATCGTCACCGACGCCTATATACAGAGTGACGTCGCCTACACCGTGCGCGCCAAGGCATACGCCGCCGGCTTTGCGGGCGTCATCCGCGACGACGTGATGGAGGGCGCGCTCTCCGATTTGGGCGTAGACCTGCCAAGCCTCGCGAGGCTTGCCATTCCGCAGAGCATCGTCGCGACCTCCTCGCTCACTGCGGACGTCACGGTCGAGGGTGGCTCGTATGCCGGCGGCTTTGCGGGCGCCATGGCTGGCAGCCACGCGGTGAACGATAGCCTTACGGGTGCGGTCAACGTCACGGCCTCGGGCATTCAGGACGGCACGGCCGACATGCTCGCCTGCGCGGGCGGCTTCACTGGTGCGGCGACGCTCGGCTGGGCGATGGACCTCGGCGCGGGTGACTACAAGAACACGAATCTGCTGAATGGTGTGGGCGGCCTGCTGAAGGGCCTGCTCGGCTCGGAGGATCAGAGCAAGGCATCGACCCTGCTTTCCCTTGCGGGCCTGAATGAGTCCGAGATCCTCGGCGCGCAGATGGCCGGCACCTTCATGGTGTCCTCGGCCAATGACTATGCCGGCGGCATGGTGGGGCGCGGCACAGGCCCGGTCATCGCGAGCTCCGATACGGCGCACGTGGGCGGCCTCGCGTTCTACAAGCAGGGCAAGCTCGACGCCACTGCGGTCGCCAGCCGTACCGCCTCGCTCACCGGTCTTGACTCCGTCACGGCCAAGGGCAGCTACGCCGGCGGCATCGCGGGCATGCTTGTCCCCGGTGCCGTGGCGGCGCTGCTGAACGACACCCTCGGCTTGGGTGCGATTGGCCAGAAGCTCGGCGACGGCCAGTTCAAGATGTTCGAGGTCTCGAACGTGACGGTTGCGGGCGCCACGGACGGTGCGACCGTCTCCGTGGACGGGTGCTACGCTGGCGGCGCCATCGGCTGCGCGACTGGCGGCGACGTGGACGCCACGACCCTCACCGGCGTGAAGCGGGTCGAGGCCAAGGGCGAGGCCGGCGGCTTCATCGGCTTTTCCGGCCCGAGCGACGCGGCCGACGTGGGCGGCCTCGACGTCCTCGGCCTCATCAAGGTCTCGGGCCTGCTCTCGGTGGCCAAGTATTCGGCGGTCGAGGTGACCGACAGTTCCGTTGCGGGCGTCACAGCCGGCATGACGGTGGCAGCGACCGGCGTGAACGCCGCGGGTGAGACGAACGTCTACGCGGCGGGCGGCTTCTTCGGACGCGCGAACAGCACCAAGTCGGCGAACGTTCACGCCACGGCCGTAAAGGCGGTCACTGCTGACGCCTCAACTTCGGACGGTGCGGCGGGCGGATTCGTAGGCGTCTCGACTACGGGTGGCCTTGCGGATGCGGTGAACGGTGAGGGCGAGGACTCGGGAGTCCTCAAGAACCTTCTCGAGGGTGGTCTCATCTCCGTCGACGGTCTCGTGGGCGCCGTTCCCTACTTGCTGCCTAACTACCAGAACGCCACGGTGACGTTCGTGAACGGCGGTAGCGTTGAAGCAGATATCGCCGGAGGTTTCGCGGGAGACTTCCAGGGCGGTAAGGTCAATATCTACACCGACGATGACCTCAAGGACGCAACGGGTGCGTACGCCCGTGCGAAGACCGCGGCCGAGCAGTCCCCCTGGGGCGTCATCAACATCGACCACGTGACAGGCGGCGCATACGCTGGCGGCTGGGGTGGTCGCGTGACCTCGGGTGCGCTCGCGAGCGCGGGCAAGGGCGGAATCAGCCTGCTCGGCAAACTCGGCACAGTGGATATCGCCCAGCTGCTCGACGTGGTCGAGGGGTACGTGCCCCTCATCAACCGCTCCGGCGTGCTGTCGAACGCGGACACGGTGACCGCGGATGCCTCGGGCGCCAGGCCGAGCGATGCCGCCAACCCTGGCCTCGTCGTCTCTGCCTCGCGCCTCGATGACACGGCCTCCCAGTCCGGCACGGCCGGCGGCTATATCGGCTATGGCTCCGGCGTGCAGGTGAGCCACTCCAACGTGACGCAACTGCGCCATACCGCGGTGACCGAGCCGAAGGATCTCGAGGGCACGGACGGCAGCAGCTACTTCGGTAATAAGAGCTCCTACGCCGTCACCGCCCCGCGCTACGCCGGCGGATACATCGGCCACATGGACGTGGGCTCCGCGGCCTCCGTGGGCGACGGCCTGTCGCTGCTGGGAACGAGCCTGCGGCTCACCGACGTGCTCGGCGTGGTGCGTGCCGTGGTCTCCACCATCGAGCACTCCGACGTGACGGGCGGCACGGGCGGTTTCGCCGTGCGCGCGAGCTCCGGTGCCACGGGCTCCGAGATCGGCGACGCGGGCGGTTTCGCGGGCCTTGTCTCCGGCGGGCACATCCAGGATTCAAACTCCTACAACTTCTCCTACGTGATCGGCCAGATTTCGGCGGGCGGCTATGCCGGGCAGATCGAGCCGGGCGACGTGGCGCGCGTGCTGGGCGAGCTGAACACCGGTAAGGACAACGAGTCCGCACTGGCCAAGCTGCTGCACGGCCTGGTGAGCACCAACGGCGCCCTCGCGTCGCTCGTGCAGGACTTCGTGCCCACGGTTCGCAACTCCGAGACCACGTCCATCCCCTGCGGCGGCGCCGTGCGCGCGCAGGCCGCCAGCACCGAGAGCGTGCAGCGCGGCATGGCAGGCGGCTACGTGGGGCATAACCTCGGCGGTCACATCTGGGGCACCAGCAACGCGCCGTGGACGAGCGCCGCGTCGTGGGAGTCCGAGAAGGACGGCAGCAACCACTACACCGGCACCCAGCGCGACGCCATGGCCGAGCGCATCCGCAGCGTCTACGGCGCCGAGATGGCCGGCGGTTTCACGGGCTATATGGAGCCTGGCGACACTGCCAAGACGGGGAGCGTCAGCCTGCTCTTCGGCCTGGTGAAGGCCAACAATATCCTGGGCGCTCTGCAGGTGGCCTATCCCACCGAGGAGAACACGCAGGTCACGGGCCCCGTGCGCGGCATCAGCCTCGAGACGTGGAATAGCTGGTCTCAGCACGTTGCCTCTAAGGGCTACTATGGCGGCGATTTCTACGGCAAGACGTTCACCACCGAGGATGAGCTCGCGGCCTTCCTCGCTGATTACGTCTATGGTACCAATGTGGTTGCTGGGCGCGCTGCATACGAGAACAAGGCGAACACCATGCACGGCGGTGTGGCCGGCGGCTACGTGGGCCTCATGCGCGGTGGCACCGTCACCAACGGCCGGGCCTTCGACACCAAGACCGTGCGCGCCATGCGCGCGGCGGGCGGCTTTGCCGGCCGCATGGAGACGGGCGGCGCCGTGGAGCTGGGCGGCGTGAAGGTGCTCGGACTGAACCTCAACCTCGGCCAGCTGCTCAACGTGGCCCAGGTGCTCGTTCCGGTGGTGAAGAGCTCCAGCGTGCAGGGCTTCCGCACGGGCATGGCCGTCAAGGCCACGGGTACCGACTTCAAGCACGAGACCGGCTTTGCCGGCGGCTACGTGGGCTACGCCTCTGGCGCGCAGCTGTGGGGCGACGCCACGCTCTCCGATGCCGACAAGGATGCCAACCGCTGGTCCATCGGCGCCACGCACAGCGGCTACACCGCTACGGGCGACAACGTCACCAACCTGCGCAAGGTCTCGGGCGCTAACTGCGTGGGCGGCTACGCGGGCCTCATGACGGCCGCGGGCGTGGCGGACGTGAACACCAATACGTCCTCGGGTCTGTTGCAGAAGATCTTGGACACGCTCATCGATACGCCGAACGACCTTGCGCAGGTGCTCCAAGCCACGCTGTCCACCGTGCGCGGTGCGAGTGTCTCCGCCGTGACGGCGGGGGACGGCGCAACCGATGCCCAGCGGAACGCCGCAGCCTGGGGTTTCACAGTCGACGGCTCCTATAAGGAAGGCAACGCCACCAAGTACGCCCGCGCGGCGGGCGGCTTCGCGGGATCGATGAAGGCCGTGGTCGCGGGCACGAAGGACCGGGACGAGGGCGCAACGGACGCCGTTACCAACACACTGCAGGTCATCGGCCTGCGTGGCGTGGAGGGCGGCCAGTACGCGGGCGGATTCTTCGGCCAGGCGGACATCGAGAGCGTGGCCTCCGTGGCGGGCGGCGACGGCGATGCCAACGGCGACCAGTCCACGAGCCTGCTGCTCAAGCTGCTGAAGGCTGGCAACATCTCCGCGCTCGACGCCTTCCGCACCTACGTGTACCACGCGAACGTGGCGGGCGTGGCAGACGGCTTCCAGGTCCGCGCGCACGATGCCAGCAAGCAAGGCATGCTCGATTCCACGCGCTTCACAGGCGTGGCCGGTGGCTTCGGCGGCGCGCTCATCAACGGCAGCGTGAAGAACGCGACCGTCGCCAACCTGTCCTCCGTGGAGGGCGTCAACTACACGGGCGGCTTCATCGGGCATCTGGGCAAGGGTGGCACGGTGGACGCGGACAAGGTCGGCGTCCTGTCGAACCTCAACCTCCTCGGCGCCACCGCGGGCGTGCTCGACATCTGGGGCTCCCACGTCGAGAACTCCAGCGTGACGGGCATCGCCGACGGCTACACGGTGACGTCGACGCATCGGGGCGCTGACTACGGCCGCGGCACCGAGGCCGCGAGCGGTCGCGAGGCCGCGGGCGGTTTCGCGGGCTACGCCGACCTGGCGCGCGTGAAGGACTGCACGGTCACCAACCTCAAGAAGGTCGCGAGCGGTGAGGTCGCCGGCGGCTTCGTGGGCGAGACCAAGCGCGCATACCTGGTGGATGCGCAGGTTAGCTCCGTGCTGGTGGACGGTCTGCTGGTGATCGTGAACGCGCTGCTGAAGCTACTCTACGCGAATCAGCTCCAGAACCTGGGCGTCATCGACATAGGCAAGTGGTTCCCCGGCGTGAGCAAGGTCTTCGACCTCAAGGTGCTCGCCGAGGGCGAGACGCTCTATGTGAACCTCTTCGGCCTGAAGGTCGGCGTGGCGCTGTCCCGCGCGGATACCGAGAACAAGCAGCAGACTGACGTGGCGATCATCACCATCGGCGACTCCACCATCAAGCTGCCGTGTACGGAAAAAGGCGGCGTGGACACCAAGGGCGATCGCGCCAACATCGACGCGCAGCTCATCAAGGGCAACCGCACGCGTGTGGAGAACTCCTCGGTCACGGGTATCGCGGTGGGCTATGACGTCTTCGGCGGCGGCGCGAGCCAGGCTGAGAACGGCGACGGGCTTGACGGCCTTACCACGGGCTACGCGGGCGGTTTCGCCGGCCTGAACGACGAGGGCGTACTCGCGAACGACCACATGGTGCTCGCCGACGTGATCCGCGGCACGAGCGGCCTGGTGGACCCCTTCGCCAACACCAAGCTCAAGAGCGTGTGGGACTTCAACTCCATGAGCGACATCGTGGGCGAGAAGGACGGCAACTACAACTCGTACAAGATCTACCGCTCCAGGAACGAGAGCCTGGCCGACGCATTCACGTCGAACAGCAAGAATGGGGCGGCGAGCGCCACCTTCGCCAAGCGCGATGGCAACGCCGATGGCACCGGCATGGATGCCTTCACGGTGAGCCTGTTGAAGCCGGTGGACGCGAGCGGCAAGGCCTCCGTCAACACCTACGATGGCACCGTGCCCACGAGCGAGGCGTCCGGTGACGCGGACACCGCTTGGCTCGGCATCAAGGACGCCGTGCGCCAGAATGCGGACGGTAGCCAGAGGCAGGAGCTCAAGGCCTATGAATCCGCCGCCAAGGCCGTGCTGATGCGGGACACCCCGGTGTCCGACAACGCCGGCGACATCACGCCCGAGCCGGGCGAGGGGCAGGATCCGTGCGACACCTACGTGAAGCTCACGCTGCAAAAGGTGTGGGATGACCAAGGCAACAAGGCCGGCCTGCGGCCTCCGAGCATCAAGCTGACCGTGGTTGCGTCGTACAAGGACGCTGCCGGGAATGTCGTGACGCCCGCGATCACGCTGAAGGATGGGTCGACCTGGACGAACCCGCACGAGGTGGAGCTGACCGGTAAGGACGCATCCAACTGGTCCGACACCTGGCGCACGGTGATCGAGGGGCTGCCGGTGGCGGTGAAGGACGCTGACGGCGTCACACATTACCTGAACTATGCCGTGCAAGGTGAGGCCGTGAATGATGGCGCCGCCGCGCAGCCTGGCGTGCGGTTCGGCAAGATCGAGGGCGGCAACACCGCGTACGTGCCGCCCGAGCAGGCCGGCTACAGCTCCGCGGTGGGCTCCGAGGCCAACACTCTCACGATCACCGTCACCAACACCCATCGCGATGCCCTGCCCGACACGGGCGGCCGCGGCATCTGGCTGTTCCTGATGATCGGTGCGGCGCTGGGCTGCGCCGGAGCCTACGAGGCGTGGCGTCGTCGGCGCGCGGGACAGCTCGCCGTGGCGGGCGCCCCGACTGCGGGCGCTACGGTTACCGCGCTGCAGCCGCGGCCGGTCGGGGGCCACTTCCGTGACGGGGGTGCGCGATGAACGATTCGACGAGCGGGCTGCCGCGCACGGGCGTGCGCGGCAGGGGGAGGGCGCTTCGCGCGACCTCCGGGGGTTCCTCTCGACAGAGGGGCGCCACGCGCGGGATAGGCGAACGGGAAACAACGCGGGTCGGGAACACCGGCTCCGCGAGGATATAGCTATGTGATCAATAAGGGAGATAGCGAGAAAGGAAGAAAGATGGCTACTATCTTCAAGAAAGCGCTGGTGCTGTTCGCGCTGGTAGCCGTGGCGCTCGTGGGCGCTGTGGCGGTAGCCCCGGCGGAGGCTCAGGCCGCGACGGGCTCGTTCACGATCCAGAGCAAGAATGCCGAGTTCGCGGGCAAGACAGTGACGGCGTACCAGATGTTCACGGTCGAGAACCCAGTCGTTGAGAACGGCAAGGTCACGAGTGCGACCTACACGCTGAACACCGCGTGGGAGGGTTTCTTCCAGGATAAGCTCAGCACCTCTGATACGGGCGCTGCGCTGTCTGAAAAGGCGTACAGCTATGTAAAGGACCTTGTCGATGGCAACAAGGGCGCCACGCTCGTGACGTTCGCCAAGGAAGCGGCTGATTACGTGAAGACCTCCAGCGGCATCACGGCTGCCGGTACCGCCAATGCCTCGACGACGGCTGACAACGGCTACTATAAGGCCACCTTCACCGGCCTTGAGTACGGCTACTACATCTTCGCCCCGCAGGGCGGCTCCACGTCCGCTATGCGCGGCAACGACGCCATGCTCTACAACGTGGTCTCGGCTACGTCCGACCCGGTCGAGCTCAAGAGCGTGTACCCCGGTGTTACCAAGACCGTTGAGAACGGCGACAAGAGCGACAACCACTCGAGCGCCCAGGTGGGCGACAAGGTGAGCTTCACCCTCAGGTCCGCGGTGCCCGATACCTCCGAGTACAACACCTACACGTTCGTCATCCACGATACCCTGTCCACCGGCCTCACCTTCAATAACGACGTTAAGGTGACTGTTGGCGGCAAGGATTACACCATCTTCGTGAAGAAGTACGATGAGGCAACGCGCTCTCTCTCGCTTGATTTCTCGAACGACATCAAGAACCTCACCGCCGGCGATGCCATCGTCGTGACCTACTCCGCCACCCTCAACGAGAACGCGGTCGTGGGCAAGGACAACCTCAACACCGCCCACGTCGAGTACAGCAACAATCCCGGTGGCACTGGCACCGGTACCTCCGAGCCGAGCAAGACCCACACTTATGACTTCGGCTTCGACCTCAAGAAGATCGGCGACAACGACGCCGTCCTCTCCGGCGCCGAGTTCCAGCTTCTTGGCACCGACGGCACCGCCATCACCCTCATCTCCGACGGCAACGACGGCTACCGCCCGATCAAGACCGGCGAAACCGGTGGCAACACGAACGTGACCACCCCCGAGAACGGCATCATCAAGTTCACCGGCCTGAAGGAGGGCGTCTACAAGCTCTCTGAGGTGAAGGCCCCGAGTGGCTACAACAAGCTCGCCGCCCCGGTCAAGGTCACCATCGCCGCGACCTACAACGCCGACGGCACGCTCATCAACTACACCGTGACGGCCGACGGCGCGACGGGCGCGACCGTCACCGTCAAGAACAACAAAGGCACCCTCCTGCCCTCCACTGGCGGCATGGGCACCGTGATCTTCACCGTCGCGGGTGCTGCGATCGTCATCGCCGGCGTGGCGTGGACCATCGCCCGTCGTCGCGCGCAGAACTAGCGCACGCTATCTGAGCTGGGCTGACACACTTTGAAGCGTCTGCGCGACATATTTCCGCTGCTTGTGGTTCTGGTGGGGCTCGCCATCATGGCGTACCCCACCATCTCGAACTTCCTCGTCGAGCGCAACGCGTCGCGCGTAGTCTCCGCTTACCAGGAGGCCGTCGACGCGCTGTCCGACGAGGACGCCCAGGCGATGCTCGATGCCGCGTGGGCCTACAACGCCCGGCTCGCGGGGCTTGCCGGCATCTCCGCTGCCGATGGTGGCGCGGATGCCGGCACCGTCTCGTCCACGCAGCTGCGCGAGCAATACAACCAGCTGCTCAACCTCAACGGCGACGGCGTGATGGGCTACATTACCATCCCGCGTCTGGATGAGACGCTGCCCATCTACCACGGCACCGACGAGGCCACGCTCCAGGTGGGCGTGGGCCACATCGACACGTCGTCGCTGCCCGTGGGCGGGGCCAGCACGCACGCGGCGCTGTCCGGCCATCGCGGGCTGCCGTCCGCCAAGCTGTTCACGGACCTGGACCGGATGAAAAAGGGCGACATCTTCTTCGTCCGCGTGCTAAAGAGCACGTTCGCCTACCAGGTCGACCAGATCGAGACCGTCCTGCCCGACCAGACGGAATCGCTCAACATCACCGCCGGGGACGACTACCTGACCCTCGTCACCTGTACACCGTACGGCATAAATTCTCATCGTCTGCTGGTGAGAGGGCATGCCATACCGTATACGGCTGACATGGATTCGCAGGTGGGCGTGTCCGGCAATCCAATCAACATTCCCTTGCCGTACCTTGCGCTGATGATCGCGTTGGCGGTGCTTGCTGTACTGCTCGCGTCGTTGCTAATCGGGCGTGCGATCGAGGCGCGGCGCGACGCCGCCCATGCAGCGGCGGGTTCGCGCGTGGCCGGTGCACGGCAGGCGGGGAGCTCGTGCGACGCGGCTGGTACAGGGGAGACGCGCATGGTGGCACTGCCTGGCGACTCGGGCCGCGGGCACGGCGCTGGCTCGGCCGGGACGCACGATTCGACAAGGAAGGGCGGTTATGATGGCAAGCATATGCGATAACGATACGTGGGCTTCGCGCCGTTTTGGTGGCGGCGCCTTTGCGGTCACCTGGTTTCGAGCGGTTCGGCGCACGTGCCTCGCCTTGGTGCTCGCCGTTTTCGCGTGTGCCGGGATGCTTACCGCCGCCGTGGTCGCGCCTCAGGTGGCGGCTGCCGCTCCGAGGGGGTCTGTTTCCCTGTCCGTTGTCGCTGAGGACGCCCGCGGCTCTCATCGGCTCGTGGGGGATACGTTCACCCTGGTACGGGTCGCAACGGCGCAGGTATACGACGGCGGCAACGGGCAGTCTGCGGGCGTGGCGTACACCATGGCAGCGGGTTTCGCGCGTTACGACCGCGATTGGGCGTCGCTGGCCGCGTCTGACGTCGCTGCCGCGGCGCGTGAACTGGCGCAGGCCGCGCGCGATGCGGGGTCGCTTGATGCCGGCGTGTCGCAGAGGGTGCCGGAGGGTGCGCGAAGGCTGACGTTTTCCGGTCTCGATAGCGGCCTGTACCTAGTGGTACGAACCGGTGTGGCCGATGCCAACAAGGGCCTGACCTGCGATCCCGTACTGGTCTCCGTGCCGCAGTTAGAGGACGGCGCGTTTGCCTATGACGTGGACGTCGATCCTAAGTTCGAGTGGGCGGATGTCGACCATCCCGGTGGCAACGGTGGTGGCGCTGAGCCCGATCGCGGCACGCCTGGCTGGTTGCCCACGACCGGCGACTACGTTATCGGCGTGGTGTGCCTGCTGGTGGCAGGCGGTTCCATCGCCGTCCTCATCGGCCGCCGCCTGCGCGAAAAGCGCGCCTGAGTGGGGCAAAGGCGCCCCGTCCCATCCACAACAAAAGCCCGCCAGCAGCTTGTGATGAACTGCCGGCGGGCTTTCTTGTGCGGTGGGAATGCGCAGCGTTATACGCGCGTGGCATCCTTGGGGCTCATGGTCATACTCTGAAAACGGTTCTCCATATATTCGTTATCGAAATGCTTGTCATAGAACTGTGCGACGGGAATATTTCGAACGGTTCCGTTGACGCGCTGATACCAATAGTCGAGCGATTGCAACGTCATGACGCCGTCGATCAACATGACGGCGGTCAGGATGACGGTAGCAGAGTAGCGGCGTTTCCATGGAATCATATTGATGAGCTTAAGCAGGCGCGGCAGCAAGACCTTGATCCAGATGAGGCCACCCAGGCCCCACATGCAGGCAAACGGCGTGCATGTGCGTCCCCCGGTCAATACCGCGATGGGATCGGGCATGCCGAATAGCCTAATGTGTGAATAGCTCCACGACACCACGCCAAATGAGGTCTGCATAAACCAGCCTACAAACACCTCGAAAGCGCCGCCGATCAGGGCACTTACCAGGAAAATGATCAGAGGATTCTTTTTATAGAAGCGGTTGAGCGCCATGGTCATGAGCACCGCGCCAAATCCGTAGATGGGGCTAAAGGGGCCAAATAGCATACCGGCACGGTCCTGATAGACGCCGGGATCGACGACGACCATATGCCAGACTTCCTCGAGAATGAGACCTAACACGCTGCAGACGAAGAATACCCAGAACAGGTTGAAGTAGTTGAGCTTGATGTAGCCCTCGCCGGTTTCGTCGCGGCCGAGCATCCCCTCGGCGGCGGCATCGCGGTCGAGCATCTCTTGCAGACGGCGCTGCAGTTCGCGCTCCTGGCGTAGCGTGGGGTCGACGGTGGCCGACAGCGCAATGAGGATGACAAGCTGGACGGCGGGGCGCAGCAGGAAGGGTCCGATGCCCTGGAGCATCACGTCAACTAAAAGCTCCACGACGGTAAATGCGATGAGGACGTAAGACAGGCGGGCGGCATTGCGCCGCTGGTCCTTGATGAGGTCCAGGCCAAAGACGATCAAGATGATCGCGCTTGCCGCCGAGAGCATAATGCCGGCGACGATAAGGCCAACCGCGACTAGGGTGTTATCACCGAGCTTAGCGGCGACGTTGCCGTTAATGAGTGCGGTGATGACCTGCCACATAAAGACGGCGACTGACGGGAGCGTGCCCACGCCAGATAGGGTGCACAGGACTGCGTAGACCTTGATGATAAGGGGGATCTTCTTGGCCTCCGTGGTGCTGGGGACACTGGGGTCGAGTTGATTTCGATCCATACGCTACCTTTCTCGTCTTGTAGTAGCCTACAAGGATACGCCGACGACCAGCTAAAAGACAGGACGAACGTCCCAATTGCAACAATGTAGCCCCTAGCGCGGGCGAGACACGGCGCACGGGAAGTCTTCGAGGCCGTTGCCCCTGAGAGTGGACTACCCAATAAAATGTTTGGTCGCAAAACGGATAATAAGCTCGGTGGGCTTTTAAAAAGCGCTGCTCATGCGCGGGGGAGCGCGTCGCGCCGTGCGTATAATAAGGCGGGTAACGCCAAAATACGAGGCTCTGAGGGGATGCCATGTCTCAAGAAACCATCCGCGCGGCCGAGCGTGCCGCGGGACAGGTGAACGCCATGTCGACGTATGATCCGGACTCTGACCAGCTGCATGAGGAATGCGGCGTTTTTGGTGTCTGGGCGCCCGATCGCGACGTGGCTCGACTGACGTACTTTGGCCTGCGTGCACTGCAGCATCGCGGCCAAGAATCGGCGGGAATCGCCGTTGGTGACGGCGGTACGGTTATGGTCCGCAAGGATCTGGGCCTGCTCGACCGCGTGTTCTCCAATGCCGACTTGTCGACGCTCTCCGGCCAGCTGGCCGTGGGCCACGTGCGCTATGGCACTGCCGGTGCCAAGAGCTGGGAAGCCTCGCAACCGCATCTTTCTACCATCAACAGCGTCATTATCGCGCTCGCGCACAACGGCACCCTCGTCAACACCGACGAGCTGCGCCGCCAGCTGATCGAGCTGGGCGTGCCGTTCCTCTCCAATTCGGATTCCGAGGTCGCGACTAAGCTTATCGGCTACTTTACTCAGCGTACAGGCCATCTGCGCGAGGGCATTCGCAAGACCATGGAGCTCGTGCGCGGCGGCTACGCCATGACGCTCGTCAACGAGCAGGCGCTCTACGCATTCCGCGATCCGCACGGCATTCGCCCGCTCGTGCTGGGCAAGCTGGTGGACGAGGGTCTGGACCAGGCCGATGCCGCATCCGTTTCGCAGCTGCCGTCGCAGGACGGCGCCGCTACGGTCGACTCCGCCGTCCACGTCACCCGCGCCGGCGGCTGGGTCGTTGCTTCCGAGACCTGCGCACTCGACATCGTGGGTGCCGAGTACGTCCGTGACGTTCGTCCCGGCGAGATTTTGCGCATCAGCGCCGAGGGTCTGGTATCCGAGCAGGGCGTGCCTGCCGCCGAAGAGCCCGCAAACTGCATCTTTGAGCAGGTCTACTTTGCCCGCCCCGACTCCATCATGAACGGCAAGAGCGTCTATGCCTGCCGTTACGACATGGGCCGTCAGCTGGCACATGAGGAGCCCGTCGAGGCCGACCTGGTCATCGGCGTGCCCGACTCCGGCCTGCCGCCCGCGGAGGGGTATTCGCACGAGAGCGGTATTCCCTTTGGCGAGGGTCTTATCAAGAACCGCTACGTGGGCCGTACGTTTATCGAGCCCACGCAGGAGCTGCGTGCCATGGGCGTGCGCATGAAGCTTAACCCGCTGCGCGACAACATCGAGGGCAAGCGCCTGGTCGTGATCGACGACTCGATCGTGCGCGGCACCACCATGGTGCAGCTCGTCAAGATGCTGCGCAACGCCGGCGCCAAGGAGATTCACATCCGCATCAACTCGCCCGAGGTCATCTGGCCGTGCTTCTACGGCATCGATACCGACGTGCAGTCGCAGCTTATCAGCGCCAACAAGACGGTCGACGAGATTTGCGAGTATATCGGCGCCGATTCGCTGGCCTTCCTTTCGGTCGAGGGCCTGCTTAAGGTCATGCCCAAGGGCGGTTACTGCGATGCCTGCTTTACCGGCCGCTACCCCGTGGCCATTCCCGAGAGCTTTGGCCGCGACAAGTTTATGGAGGGCTTTAAGCCCCGCAACCTGGACAAGCCGCTGCACTTTGACGACGACGCCGTGGTCGAGAAATACGACGATCGCAGCTGGGAAGAGGAGCACGGCGAGGCTTAAAACCTGCCATGTAGGGACAGGTTTATTTTGGTAGGTTTTACCTGCTGTTTTGTTGATTGAGCGGCGCGCGTTGTTATGGCGCGCGCCGAAATGAACGCAACTATGAGCACCGTTTGGCGCCCGCGCGGCGCCACGGTAGTGGGAGAGGAAGGCTCAGATGAGCGACAGCAAGCATGTGACGTATGAGGACGCCGGCGTCGATACCGCCGAGGGCGGCCGCGCCGTCGACGCTATTAAGCAAATGGTTAAGGACACCAACCGTCCCGAGGTCATCGGCGGTATCGGTGGCTTTGGTGGCTTATTCTCGGCCGCCGCGCTTAAGGATATGGAAGACCCGATTCTGATTAGCGGTACCGACGGCGTGGGCACCAAGCTCGTGCTCGCCCAGATCATGGACCGTCACGAGACGGTGGGCCAGGACCTGGTCGCTATGTGCGTCAACGACATTCTGGCTTCGGGCGCCGAGCCGCTGTTCTTCCTGGACTACGTTGCCATCGGTCACATCGAGGCCGAGCACATGGCAAAGATCATCAAGGGTGTGGCCGACGGCTGCAAGCTCGCGGGCTGCGCACTCGTGGGCGGCGAGATGGCCGAGCACCCGGGCGTTATGGCTCCGGCCGACTACGACCTTGCCGGCTTTACCGTGGGCGTCGTCGACCGTCCCAAGATGCTCGACCCCGCGAACGTCCGCCCCGGCGACGTGATTCTGGGCCTGCCTTCCACCGGCGTGCACTCCAACGGCTACTCGCTCGTGCGTAAGGTCATCGGCGTCGACGGTATTAAGCCGGGTACGCCCGAGGCCGCCGCTAAGGCCGAGGAGCTGAGCCGTCCGCTCGAGGAGCTCGGCGGTGCATCGCTGGCAGACGCCCTGCTGGCTCCCACGCGCATCTACGTCAAGCCGATCCTGGAGCTGCTGCGCGGCGGCGCCAACGTTCATGCCATCGCCCACATCACCGGCGGCGGTATTACCGAGAACCTCAACCGCGCGCTCGCCGACGACGTCGACGCTGTGGTCACCCGCAACGGTGCCGAGATGGGCTGGGACGTTCCGCCCGTCATCACCTATGTGTCGCGCCAGGCCGAGCTTGCGCCCAACGAGGCGTGCAAGACCTTCAACATGGGCGTTGGCCTGTGCCTGATCGTCGCCCCCGAGGACGAGGCTGCCGTGACCGAGGCCCTGGTCGCGCTGGGCGAGAAGCCGTTCCGCGTGGGCGAGTGCGTCGAGGGCTCCGGTAAGGTCGTGTACTCCGATGAGCGCTAACGAGCAGATGGCTGCCGCCGAGGGCCTGGACTTTGTGCCCTATACCCGTCCGACCGGCACCGATACGGCCGAGCCGCTTAAGATCGGTGTGCTCATCAGCGGTTCGGGTACCAACCTGCAGGCGCTGATCGATCTGATCGCCGCCGGCAAGCTCAACGCTTCGATTGAGCTTGTGGTGTCGAGCCGTCCTTCGGCTAAGGGTTTGCAGCGCGCTGAGCGCGCGGGCATCCAGACGCTCACGCTGTCCAAGGATGTCTACGCCGACCCCATCGCCGCTGACGAGATCATCGCGCACGAGCTTCTCGAGCGCGGCTGCGAGTATGTGGTCATGGCCGGCTACATGCGCATGGTGCACACGCCGCTGCTGGCGGCGTTTCCCAACCGCGTGGTCAACTTGCATCCAGCGCTGCTGCCGAGCTTTACCGGTGCGCATGCGATTGACGACGCCTTTGCGCGCGGCGTCAAGGTGACCGGCGTGACCGTGCACTTTGCCAACGAGATTTACGACAACGGCCCCATCATCGCCCAGCGCGCGCTGGCTGTCGAGGAGGGCTGGGATGTCGACACGCTCGAGGAGCACATCCATGCGATTGAGCATGTGCTGTATCCCGAGGTCGTGCAGATGCTCGCCGACGGCCGTGTTCACGTGCTGGAGAGCGGCAAGGTCGCAATTGACGTGCCTCGCGGCTAGCGGCGCACAGTACAATTTAGCCGAGTAGTCAGGGTGGTCATTGGCGCCAAGGCGCGCGTGGCCACCTTTTGTTTTGGGTAGTTATCGGGGACGGTCTTTAACGACTGGTCATTCAAGAACGTCTCCGATGGCTAGGTGAGAGAGGTGAGCGCATGGCGGATAACGAAGCGCTGTTTGCGCCTGAGCTGGTGTTTTTTGATTGGGAGTGTGCGACGCCGGATGAGGTGTTCGCGCGGCTTGAGGGCGAGCTTGCACCACATGGCTACATTGCATCCGGTTGGCTCGATGCCGTCCGCACGCGCGAGGATGCCTATCCCACGGGTCTCGCTATGCCGGCGGCAAACATTGCCATTCCGCATACCGATCCGGGGTTTGTGGCCAAGCCCTATATCGCGGTGGTGAAGCCCGCCGCGTCCGTGACATTTAACGCTATGGCTGGCATGGGCGCTCCGGTGCCGGTGCAGATCGTCATCAATCTGGGTATTGCCGAGCCGGGCGGCCAGGTCGAGGCCCTGCAGGCGCTCATGAACATCTTTATGGACGCCGATGCCGCAGCCGACGTGCTCGGCCAGACCACGCCCCAGGGCATGGTCGACGCCATCCGCCGCCACTTCTAAGGTGGGGCTGAGTCGGCACTTGGGGACGTTCCTTTTCGGCCGGCAGTAAGGGACAGTCCCGAAGTGCCGGCATATAAAGAACGTCCCCAAGTGCCAAGTGCCAGAGCTGTCCCCTTTGCACCAAAATGGTGCAGATTAACCTGTCCCCAATGCACCAAGCGTGTCGCGGGGGCCGCGTTGTGACACAATGGCGTTTGTTCGATTCGTTATGCGAAAGGCCAACTATGGCAAATAAGAAAAAGAACTCCGAGGCCGCGCCGACACCCGAGCAGCAGGCCCGCGCTGCCTCCAGCTCTCGCAAGAAGCAGCGCAAGACGTACGTGTCTAAGACCGTCAAGATCGTTCTGGTGGTCATCGGCGTGCTGGCGATGCTGCTTTCCGTCTCGGCGATGGCGTGCTCCGGCCTTATGTCGCAGGCTGAGGACACCTCGGGCTACAAGCTGACCGGCGGTGTTGCTGCCACTATCAACGGCACCAACCTTACCGAGGACACCGTGACCAAGCAGATCATGAGCATGCGTACGTCCTACGGCTACACCAAGGACAAGGACTGGGCGCAGTACCTGGTCGATAACGACCTCACGCCCAAGAAGTACCGCAAGCAACTCATCGACTCCTACACGCAGCAGATTCTGCTTCAACAGGCACAGAAGGAGAACGGCGTGACGGTGTCGGACGAGGAGGTCGAGAAGGCTTGGAAGGACGCGTGCAAGAGCGCGGGCGGAGCCAAGGCCTTTAAGAAGACCCTCAAGACCTACGGCTATACCGAGGACACCTACAAGGATTCGCTCAAGGAGAGCCTGGCGCAGCAGAAACTCAAGGATGCCGTGGCGCCCACCAGCAAGCCCAAGGACAGCGAGATCGTCGATTACATCAACGAGAACCTGTCTAACTACAACGATGCTCGCCGCTCGTCGAACATCCTGATCAAGGTTGATTCCGACGCTTCCGACGAGGACAAGGCTGCCGCCAAGGCCAAGGCACAGGAGTGCCTGGACAAGATCAACTCCGGTGAGCTGAGCTTTGAGGACGCCGTTGAGCAGTACTCCGAGGACACCGGTTCCAAGGAGAAGAAGGGCGATGTGGGCTGGGATAAGCTCACCACTTTCGTCGACAGCTACCAGACGGCGCTCGAGGGGCTCAACAAGGGCGACGTGAGCGACGTCGTCGAGTCGACCTATGGTTACCACATCATCAAGTGCACCGACTACTTCCATGTCGATAATCAGGTCGATGACATCAACCAGGTGCCCAAGGCCATCAAGAAGTACGTTTCCAATGTGGTGAAGACGCAAGCGGCCAGCACCGCGTACAGCGAGTGGCTGGAGCAGTACAAGAAGGATGCCGACATCACCGTTAACCCCATGCCCAAGGACGTGCCGTACAACGTCAGCCTGAAGGGCGTCACCAAGAGTTCGACCGACGATTCGTCGACGACTGAGTAATCATGGGGCGGCGCTCGTGTGAGTGCCGTCCGCACTATTGAGGAGGATTTGCAGATGACCAACGAAGAGCTGCAGAAGGAAATGATTGCGGCCATGAAGGCCAAGGACAAGGTTCGCCTGTCCATCATTCGCCAGGTCAAGGCCGAGGTGAAGAATATCGAGGTCAACGAGCGCCGCGATGTGACCGAGGAAGACGTCAACAGCATGATCAAGCGTTTGATTAAGCAGACGAGCGAGACGTTGGAGATGTCCATCAAGGCCGGTACCGACCAAGAGCGTACCGACAACCTGACCGAGCAGGTCAAGATTCTGGAGAGCCTGCTGCCCGCGCAGGTTTCGGGTGAGGAGCTCGAGGCCCTGATCGAGCAGGTTATCGCCGAGCTGGGTGCCACGTCCAAGAAGCAGATGGGCCAGGTCATGGGTGCCCTGGGCAAGGCCACCGGCGGCAACTTCGATAAGCCGGCCGCAGCAAAGATCGTCGGCGCAAAGCTTGCGTAATTTGTTACGCGGTTTTACCAAACCGCGTAACGGCTCGACGCTGCAAACCCGTACACACGGCAATCTGACGTTCAATTTCAAGGGCGCGACCATAAGGTCTGCGCCCTTTCATTTCACGTCACCTTGCTCGCGTGTACGGGTTTTCGCTCATATGACCCAATCCGCTGTCAAGAGCCACAATGGCCCCGCCGACCGCTTGCAATCGGTCGGCGGGGCCTGCCGTTGAACCCGTCCCGGTCCGCCCCCGGCATGTCGTCGACGCCTTCGGCTC
>DBEZXT010000114.1:0-4574 GCA_048291645.1 Collinsella aerofaciens | reverse complement strand
GCGCACCTTGGCGATGATCGTGCTCATCCCGTTAGGGCTTGTGGCCATATTTCTGGCGTCGTATGCCCTCACGTGCATCCTCAACGGCGCATCGCCCAACGAGGTGCTCCAACATCTAGCGGCCCTGGGCCAGCGCCTAGGTGACGTCATAACAACCATTCGCACCGGCTGGGAGAGCTAGCGTTTGTCACATTAGGACTTCTAAGGTGTTGGGATTATCGCCACGAGTAAAATTCTTGCATCCTGTGGGCCCTGTCGTGCGACTGAATAGTATTATTGAAGATAAATAATAATAGGATTTGTTATGTATAAGCAGGATTTAGAGCAGACCCCTCTTGGAGGATCTGGCGGTAATGAAGCTCTATGCCTTCCGTCCGAACGACATCATCGATCTTCATAGTCAGGCATTCGTCGACCGACTTGATTGGGGGTTGCTCGAACGGCTTATATTCGACGAGGGAGAGGCGCTGGCGTCGTCGCCTTCGGAGCGGAGTTATCAAGAGATGGTCTGTGCATGTAGGCAATACAAAAAGGAGGTGCTCGGTTGAATCTGACCTTTGAGGGATTCTTAAAAGGCTATTGCCGAGAGCTATCCGGACAGCGGTCGCTGAGTTTTAGAAAATTGGTTGAGCAGGCGACGACGGATGCGCCGCGCGTGGCGGAGCCTCTGTTTTTGCTCGCTTTGGCGCAAGGAAAAGCCGAATACGTTCTGGGTTTATCCGAGGGCTCGTGGATGGAACGGGATTACCGAGACGTTTTATCCTTGTACGGTCAAGCGGGTAGCATGGCGTCTCTATGCGCCAAAAGTGAGCTCCCAAATCGTTATGCCAACGTTTGGCGTGCGTATAGAGCGGTGAAGGAAAAGCCGGCGGCCGATAGAAGGGTGAACGCCCTGATGAGAAAGAAAACGCTGGAAGCATTGGAGGAATCGGGTGTAACGCGCTATGGCCTCTGCCGTGCTCTGCGCCTGAATAAAGGAAACGTATACGCATACTTGGCCGGCGATGACTCAAAGGTGAGCAGGAAAACGGCGCGCCGCATTATGGAATATGCGGAGGAGAGGGGCACCCAAGAAGGGGCCGGGCGCCCGGTGTGTGTGGCGGGGTAAGATTGATCGCGGTTTTGATTGGTGCTCGATTGGGTTTGTTGGGCGGAGATTATGTCTGCTATTGATATTGTGCTTGTTGCGATCGCCTTGGTGGCGGTGGGGGTTGCTGCGGCTTGCGCCCTTCAGCTCAAGAGCCTGCGTGCCGAGTTGCGGGAGCGTGGCGACGGTGGCGCGGAAACGCTGGCAGCACTCGAGCAGGCCAACAACGCGCTCGATGCCCTGAACGTCGCGCTGGCCGAAACCCGCCGCACGGCCAATGCCATCGCGCAGCAGCAGACGACCGATGCGGCCGTGGAGCAGCAACGTTACCTGACCATCGCACGCGAGTTCTCGCAAGCTGGTGACCGGATGGATGACCTGCGCCGCGAGACGGCCCAACAGCTCGGCGCCAATCGCGAGGGCATCGAGCACCGCCTGGACAAGGTGCGCGAGACGGTCGATGCCCAGCTGGGTGCTATCCGCAAAGACAACAACGTGCAGCTCGATCAGATGCGCGCGACGGTGGACGAGAAGCTCTCCCGCACGCTCAACGACCGACTGTCGGCATCGTTTAAGCAGGTGAGCGACCAGCTCGAGGCCGTGTATAAGGGCCTGGGCGATATGCAATCTATCGCCACCGGCGTAGGCGACCTCAAGCGTGTGCTGGGCAATGTAAAAGCGCGCGGCATTTTGGGCGAGGTGCAGCTGGGTGCAATTCTGGCGGACATCCTTACACCCGACCAGTATCTGGAAAACGTCGCCACCAAGCCCGGTGCCTCGGAGCGCGTTGAGTTTGCCGTCAAGCTGCCGGTAGACGAGGGCGATCCCGTGCTGCTGCCGATCGATTCCAAATTCCCGGGCGACGCGTACGAGCATCTGATCGACGCCCAGGAGTCGGGCGATGCGGAGGCCGTTGCCGCAGCGCGCAAGACGCTCGATATGATGGTGAAACGCGAGGCCAAGGACATCTGCGAAAAGTACCTGAGTGTGCCGGCAACGACCAACTTTGGCATCATGTTCGTGCCGTTTGAAGGGCTGTACGCCGAGGTCGTCAGCCGCCCCGGGCTTATCGAGACCCTGGGCCGCGACTATCACGTCAACGTTGCCGGTCCCAGCACCATGGCGGCCATCCTCAACAGTCTGCAGATGAGCTATCAGACGTTTAAGTTGCAAAAACGTACCGACGACGTGCTGCGCGTGCTCTCCGCCGTCAAGGCCGAGCTGCCGCGCTATCAAAAGGCGCTGCGCCGCGCCCAGCAGCAGATCGAGACCGCGGGCAAAACGGTCGAGGGCATCATCACCACGCGCACCAACGTCATGGAGCGCAAGCTCAAGGACATCGACGCGCTGGAAGACGCCGACCAAGCCGATGAGATCTTGGGACTCACGTCCGCGAGCCTTCTCGCGGACCAAGAAGACGAGGACTAATTGCAACAAGACGGTGGGGCACCGGCGCAAACGCGGGCGCCCCACCGCTTTTCGTATCGCACTTGTCTGAAGCGTGCTCCAATGTGCAACAATGGCGTCTCGCCCTATCAGACGCGAAAGGAAGCCCATGTCCCAGAGAAGCACCAGCCCACTCAGCCGCTCCACCGTGCGCCGCACGCTGCAGCGGTTTTGGGGTGTCACGCGCACGCAGCCGCTGATTGTCTTTCTCTCGGTATTCTCGTCGGCGGGCTACATCTTTTTGCTGACGTTTGCCAATACCTATGTGATGGCCCTCATTGTCGACCGCGTTCAAGCCGGTCCCGTGGCGGGTGACCAGGTGTTTGAGGTCTTCGGCCCCTATATCCTGGCGCTCGTACTCGTTAACCTGGTGGGTCAGATCCTCTCCAAGTTACAGGACTACACCGTCTACAAGCTCGAGATTGCAGGCAACTATCACCTGGCGCGTCTATGCTTCGACACGCTCTCCAACCAATCCATGACATTCCATACCAGCCGCTTTGGCGGATCGCTTGTGAGCCAGACAAGCCGTTTTATGAGCGGCTATACGGGGCTGGTGGACGTGACGGTGTATTCGCTCATCCCCACCATCACCTCGGTCATCTGCACCGTGGCCGCACTCGCCCCGGTGGTGCCGACGTTTACCGTGATCCTGGTGTGTATCATGGTCGTCTACATCGCGTTTGTCTGGCTTATGTACAAGCGCATCATGCCGCTTTCAGCCGCGACGTCCGCCGCCCAGAACAAGCTCTCGGGCGTGCTCTCCGACGCGGTCACGAACATCTTGGCCGTCAAGACCTGCGGGCGCGAGGGCTTTGAACGCGATCTGTTCGACGCCGCCGATCGTGCCGCGCGCGACGCCGAGACGGTCTCGATGCACGCCATGATGCAGCGCAACTTTACGACCTCGGGCCTTATCGTCATCACCATGGCCGTGGTGAGTGTGTTCGTGGCGGGCGGCAACGCGTGGTTTGGCATCTCGGCCGGCTCGCTCGTCATGATTTTTACCTACACCTATAACCTCACCATGCGCCTGAACTACGTGAGTTCCATGATGCAGCGCATCAACCGCGCTTTGGGCGATGCGGCCGAGATGACGCGCGTGCTGGACGAGCCATGTTTGGTGGCAGACGACCCGGACGCCCCTGAGCTCAAAGTGACCGAGGGCGCGATTGATTTTGAGCGCCTGAGTTTTGCGTACCGTGACGCTGCGGCGGGCGAGAGCGTGTTCGATAACCTGACACTTCATGTGGCGGCGGGCCAGCGCGTGGGCCTGGTGGGCAAATCGGGTTCGGGTAAGACGACGCTCACCAAGCTGCTGCTGCGCCTGGACGATGTTCAGGGCGGCCGCGTGCTCGTGGACGGCCAGGATGTCTCGCGCTGTACGCAGCAGAGCCTGCGCCGCCAGGTTGCCTACGTGCCGCAGGAGGCGCTGCTGTTCCACCGCTCCATTCGCGAAAACATTGCCTACGGTCGTCCCGACGCCACTGATGAGCAGATTCGCGAGGCCGCGCGCCTGGCCAACGCCCTGGAGTTTATCGACCGCTTGCCTCGTGGCTTTGACACCATGGTGGGCGAGCGCGGCGTCAAGCTCTCGGGCGGCCAGCGTCAGCGCGTGGCCATCGCCTGTGCCATCCTAACCGACGCGCCGATTCTGGTGCTCGACGAGGCGACCTCTGCCCTCGACAGCGAGTCCGAGGCGCTGGTGCAGGAGGCGCTCGAAAACCTGATGCGTGGACGTACCTCCATTGTGGTGGCGCACCGCCTGTCCACCGTGGCAGCGCTCGACCGCATTGTGGTGCTGGCCGATGGCGAGATTGTCGAGGACGGCACGCATACGCAGCTCGTCGAGGCGGGTGGCGAGTACGCGAGCCTGTGGAGCCGTCAGACCGGCGCATTCTTGGAGGCGTAAGCGTCTCGGACG
This sequence comes from Collinsella aerofaciens, assembly GCA_048291645.1. Classification (GTDB taxonomy): domain Bacteria; phylum Actinomycetota; class Coriobacteriia; order Coriobacteriales; family Coriobacteriaceae; genus Collinsella; species Collinsella aerofaciens_CG. Next base: position 117 of record DBEZXT010000114.1, on the reverse strand, counting down.
TGGGACAATTGTGCCCATAAGTTTATTGTGCCGTTGAGCCGAGGAGTCGTTATGCCACGCGAGACCAATGCCGCCAAACGCGAGCGCGCCGTTGAGGTGTGTGAGCGCCTCAACCGT
>DBEZXT010000113.1:0-3639 GCA_048291645.1 Collinsella aerofaciens | reverse complement strand
CGCTCGCGAATGGAAGCATGGGCCTCCTGGCGGGCAGCACGGTCGGCAGAATCTGCCGCTGCCACGCGTACGCGCTCGCCAATGACGCCGGCGTTTTCGGGCGCTGCCGTCAGCGATTCCTCAAAGGTGATGCCCTCGTCGCCAAAGGTGAGCTCCATCGACTCGCGCGCGCCGCGATCGGGAATGGCAAACACGCAGGCGTAGCGCTTGCCTACGACTTCCTGAATGCGCGTCATAAAGCGGTTGTCCGAGCCCGCGATGGCCGGCTGCTCAATCTTGAGCTCCGCCGTCACCGCGCCGCCGGCGCGAATCAGGCTCACATAGTTCAGGCGCTGCTGAGCACCAAAATCGAGCTGCTGGGCACGTACATACAGGCCATCCAGTCGGTCAATCCCCGCCTCGCCGGCACGCGCCTCGATATCCTCGTAGGCGCGCAGGCAGTCGTCGAACAGCGAGCGCGGCTCGGATAGAACCACGAGCGCCTTGCCGCCCACGTGTGCCAGTGGGCTTACGGTCTGGCCGTACATCACCGGCAAAAAGCGGTCGAGCTCGGGCGTGACGATGCGTGCATCCACCATCTCGAGCAGCGCCGCCAGCTTGCTATCGTCCTGGCTGGCGCGATAGAGCGCCACATGCATGTTGTGGACCGCATCGTCGGTAAGCGCCAGCTCACGGCAGGGGAAGATCTCGATACTGTCCTCGTTGCCAATGGTTTGGCCCGTGGAGCTCACCATGCGGCGAATGCGATCAATTTCGTCGCCGAAGAACTCGATGCGCACGGGTGCCTTTTCCTGTGCGGGGAACACCTCGACGGTGTCGCCGTGAACGCGAAACAAGCCGGGTGCATCGGCGGCGCCGGCATTGGTGTAGCCCATGCCCACCAAGCGCTGCGGCACCACGTCAAAAGGAATCTCCTCGCCCACCGCAAAAGTGGTGGACTCCCAATAGCGGCTCTCGACCGGCGGTACGCAGCGCAGCAGCGCACGGGCCGAGGCAACCATGATGCAGTTGTCCCCGCGCACGATGCGCCCCAGAGCCTCGCAGCGCTGCGCCACCACGGCGTCGTCGGGCGCCTGTTCGCGCCACGGATAGTCCTTGCGCTCGGGAAAACGGCACACGTGCGCTAGGCCCACGTAGGCGGCAAGGCTACGCGCGGCGCGATCGGCCGCATCCTCGCCGCTCACGATATAGACCGTCGGGCGCGGACGGCGCGCAAACTGGGCGGCCGCCATAAGCGTGCGGCCCGACTGCGACACAGCCAGCGTCACGTCCTCGCCAGCATCGAGTCCGGCCTCGACGGTCTGCAAGGCCTCGGCAGTGTAGAGCTGCGCGGCTATACGGTGAATGAGCATGCTGTTCCTCCGGCATTGCAACGCCAAAAGCCCGCCGAGGCAAGCTCGGCGGGTATGCGGCGGATTTCGTTGCCTGTCATGGTAACGCATGAGGTGGGCACGCCAGCGCGCGCCGAACAGCCACCCCAAAACGCGCATGCCCGAACGCCCTCGGCACAAAACAGCCTGATCGGACAGCACCAATTACCAGCTTCTACCTGCATTACTTTGCAATTATGGCAATTTCTACTTTACAGTTGTGGTAACTTCTAGTTAGTAATTATGGTTTTTTGCCTTGCCGATGTGGCAAATCCCAAAGACCTGCCACGAAACCCGGCAGATACCGACAAACTCGGTACGAGACTTTCAAACCAAAAGCATGCCTACGAGCATGAGATGCTAGACACGAAGGGCGTTAAAAATGATTGAGCGAACCATGGCCCAGAAGCTACGCGACATGTCAGAATGGTTTCCCGTCGTCTCGCTTACGGGGCCACGCCAAAGCGGCAAGTCAACTCTCATCAAGGCCGTTTTTCCTGAATATGAATATCTCAACCTCGAAAACCCGGAAGTCCGTCGCGCCGCACTCGATGACCCCGTCGGCTTTATCAGCAGGCGCCCCGATCATCTGATCATCGACGAGGCCCAATATGCACCGGAGCTGTTCAGCATGATTCAGGTCGCCTCCGACGAACGCGGAAGGACCGGCCAGTATGTATTGTCCGGCTCGCAAAACTTTTTGCTCATGCACAACATCCAGCAATCGCTTGCCGGGCGCGTCGGCATGCTCAAACTCCTGCCTCTCTCCTACCAGGAGCTCAGCGACACGCAAATCTCGCTTGACACCTACCTGATTCGCGGGGGATACCCGCGCATATACGATGCGGGCATCCCCACCGATATGTTCTACCAAAATTACCTTATGACCTATGTGGAACGCGACGCGGGCGGCCTTCTCGACGTGCGCAACCTGAGCTCCTTTAGAAAAATGATCGGGCTGTGCGCGGCTTGCGTGGGGGGGCTGCTCAACCTATCAAGACTCGCCGCTGATGTGGGAGTCGCCACGGCGACGATCAGCTCGTGGCTTTCGATCCTGCAATCAAGCTATTTGGTGTTCCTGCTTCAACCATATGCTGGAAACATGCGCAAGCGGCTTACCAAAGCGCCAAAATTGTACTTCTACGACACGGGACTACTTTGCCATCTGCTTGGCATTCACGACGAGCGCAGTCTCATGAACCACCCCCTAAGCGGGGAAATATTCGAAAACCTCGTTGTCTCGGAACGCCAGAAGGCATACCTCAACAGAGGCCTCGAGCCCACGCTTGCCTTTTATCGCGACGACAGCAAACGAGAGATCGACCTTATCGATCTAACAGAGCCGGCTCGCCCACAGGCGTTCGAAATCAAATCGGGCGCTACCTACCGCGACACATTCGCTCGACACCTACGCTCTGTTGGTTCCGAACTTGGCATTCCCGCAAAGGACCGAGCCGTCGTATATCACGGCTCCGAGCGCTACGATACCGAGGGGGCATCGGTCGTGCCGGTAGAAGAGTTCTTGCTTCGGGAGTCGTAGCGAGCGCCGTGGTCACCGGCCGCGTCCCGATTTGTACCGCCCGGAGATACGCAAGAGTGGCGGCCTGCCCTTGTAACCTAGCTCACCCGTACGCTGGGGCACAAATCTGCCAGCGGACACTCGTCACACTTGGGTTTGCGGGCGTCGCAGATCTCGCGACCGAAGGTGATCCACTGATGGTTAACCGACTCCCAATACTCGTGCGGCAAAATCTTGAGCAGATCCTGCTCGGTCTTGAGCGGCTCCTTGGCATGCGTCTTGGGACTCAGCATCAGGCGGTGCGCAATGCGGTTGACGTGCGTGTCGACCGCGATGCCCTCGACAATGCCAAACCCCACGTTGAGCACGATGTTCGCCGTTTTGCGCCCCACACCCGGCAGCTTCACGAGTTCCTTCATGTCGGCCGGCACCTCGCCGCCGTAATCGGCAACGATCATCTGCGCGGCCTCCACGGCGTGCTTGGCCTTGCTCTTATAAAAGCCGAGCGACTTAATGGTATCGGCCACATCGGCCACGCTCGCCCCCGCCATGGCCTCGGGCGTGGGCCACTGGGCAAACAGCCGCGGCGTCACCTTGTTGACCTGTGCATCGGTCGTTTGCGCCGAGAGCAACACCGCGATCAGCAGGCGGAAGGGATTCTCGTGGTCCAAAAAGCACTCGACCGGGCCATAGCGACGGTTGAGGCGCTCACACACCTCAACGGCGCGCTCGCGTTTGGCGGCATTGGTC
>DBEZXT010000112.1:0-2595 GCA_048291645.1 Collinsella aerofaciens | reverse complement strand
GACAGCCCTGAACAAACACCACAAAGCGGATGCCGGGTCCGTCGACCGTACCCATCGTTTCAATCGAATGTACACGGCCCAGGGCAAACGCGGAGTCCTCGGGACGAGCGTCCACACCCTCGAGCGTCATCTCAGCCATTCCCGCTACCTTGCCTCTCCTTGGATGCAACCAATTAAAATGCCAGAGCCATTCTAGCCCATGCGCTTGCGTTTAAACGTCTCAGACTAGAACGGCACGTTTTAATCTATCCCCCATCACCATGGTTGGGGTCTACGTCGAGATGTCAGGCTGAAGAACGCTCGCCTGAGGCCTTTACGCCTTAAGCGTGAGCACCGCACCGAAGGCGGTCGGGCCGCAATGGCTCGAGATGACGCCGCCAACCTGAGTCCAGGTAACGTCCTTAAAGCCCAGGTCGTGCGCATAGACTTCCATGTCATCGCGCAGCTCCTGGGAAAGGCCCACCGAATACGCCAAGCCAATGTGCGAGTAGTCAATCTCGCCCTTCGCAACCATGTGGTCAATAAAGGCGCGGGCGCACTTGAGCATAGAGCCGCGGAACTTCTTGGTCGCCACGAACTTGCCGCCCGTCACCTCAATGCAGGGCTTAATCTTGAGCAGATGGGCGCCAAGGAATGCCACGTTGGACAGACGACCGCCTGCCTTAAGGAAGGCTAGGTCGGTAGGAACAAAGCCCAGCAGCACACGGTCCATGACGGAGTTCGTGAAGGCGAAGATCTCGTCGACGGTGGCATCGGGGTGAGCCTCGATGTATTTGGCAGTCTCGACGACAACGAGCGACTGGCCCACCGAGACAAAGCGCGTGTCCATGGAGTAGACGTAGTCGCGCCCCTTGGCGGCGATCTTCGATGATTGATGCGAGCAGGTCGTGGCCTCGGAATACGCGAGATGCAGAATAGTCGCATCGGGCTGCTCAGCGTGAATGCGGTCGTACACGTGAGCAAAATCCGCAGGCGCGCAGCCACTGGTCTTGGGCATCACGCCAAACTCGTTGCAGCGCGAATAAATCTCGAGCGGATCGATCGAGCCGTCCTCGACGGTCTCGTCACCAATCGTGACATGCATAGGCACGCGCACGATGCCGTAGCGCTCGCAGAGCTCTGGCGTCACATCCGAACCAGATTCAACCACGATTATGTACTTGCCCATTATTATCACGACCCATCTCGACGTTGGCTTTTTAATATGTGACACACGCCCGCCGTCCTGCTACAGAACGACCCCCAAGCGCCAAAGAGACGCCGCCCTTTGCACATAACAAAGGACAGCGTCTCCCTGGAAAACTCCGTGCTTATCTGAGATTCTACACGGTTTATTAAGGAGTGTTACTTATTCCGCAAACGGTCACTATATGCGGTAAGCGGTAGTTGGCCGCGACAACTGCGACACATTCCGTCCAGCAAATCCAATCGTGCTCCACGCACGGTTAATGCACGAGGCGGTAGAAATTCATCGATGCCGCACCCTCGGCGTGCAGCTCCATCGCCGGAACCGCCGGCGAATAGGTCCGGCTCGTAAGTGCTGCCTCGCCGCCATTTGCAAAAATCTCGACCATCGTAGTGTCCGAAAGCACGCGCAGGTCGCGAAGCTCGCTGAGCTCGATCGACCTCTGGTCGCGCCCATAGCCTTCGTCACCCATGTCGAGGGTAAGCATCCCGTCTGCATAGCGCACAAAGACACCCTTGCGGATTTCGAGCTCGATCACCTGGGCGCCCTCACAGGAAACCACAAGATCAAACAGGCGGCCCGGCTCCTCAACGGTTTCACCGCCTGTCGCGCAAACGCAGTCGCCGCGCATCCTCTCAATCTCGTGCACCGGCTGCTGACAGAGCTTACCATCGCGCATGCTCAGTTCTCTCGGCACCGTCAACGCGCACTGCCACCCGCGTGCCACCGTCGGGCTTTTTGCCGTCGCATCGGGGCAACCCGACCACCCGATCATCAAACGCCGACCCGCAGCATCCTCAAAAGACTGCGGTGCGTAGAAATCAAAGCCGGCATCGACCATCGGGGGCATGCCCTGCCCGGCGGTCTTAAAACTCGGCGCCTCCCAATCGGCCTCGATGGGAAACCACACGCACTGGTGCGGATTGCGGTAACGCCATCCATCGGCGGACACACCCTGCGGACAGCAAACGAGAATAAGCTCACCATCGAGCTCAAACAGATCGGGGCACTCCCACATAAAGCCAAACTTCTCGCCCAACTCAATGCGCGTCGCATAGCTCCAGTCCTCTAGATCGCTCGAGGTATAGACAAGCACGCAGCCGCGGTCGTCTTTCGTACGAGCGCCCAGAACCATGTAGTAGATACCATCGTGTTCAAGGATTTTGGGATCACGCACGTGCGTACCGATATCGTCGGGGCAATCGACCGGCCCAACAGCTATGCGCTTCTCGCCCAATTCGTCGGGGTTCTCGGCAACCACATGAATCTGGTTTTGCTCACGGCCCGTCAACACGTAGTCGTAATCATCGCGGTCAAAATGCTTGACGTTGCCGGTATAGAAGTAGTGAATCTTACCATCACGTACAAAGGCAGAACCAGAATACGCTCCACTCGAATCCAAATCGGAA
>DBEZXT010000111.1:0-11123 GCA_048291645.1 Collinsella aerofaciens | reverse complement strand
GGTAAGCATGCCCAGCAGACGGGTGGCCTGGCCCACGCCCACCACCATGACACCGGATGCCATGGGGTCAAGCGTACCGGCATGGCCAACGCGCCGCTCATGGAGGGCGCGTCGGCATTGCGAAACCACGTCATGGGACGTGCAGCCCACCGGCTTATCGACGGCGAGTAGCATATTCAATTGAGAAGGCGTTCGACGAGCCATGTACCATCCAATTAGTTAGAGCTCGACGGTCACCGAAGCGGGATCCTCCCCCACCAGCTCGGCCAGCATGGGAAGTGCCACGGCGAGCGTCTCGCGAATCGTTCCGTTGTTGGAAAAGCCGGCGGCGGCATGATGCCCGCCACCGCCAAAGTTGGCAGCAATCTCGGACACATCGAGGTCGCCCTTGGAGCGCAGGTTGCCACGCACCTTGGTATCGCCCTCAATGCCCTTTAAGAACATGCAGACCTCGACGCCCATCACCGAACGCACCACATCGACCAGGCCGTCGCACTCATCCGAAGTGACGCCGCAGGCCTCGAGGTCGCTCTGGTACGCATAACTATATGCCACGCGACCGTGCGCCACTGTTTTGATGCGGCCCATAACGATGGACTTGAGATGCAAGAACTCCACGCGCATGCTCTGGTAGACCTCGAGCGCAACACGCGCCGGATCGGCACCGTGCGCGACCAGGCGCGAGGCGGCATGGAACGCAGCAGCATCGGCGTTTTGATACTGAAAACGGCCGGTATCGGTAACCAAGCCACACAGCAGGCAGGTCGCAACGCCATCACGTGCGACAATGCCGCAATTGTCCAAAAAGCGGTCGATGATCATGGCGCAGGCTGCGGCGCCGACGCACCTCAGGCTCAGCTCGGCAAATTCCTCGCGCGCCGGATGGTGATCGAAGCACACCACATGCGACGAGCGGCGGAGCACCTCGGCTGAGTTGTTCAGACGCTCGACGACCGGCACGTCCACCGAGATGAACAGGTCCGGATTGTCGGTATACGCAGATGCCGGCACCAGACGGTCGGCACCCTCCATAAAGCGGTAGATGCGCGGAACCGGGTCATCGTCTGCCAGCAGCAGGGCAATGTCCTTGTTGGGGAAAAACTTCATAAGCGATAAGCCCAGACCCAGCACGGAGCCCAGGGCGTCGCCATCGGGAGACGTATGTCCCGAAATCGCAATGGAGGACGCATCCTCGATGAGCTCGAGGATGCGTCGCTGAATATCTGCAGACTCGCACGATGCGAGGTCGGCGGAATTACTCATCTAAAGCTGCCTCCTGGGCGACATCCGCTATGGGATAGCCGTCCTCGTCCTTTTCGATCGCAAGCGTGGCGGGAACGTTTTCCAGCGCGCGCGTGATGCGCTCGGCCTCATCGGTCGAGCGATCGATGCGAAAATCGAGCTCGGGCGTGACGCGCCAATCGAGCGAGCGGGCCAACAGGCTACGGATGCGGCCCTTGGCGCTGGCGAGCGCCTCCATGACCTCGTCGTAGCGGCTCGCGTCGCACGACACGTACACGCGCGCGAACGAACGGTCCACCGCAACCTCGACCGCGGTCAAGGTGACCAGGTCGAGACGCGGATCGGAAACCTCAAAGAGCAGGATATAACCGAGCTTCTCGCGAAGCTGCTCGCCCAGACGGCGGGTTGCCTGCGTTTGCTTCATAGCGCTACCCCCTACTCGGTACGGGCAACCTGGTCGATGCGGTAGCCCTCAATGGTGTCGCCAGGCTTGATGTCCTGGAAGTTCTCCAGGCCAATACCGCCCTCGGAGCCGCTCTTGAGGCTCTTGGCCTCGTCCTTGTAGTGGCGCATCGAGGCGATTTTACCGTTGAAGACCACGATGCCGTCGCGCACCAGGCGCACAGAATCGGTCGCGGCAATCTCGCCCTCTTCGACGCGGACACCGGCGGCGATACCGACCTTGGGCACCTTGAAGGTGTCCAGAACGGTCGCAGTACCCGTGGAGACCTCGACCTCGGTGGGCTTGAGCATGCCGATGCGGGCAGCATCGAGGTCCTCGAGGCACTTGTAGATGACGTCGTAGCAACGGATCTCGACGCCCTCGCGCTCGGCGGCGGAGCGGGCCTTGCCGTCGGGACGGACGCCAAAGCCGATGATGATGGCGTTGGAGGCGTCGGCCAGGACCACGTCGGTCTCGTTGATGGCACCAACGGCGGAGTGGATCGTGTTGATGCGCACCTCGGACTGATCCATCTTGTCGAGGGAGTCCTGAAGGGCCTCGATGGAACCCTGGACGTCGGCCTTGATGATCAGGTTGAGCTCCTTGACCTCGGCGTCGGCGATAGTCTCGAAGAGGTTCTCGAGCGTCACGTGCTTGACGCGGCTCTGCTCCTCGATACGGGCCTTGAGCGAACGCTCGTCGGCCAGCGCACGTGCCTCGCGCTCGTCCTCGAACACGCGGAACTCATCGCCGGCGTTGGGGACGGACTGCAGGCCCAAGATCTCGACGGCGTCGGAAGGACCGGCCTCGGTGACGGCGTTGCCCTTGGGGTCGAGCATGGCGCGGACGCGGCCGTAGGTGAGGCCGGCGACCAGCGTGTCGCCCACGTGCAGGGTACCGCGGGTCACGAGCACGGTGGCAACCGAGCCGCGGCCCTTGTCGAGCTTAGCCTCGAGGACGTTGCCCGAAGCAAAGGTATCAGGGTTGGCCTTGAGCTCGAGCACGTCGGCCTGGAGCAGCACGGTCTCGAGCAGGTCATCGATACCGATCTTCTGCTTGGCCGAGATGTTGACGAACATGTTCTGTCCGCCCCACTCCTCGGGGATGATGCCGTACTCGGTGAGCTCCTGGCGCACGCGGTCGGGGTTGGCACCCGGCTTATCGATCTTGTTGACGGCGACGACGATGGGAACGCCGGCAGCCTTGGCGTGGTTGATCGACTCGATGGTCTGGGGCATGACGCCGTCGTCGGCAGCCACGATCAGGATGACGATGTCGGTCACCTTGGCGCCGCGGGCACGCATGGCCGTAAAGGTGGCGTGACCGGGGGTATCGATGAAGGTGATCTTACGGTCGTTGATCATGACCTGCGAAGCGCCGATGGCCTGGGTAATGCCGCCCGCCTCGCCGGCAGCGACGCCGGTGTGACGGATGGCGTCGAGCAGGCTCGTCTTGCCGTGGTCGACGTGACCCATGACGGTGACGACCGGGGCACGCGGTTTAAGATCGGCGGGGTCGTCGTAGAACGAGAAGGTGTTCTCCTCCTCGGGGGTGATGATCTTGATCTGGCGACCCAGGTCGTCGGCAACGAGCTCGACGAGGTCGTCGGACATGGACTGCGTCATGGTAAGCGGCGTGCCCAGCAGGAACAGACGCTTGATGATGTCGTTGGCCGGAACGTCGAGCGCCTCGGCGAGCTCCTGGACGGTAACGCCCTGGGAGACCTTGATGGCGTCGAGGTCCTCGGGGTTCACGCCCTGGGCCAGCGCCTCCTCAATCTTGCGCTCTTCCTGAGCCTTTGCGGCCTCGCGCTCGCGCTTCTCCTTGCGCTTTTTGCGGCGACCAGTGGACTCGCGAGAGGCCTCCTCGACGGCGGCACGAGCCTCCTCGAGCACTTTCTCGCGGCTGTACTCCTCGGCCTCGCGAGCCATGCGGCTGTAGTGGTCCTCTTCGTTGTTGTGACCGCCCTTGCGCTTCTTGCCCTTGCCCTGCTTATCGGGGTTGGGGAAGTCCATACCGGCAGCGACGTTGTTGCTGGCGTTGGTGCGATGGCTGTGGGGACGGCTCTCGGATGCGTTGCGCTCGGAGTTGCTGTCGGAGGCGTTGCGATCGTTACGACGGCCGCCGCGACGGTCGTTGTTGCCGCCACGACGGTTGCCGCGTTCGGCAGCGCGCTCGGCCTTGGCCTTCTCCTCAGCGTCCTTCTTCTCCTTGAGCACGGTCTCCTGTGCGGCGATCTGGTCGAGCAGAGAGCGGAAACGCGAACCGGAGTCGGAAGCGGGAACGGCGCGGCGCTGGGCCTCGCGGGCAGCCTCCTCCTTCTCGCGGGCAAGGCGCTCCTGCTTGGCCTTCTTCTTGGCCTCGGCCTCGGCGCGGGCGGCCTCCTCGGCAGCCTGGGCAGCGGCAAACTGGCGGCGCTCCTCCTCGCGTGCCTTCTCGGCGGCGATGCGCTCGCGCTCGGCCTCGGCGGCGCGTGCAGCCTCCTCGGCGGCAGCGGCCTGCTCCTCGGCCTGCTTAGCGGCCTCGACTTCCTGAGCGCGGGCCTCGATCACCGAGGCGAGCTGCTTGCGGACCATAGCGACATAAGCGTCCTCCAAGGTGGAGGAAGCGGACTTAGCGGGAATCTTCATATCGGCGAGATGACCCATCAGTTCCTTGGAGGTCATGCCGAACTCTTTGGCCAGGGTGGACACACGGACTTTTGCCATATGACTTCACCTACCCTTTCTGGCACCTTGGGTGCCTAGAGACTGAACGAGCGTGGGAGACGCGCCGGGACCCGCCCGGCGCGACCGCGCGCTAGATCAGGTCCTCCGCATCATCGAAGGCGTCGGTGTCATGGACACCGCAGAAACGGGAGCCGGGACGAGCCTGGTTGCGGCACTGGATGCCGTCCTCGGACACGTACTCGCAGCGGCGGACGTCCTCGTCCTCCTCGTCACCGATCAGGTCGGCGGCGGGCTCCTCGTGAACGGGAACGTTCTTGAGGATGTCGGCAGCAAGCGTCTCGGACTTGATGTCGATGTGCCAGCCGGTCAGGCGCGCGGCGAGGCGGGCGTTCTGGCCCTCCTTGCCGATGGCGAGGGACAGCTGGTCGTCGGGCACGATGACGCCGGCGTAGGCCTTCTCCTCGTCGATGAGGACGCGGGTGACCTTAGCGGGCGACAGGGCGTTGGCGACGTAGACGGCAGGATCGGCATCCCACAGGATGACGTCGACGCGCTCGCCACGGAGCTCGCCCACGACAGCGCGAACACGGCTGCCCTTGGGGCCGACGCAGGCGCCCACGGGATCCAGACGGTCGTCGAGCGAGTGGACGGCGACCTTGGAGCGCTGGCCGGGCTCGCGGGCGATCGACTTGATCTGGACGGTGCCCTCATAGATCTCGGGCACCTCCTGCTCAAACAGACGACGCATGAGCTCGGGGTGGGTACGGGAGATGACAATCGGCGGACGGCTGTGCTCGCCACGAACCGGCTGCAGGTTGGAGTTGGGGTCGCGAACGTCGATGATCACGGCCTTGATATGCTGGTTGTGCAGGTAGCGCTCGCCCATCGGACGCTCGTTGCGCTCGTTCTCGTAACGGCGCTGGTCGAAGTGCGGAAGCTCGGCCTCGACGCCCTCGCGAATCTTGACGATCGTGAAGTCGGGCGTGGACTGCAGCACGGTACCGCTGATGAGGTCACCGATGCGGCCGGAGAACTCCTCGTAGATCTGCTCGCGGGCGGAGTTGCGTACGATTGCGTTGATCTCGGCCTTGGCGTGCTGGGCGGCGATACGGCTCGTGTTCTTAGGAGTGACGTCGATCTCCTCGAACTCGGTGAAGTTGCCCTCCTCGTCCATGGAATCGTCGATCGGCTCCAGACGGTAGACGTAGATCTTGCCGGTGGTGCGATCGATGGTCACCTTGGCGCCCCACTCAAGATGCAGGATCTCGGCATAGCTCTTGGCGAGCGACTGCTCCAGGCGGTCGATCAGGTAGAGCTGGTCGATGTGCTTCTCCTGGCAAAGCTCCATCAGGGCGGACATCATGTCGGATGCTGCCATCTTACTTTCCTTCCTTCGCGGGCTTGAAGTCATAGGTGGGCTTCAACTTGCACTTTTTAACATCAGAGAAATCGAGGGTAACGGACTCGCCGTCCTCGAGCTCGAGGGTCACGTTCGTCTCGGTGGCGGCGGCAATCTTGCCGGCGTACTTGCGACGGCCCTCGGTGGCGGTGGAGGTGAGCTCACAGTTCTCGCCCACAAAGCGGGCAAAGTCGCACGGGCGGCGCAGCGGACGCGCCATGCCCGGGCTCGACACCTCGAGCGTATAGCTCGAAGAGATAGGGTCGAGCTCCTCAATCACATCGCCGACCCACTTAGTGTTGGCCGTGACGTCGTTGAGCGACAGGCTCTGACCCTCGGCACCCTCGATACGCACGCGCACGCAGGGGGCCTTGGTGGCACCCACGAGCTCGACGTCGACGATGTCGACATCGTGCTGGGGAGCGACGGCCTCGAGCGCGTCGATGATCGCCTGCTCGGTCTTGGTCTTGACCATTGCGGCACCTCCATCCATACAAAAAAGAAGCGGGGCCGAAACCCCACTTCTTTCAATTACAACTTCATTTGCAAGCAAACTATACCAATAGCTGCAGAAACGTGCAAGCACAGTACGAATCTGCAGGTCAGCGTGCGCACAGCTTCTCCATAAGAATAGGACAATTGACCGAAGACACCTAGGCAGTTACATGCAAAACGAGGGACGACCCAACCGGATCGCCCCTCGTTTATTGCATGTCAGCTATGCGCACAGCGCTTACTTGACCACCAGGTTGACCAGCTTGCCGGGCACGCAGATGGCCTTGACGACCGTCTTGCCCTCGAGCCACTTGGCGACGGCGGCCTCGGCGGCAGTCTGCATTTCCTCGCTAGAGGCATCGCGGGCCACGTCGATGCGGCCACGGACCTTGCCGAGCACCTGGACGACGATCTGCACCGTGTCCTCGATGGACTCGGCCAGGTCAAACTCGGGCCAGGCGGCGGTGTAGGCGTTGCCCTCGCAGCCGAGCGCCTCGTGCCACAGCTCGTCGGCCCAGAACGGGCAGATGGGCGCCAGGACGCTCACGATGTCCTTGGCCACGCCGTAGCACAGAGCCTTGTCACGCTCAGCGCCCTCGGTGGCGTTGAGGTAGGCGCTCGCCGCGTTGACGAGCTCCATGACGGCCGAGATCGCGGTGTTGAACTGGCCGCGATCGAAGTCCTCGGTGCACTTGGCGATGGTGCGGTGACGCTCGCGGTAGAGCTTCATCGCGGTCTCGTCGAGCACGGACTTGTCGAAGGCCACGTTGGCGTCACCCGACTGGACGAGCTGCCACACGATACGCCAAGCGCGCTTGATAAAGCGGTTGGCGCCCTCGACGGCCTTGGGATCCCAGTCGAAGTCCTTCTCGGGAGGGGCGATAAACAGGATCGCCAGACGCATGGTGTCGGCGCCGTAGGGCTCGATGACCGAGCTCGGGGGCACGACGTTGCCCTTGGACTTGGACATGGTGTCGCCGTTCTCGTCCTTGACCATGCCCTGGCACAGCAGGTTGGTGAAGGGCTCGTCCACGCTCAGCAGGCCCAGGTCGCGTAGCGCCTTGGTAAAGAAGCGGCTGTAGAGCAGGTGCAGAATGGCGTGCTCGATGCCGCCGATGTAGTTATCGACGGGCATCCAACGGTCTGCCGCCTCGCGGGAGAAGGGCAGCTCGGTGTTGTGCGGGTCGGTGTAACGCAGGTAATACCAGCTGGAGCAGGTGAAGGTGTCCATAGTATCGGTCTCGCGCTTGGCCGGGCGGCCGCAGACCGGGCAGGTGGTCTCGTAGAAGTCCTTGCACTCGGCCAGGGTCTCGCCGGCGCCCAGGTCCAGGTTCTCAGGCAGCGTCACCGGCAGCTGATCCTCTGGCACGGGCACGATGCCGCAATGCTCGCAGTGGATAGCCGGGATGGGGTTGCCCCAATAGCGCTGGCGGCTGATGAGCCAGTCGCGCAGGCGGAACTCGACCTTGCGACGACCGCAGCCCATGGCCTCGAGGTCGGCCACGATGGCAGCCTCGCCCTCGGAGTGCTTACCGCCGCGCATGCCGGTGTACTTGCCGGACTGAACGAGCGTGCCCTCGGCAGCGTGAGCGCAATCCCAGTCGACGTTCTCGGCATGGAAGGTATCGATGGTCTCGCCGCTGGCCTCGACGGCAGCGCGATCGTCATCGTCCAGGATGATCGGCACGATCGGCAGGTCGTACTTGCGGGCAAACTCAAAGTCGCGCTGGTCGCCGCAGGGAACGGCCATGACGGCGCCGGTGCCGTAGTCGGCAACGACATAATCGGCAACCCACACGGGGACCTTCTCGCCGTTCACGGGGTTCACCACGTAGCGGCCGGTAAAGGCACCGTGCTTCTCGAGAGTGCCCTGGGCACGCTCGACGGCAGAGATATGCTTGGAGTCCTCGACGATCTTGGTCACGGCCTCCTCGTACTCCGTGCCCTCGACGAGCTCGTGCAGACGGGCGTACTCGGGAGCCAGGACAAAGAAGGAGACGCCAAAGAGCGTATCGGCACGCGTGGTGAAGACGGTGATCTTGCCCTCGTCGCCCTCGATGGGCTCGCCATCCTGGTCGCACAGGGTAAAGTCGACCTCGGCGCCCTCGGAGCGGCCAATCCAGTTGGCCTGCATCTGCTTGACGCGCTCAGGCCAGCCGGGGAGCTTCTCCAGATCGTCGAGCAGCTCCTGGGAGTACTCGGTAATCTTGAAGTACCACTGCTCAAGATCGCGCTTCTCGGGCTCGGTGCCGCAGCGCCAGCACTTGCCCTCAGTGACCTGCTCGTTGGCCAGAACGGTCTTGCAGTTGGGGCACCAGTTGACCGGGTTCTTCTTGCGGTAGACCAGGCCCTTTTCCCACAGCTTCTCAAAGATCCACTGACCCCAGCGGTAGTAGTCGGGGCTGCAGGTCTTGACCATGCGATCCAGATCGTAGGAGAAGCCCATGCGCTTCATCGTGGCGAGCGCCTGGTCCATATTCTTATACGTCCAGGCGGCAGCCTGCGTGTTGTGCTTGATGGCGGCGTTCTCGGCGGGCAGGCCAAAGGCGTCAAAGCCGATGGGATGCAGCACGTCGTAGCCGCGCATGCGGGCCTGACGGGCCATGGCATCGCCGATGGTATAGTTGCGCGCGTGGCCCATGTGCAGGTCGCCCGACGGATACGGGAACATCTCGAGCACGTACTTCTTGGGCTTGCTGTCGTCGGTGTCGACGGCAAAGAGGTTGGAGTCCTCCCAGGCCTTCATCCACTTGGACTCAATGGCCTGCGCGTCGTAGGCAGGGATCTCGTCCTTATGATCTGTGCAATCGCACATATCAGCTCCTTTAATCTTAGCTGGGGTCGGGCGGCTTGGCTTTATTCGCTACTGCGGACAGTCCTGCGCAAGACGAAGAGCACATTAAGTGCTCTTCTTTGCGTGCGGAACTTGTAGCGAACAAAGCCAAGCCGCCCGACCCTAAGGTTAACTTGACTGATGATAGCAAATACGACAAGCGAGATGCCTGCGACTTGCGGGCATCTCGCTTTATCTAAATAACGTGGTTGTGAATCAACCGCTATCTGTTATCCGCCCAAACATGGTCGGGTTTTCCAAGTGCCGCAGATTGCCATGAAAGAGGAGCGACGCGTACTTTGGTACGCGAGCGACGGTTTGAACGGCAAGGTGCGGTGCTTGGGAAAGCCGCTTAGCGGTAGCTGACGCTTTGCTGCGAATCCTTGACGACTACGTCGTGGGCGCCGCCTTCGACGATCGAGGTGGAGCTGACCAGGGTCAGGCGTGCCTTTTCCTGGAGCTCGGGGATCGAGAGGGCACCGCAGTTGCACATCGTGGACTTGACCTTGTAAAGCGTACCGCCCACGCCGTCCTTGAGGGAGCCGGCGTAGGGAACGTAGGAGTCGACGCCCTCGACGAAGCTGAGCTTCGCGGCGCCACCCAGATCGTAGCGCTGCCAGTTGCGGGCACGCGCGGAACCCTCGCCCCAGTACTCCTTCATGTACTGACCGTTCACGTTGACGCGCTCGGTCGGGCTCTCGTCGAAGCGGGCGAAGTAGCGGCCCAACATCATAAAGTCGGCGCCCATGGCAAGGGCGAGCGTCATGTGGTAGTCGTAGACGATGCCGCCGTCGGAGCAAACGGGCACGTAGACGCCGGTCTCCTCGTAGTACTCGTCACGAGCGCGGCAGACGTCGATCAACGCGGTGGCCTGGCCACGGCCGATGCCCTTGGTCTCGCGGGTAATGCAGATGGAACCGCCGCCGATACCGACCTTGATGAAGTCGGCACCGCAGTCGGCCAGGAAGCGGAAGCCCTCGGCGTCGACGACGTTACCAGCACCAACCTTGACGTCCTCGCCGTAGTTGGCGCGGATCCACTCGATAGTGCGCTTCTGCCACTCGCTGAAGCCCTCGGAGGAGTCGATGCACAGAACGTCGGCACCGGCCTCGATGAGCAGCGGCACGCGCTCGGCATAGTCGCGGGTGTTGATACCGGCGCCGACCATGTAGCGCTTGTCGTTATCGAGCAGCTCGTTGGGGTTGGTCTTGTGGCTGTCGTAGTCCTTGCGGAACACAATGCCCATGAGGTGATCGTTGTCGTCGACGATTGGCAGGGCGTTGAGCTTGTTATCCCAGATGACGTCGTTGGCAACCTTGAGGCTGATGTTCTTGTCGCCCACGATGAGCTGCTCACGCGGGGTCATGAACTCGGAGACCTTCGTCTGGTGGTCATCGCGACTGGGACGATAGTCACGGCTGGTGACGATGCCCAGGAGCTTACCCTTGGGAGTGCCGTCGTCGGTAACCGGCATGGTGGAGTGACCGGTCTTCTCCTTGAGCTCGATGACCTGCTCCATGGTCATGTCGGGGGTCAGCGTGGAATCGGACTGAACGAAGCCGGCCTTGTGATCCTTGACGGCCTTGACCATGGCGGCCTCGGACTCGGCGCTCTGGGAACCGTAAATGAAGGACAGGCCGCCCTCGGTAGCGAGCGCGACACCCATGTCGACGCCCGAGACGGACTGCATGATGGCGGAAACCATGGGGATGTTCAGGGTGATTGCCGGCTTCTCACCGCGCTTAAAGCGGGTTAGCGGCGTCTTAAGAGAGACGTTGTTGGGGATGCACTGCGAGGACGAGTAACCAGGGACCAGCAGATACTCCGAAAACGTGTGGGACTCACCGGGAAAGAACGTAGCCATGTTTCTCCTTTTTCCATGCGACCGGTCGGCTGCAGGCCTCGTAGGACCCAGCCCAACCTTGGGCGCCCAATACTGGGGAAGTATCTTAACGCACTTTGACTGCTACAATGCATGATTTAAGAAGAGCACACGAGGGTTTGACGCAGGCTTTGCGTTTGCCCAGCAAACACTTTAGCGGG
>DBEZXT010000110.1:0-4777 GCA_048291645.1 Collinsella aerofaciens | reverse complement strand
GAGGTGAAGGCCGAAAAGCGCAATTGGTACTCGGAGGACGCCCTTGGCGAGAAGCGTATTGGCCCCGCGGGTAGCGTCGTGTGCTGCAGCATTATCTTGTTTGCGTTGCTGTGTTGCGCGTGGATTGGGCCCGAGCGGCTTGCCATGAGCGCGCCCTCGGTGCTGCGCGGTAAGTATTTTGAAGGTTCGGGTGTCGTGGGCATCTTTATTGGCACCGTGGCGTTTGCCCTGCTGGCGCCGCTTGTGGGCGGCCTGATCGACGGCGTTGACCGTAAGCTTTCGGCTCGCATGCAGGGCCGTGTGGGCCCGCGCCTGCTGCAACCGTTCTACGACGTTGCCAAGCTGCTGCGCAAAGCTCCCGCCAGCGTAAACACCATGGACGATACCTACATGGCGTGTGCGCTCATCTTTACCGTGGTGGGCGGCGGCATCTTTGTGTCGGGCTCCAACACGCTGCTGTGCGCCTTTATGGTGACGCTCGCCGCGATCTTTGTGGTGTTGGCATCTGCCTCGACGCAAAGCCCGTTTGCCCAGGTCGGCGCCGATCGTGAGTTGCTGCAGGTTATGAGTTACGAGCCCGCCGTTCTGCTGATGAGCGTGGGCCTGTATCTTGCCACCGATAGCTTCGATTCCATTGCCGTGACGGGGCAGTCGGCCCCCATCATCGTGTACAGCGCGCCCATTTTCCTCGCGCTGCTTGCGGTGCTTACCATCAAGCTGCGCAAGTCACCGTTCGATCTTTCGTACTCGCATCACGCGCATCAGGAGATTGTCCAGGGCGTCGCCACCGAGATGAGCGGCGGCACGCTGGCCAAGATGACCCTTATGCACTGGTGCGAGACCGTGCTGTTTTTGATGTGGGTGGGCATGTTCTTTGTTTGGGGCAACCCGGTGAGCTGGGTGGTAGCCCTGGTCGTGATGGCCGCGACGTACTTTGTCGAGGTGCTTATCGACAACACCTTCGCACGCAGTACCTGGCGCAGCTGCTTTAAGCTCGGATGGGGCGTGGCGCTGGTGTTTGGCCTGCTCAACCTTATGCCCATCCTCGTCGACGTGTTTATTTAGGAGGCGGCATTCATGGATCATAAAATGTCGCGCTCGCCGTGGGTTATTCATTACGACGGCTCGAGCTGCAACGGATGCGATATCGAGGTGCTGGCCTCGCTCACACCGCTGTTCGATGCGGAGCGCTTTGGCGTGGTCAACACCGGCAACCCCAAGCATGCGGACATCTTTTTGGTGACGGGGTCGGTCAATGCCCAGAACCTGCCCGTCGTGCGCCAGATCTACAACCAGATGCTCGAGCCCAAGTGCGTGGTGGCATGCGGTATCTGCGCGTGCTCGGGCGGCGTGTTCCGCGATGCCTACAACGTGATCGGCGGCGTGGACCGCGCGATTCCCGTGGACGTGTACGCGCCCGGGTGCGCCATTCGTCCCGAGACGGTGATCGATGCCATTGTGGAGGCGTGCGGCATCCTGGACCAGAAGGAGGCCGTGATGCGTGCCGGCGGTGACCCGCTCACCGTGGGCGGCGCCGCTACCTGGGACGGTGGCGTTGAGTTGGGCGAGGACGGGTTTGTGGCCGCGGGGGCCGGGGCTGACGGTGCCGGTGGCGCGCCTGCCGGGAAGCCCGCCGCGCCCGCCGCTGCAAAGGAGGCTGAGTAATGCAGAAGGCTCTCTATACCACCGTCGGGATCGACGAGCTCCTGTCGCATGTCCAGGCGGTCAAGGGCGTCGGCGCGCGCTTTGTGCAAATGCACGCCGAGCGCAACGTCGACGACGGCACGTATCGCCTGGTCTATACGTTTATCAACGTTCGTGCTGCACAGGAGCAGATCGCTCAGGATGGTAGCTATGCGATCGAGAACCTGGTGGTCGAGGGCATCGACCAGTACCAGGAGATTCCGTCCATCAGCTCGTACTATCCGGCGGTGTTCCCGTTTGAGAACGAGGCACACGATCTGTTTGGGCTTGCCATCACCGACATGCAGATCGACTTTAAGGGCTTTTTCTACCAGGTCTCAACGGCCGAGCCCATGAGCGTTATCACGCCCGAGGTGAAGGCCGCGCGCGAGAAGGCCATGAAGGTCCGTGCCGCCGCAGAGGCCAAGGCGCGCAAGGCTGCGGCCGAGAAGGCCGCTGCCGCTGCTGCTGCGGGGGAGGGCGCCGCGGGTGCCGGCGATGCTGCGAACGCTGTTGCCGCCCAGCCCGCTGCGGCTACCGGCTCCGATGCTCAGCATGACGATGCCGCTGCCAAGGCCGCGCTCAAGGCTGCCGAGATGGAGGCAAAGCTCGCCGCCATGGATCCCGAGAAAGCGGCCAAGGTCCGCGCGGCGCTTGCCGCCAAGGCCGCCCGCGACAAGCAGAAAAAGGAGGCGTAAGGTCCATGGCACATCGCTCCGTTATTCCGTTTGGCCCGCAGCACCCGGTGCTGCCCGAGCCGCTTCATCTGGACCTGGTGATCGAGGATGACCGCGTCATCGAGGCAATTCCTCAGATCGGCTTTGTGCACCGCGGGCTCGAGAAGGTCACCGAAAAGCGCGACATGCATCAGTTTGGCTACATCGCCGAGCGCATCTGCGGCATCTGCGCCGTGGGCCACAGCTGCGGCTATGCCAGCGCCTGCGAGCGCATGCTCGGCATCGAGGTGCCTGGTCGCGTGCAGTATATCCGCACCATTCTGCACGAGCTTTCGCGCATTCACTCGCATCTGCTGTGGCTGGGTCTGCTCGCCGACGCCTTTGGCTTTGAGGCGCTGTTCTATCGGTCATGGACCCTGCGCGAGCAGATACTCAAGATTTTTGAGAGCACTTGCGGCGGGCGCGTGATTCTGTCGATTAACGAGATCGGCGGCCTTAAGCACGATATCGAGGACTCCGAGCTGGCGGGCATTGTCCAGACGCTCGATGCCATGCGTCCTGACTACGAGGCCCTGGTGCATACGTTTTTGGACGACAACAGCTGCGGCGAGCGCCTGCATGGCGTGGGCATGATTAGCAAGAAAGACGCGCTGGAGCTTTCGATGGTCGGTCCGTTTGGGCGCGCATCGGGCGTGGATTACGACGTGCGCATGTTTGACGACGGTGCCTATGCGGATCTGGCTGCGTTTGAGCCCATCGTTGCTACCGATGGCGATTGCTATGCCCGCTGCCAGGTGCGTTGCGCCGAGGTCACGCAGGCCATGGACATCATTAAGGAGCTTGTGGGCAAGATTCCGCACGACGGGATTGGCGGGCGCACCAAGCTTACGCCGGCCGACGGCGCGCGCGGCGAGGTTGTGATTGAGCAGCCGCGCGGCGAGGCGTATTACTATGTGCGCGGCAACGGCACCAAGAACCTGGACCGTTTCCGCGTGCGCACGCCAACGTCGCAAAACTTGGCGGGTCTGACGCATGCGCTGCAGGGCGTACTCCTTGCCAACGTTCCCATGATTATCCTGACCATCGACCCCTGCATTAGCTGCACGGAAAGGTAGGCGCGGCATGAGTTTGCTGACATTTGCCAAGACGGCCTTGGGCTCTATGGTCAAGCAGCCGGTCACGGTGTGCTATCCGCAGGAGAAGCTCGCGGCGCCCGAGCGCTTGCGCGGGCATATCGTCAACGACATGGACGTGTGCATTTGCTGCGGCATGTGTGCGCGTCGCTGTCCGGCGGGCGCGCTCGCGGTCGATCGCAAGGGTGGAACGTGGTCGATCGACCCGTATGCCTGCGTGGTGTGCGGTGAGTGCATCGAGAGCTGCCCCAAGCACTGCCTGACTATGGACACCGCCCGCACCCCAGTCGCAGCGGACAAGACTCCCACAGTAGAAACCAAGCTGGAATAGCGCTGGAACAGGGGCCGGTGGGGCAAAAATGCCCCACCGGCCCCGCGCGTGAACGCGCGGTTGGGCTGCCACGAACAAAACTATGCCGGATTACGGGGCTGGATAGCGAACCTCCCACCATACGGAAAATCCCAAAAACAAAACCGCAGGTAGATAGCCTGCCGTTTTTCAAAAAATGAGGGTATGGATGAGGGTCCCGACTTTAGCCCCGTAATCCGGCATAGTTTTGAAATGGCATCATATCCGTAACAGCCTTGAACTCCCGTGGACGGAGGGAAACGAATCATTTTGGCCTTGCGAGAGCTGCCGCGTGACCCGTTTGCCACGAAATGGGCCCATCTACTACGTTTAAGCCGCTGCCCTTAACCATGGCGAACAACGCAAAAACAAAACAGCAGGTAGAACGCCTGCGGTTTTTAGTAAAACGTGGGTATGGTCAGGGGTATCGGGTCAAACGTAGTAGATGGGCCAGTTTCGTGGAGGGCATCGCCAGCTGATTCCCCGGGGACGGAGGAAAACGGATCATTTTGCTCCCGCAAGGCCCCACATAGCGCCGTTTGCCGCTGTGCGCGCTCACGACTTTTGAGTCGCACCCGTTTTCCTGCGAAAACGCCGTGTCTCAACTTTGGTGAGACATTTGTCTCACGCCCAAAACAGAATCTGGAACATGTGTCACCTGCCCAAATTGTGTCTCATTTCGTAACTTTAGGCTGTTGCAAGGTCTGAGACCGCGAGAAGGGAGACGCGATGAGTAAGTACACGAGGGGTCTCTTGGCGGTGATACTGGCCGTAGTGCTGGTGTTGCCGGCTGCGGCATTTGCCATGCTGCCCGAGGCCAACGCCAGGTCCAGCACCGGAATGGACGGACCGACGGTGAGCGGAAAGATAGTCGACCCTGACACCACCGGCCGCTGGCAGTACTGGGCGTCGGGCGGCGAGCAGGACCTGACGAC
>DBEZXT010000109.1:0-2590 GCA_048291645.1 Collinsella aerofaciens | reverse complement strand
AACGCACACGCCAAGGGTAACCACCAAGGCGACGGGGTTCACAAGCAGTCGCTTAATGTCGCGCTTAAATATCGCAAAGGACACCTTTGCATTGGATAGTTTGCTGCCGAGGCTCACGCTTGGACCATCCATCCTGTCGTTAAATCGAATCGTACTATCGACAACCATTGTAGTAGGCGCTTTAACGTCTCAAAGCACAATGGTGTTGAGTTTTGCGGGTAGCAATATACTACGAAGATGAGTTAACGTACAGATGTACAGTATCATAAATTTCAGCAGGTCACAAAACCACAACCCGCACAAATTAGCAATTCAAATAGTCATCGGGGACGTTCTTAAACGACTAGTCAAACAAGAACGCCCCCAATGACTACTTAGGACCACGGCAACGTCGATGTTTTGGCAATGCCAGCGAGCGGGCGCCAGAGCGAACAAATTGGCATGAAAAGAGGACGGCATAGACCTTCTGGTCATGCCGTCCTCTTTGAATGACAAGTTGTCGCTCTGGCGCCCGCGCAGCGTCGACTGGTCCGCCGTTCGTTAGAACGGCGGAACCAATTACATTAGTTCACATACAGCTGCGGCGAAGGCCACGGGGTCCTCGGGGAGGATGCCCTCGACCAGCAGGGCCTGATCGTAGAGCAAGCCTGAGTACTGCTTGATCTTGTCAGTGTCGCCCGCCTTCTGAGCAGCGACGAGCTTGGCAAAGACCGGGTGCTTGGCGTTGAGCTCGAGCACGCGCTGGCTCTTGGGCATACCGTCGGGCGCGCCCTCGGGTCCCTTCTGGAGCACCTTCTCCATCTCAAGCGAAAGCGGGCCCTCGGTGGTGATGCAAGCGGGGGCATCGGTCAGGCGCGCGGAGACGGCAACCTTCTCGACCTTGTCGCCGAGTGCCTCCTTCATGGCGTTAAAGAGGTCCTCGTTCTCCTTGGTGGCGTCCTCGGCCTCCTTTTTCTCGTCCTCGGTCGCCAGGTCAAGATCACCGGTTGTGACGTTCTTGAGCTCCAGGTGACGATCCTCAACCTCGGGCTCGGCACCATCGGCCACGGCCTTTTCGGCAGCCTCGCGGGCGGCATCGTCCTCGTAGATCTTGGGCATATCGGCGGCAACGTACTCACGCATAGCCTGGAAGGTGAACTCATCCACGTCCTGCGTCAGCAGCAGCACGTCATAGCCGCGGTCGAGCACGCCCTTTACCACGGGCATCTTGGCCAAGCGCTCACGCGAGTCGCCGGCGGCGTAGTAGATGGCCTTCTGATCCTCGGGCATGCCCTTGGCATACTCGGCCAGGGTAATCATCTTCTGTTCCTTGGCAGACCAGAACAGCAACAGATCGGCGAGCTCATCGGCCTTCATGCCATAGCTCGAGTAGATGCCGTACTTAAGACCGCGGCCAAAGTTCTCAAAGAACTTCTCGTAGGCCTCGCGGTCGTTGTCACGCATATCCTCAAGGTCGGCGGTGATCTTCTTTTCCACACGCTTGGCGATGGCCTTGAGCTGACGGTTCTGCTGCAGCGTCTCACGCGAGATGTTGAGCGACACATCGGCGGAATCCACGACGCCGCGGACAAAGTTGTAGTAGTCGGGCAGCAGGTCGTCGCACTTCTCCATGATCAGGACGTTGGAGCTGTAGAGTGCCAGACCCTTCTCGTAATCCTTGCTGTACAGATCGAACGGCGCGCGGCCCGGCACAAACAGCAGGGCATCGTACTCGAGCGTGCCCTCGGCATGGAAGCTGATGGTGCGCGCAGGATCGTCAAAGTCGTGGAACGTGGACTTGTAGAACTCGTCGTAGTCCTTCTGCTCGACATCGGAGCTGCGCTTCTTCCAGATCGGTGTCATAGAATTGACGGTCTCGAGCTCCTGGTAGTCCTCGTACTCGGGCTTGTAATCGTCGCCGGCGTCCTCGGGCTTGGGTTTCTGGCGACTCTTGGACACCATCATCTGAATCGGGTAGCGCACATAGTTGCTGTACTGCTGAATCAGGCTCTTGAGACCCCACTCGGTCAGGAAGCGATCGTAGGTCTCGGCCTCGCCGTCGGCATCGAGCTTCTCGTTCTCGCGCAGCGTCAGGATGACATCGGTACCGTGCTCGGCGCGCTCACCGTCCTCGATGGTGTAGCCCTCAAGACCGTCGGATTCCCACACATGGGCGACATCCTCGCCATAGGCGCGGCTGACGACCTTCACATGGCTGGCAACCATAAAGGCAGAGTAGAAGCCCACGCCAAACTGGCCGATGATGTCGACATCGGAGCCCTGCTGCTCGGCGTTCTCGGTCTTAAACTCCTCGGAGCCGGAATGGGCGATGGTGCCCAGATTGCGCTCCAGCTCCTCGGCGGTCATGCCAATGCCGTTATCCGAGATGGTAATGGTGCGGGCGTCTTTATCAAAGGAGACGCGAATGGCCAGGTCGCCCTGGTTGATCTTGACGCTCGGATCCTGCAGGCTCTTAAAGTTGAGCTTGTCGACGGCGTCGCTCGCGTTAGAGATAAGCTCGCGCAGGAAGATTTCCTTATTGGTGTAGATGGAGTTGATCATGAGGTCGAGCAGTTTTTTGCTCTCGGTCTTAAATTGACGCATGTGCAGT
>DBEZXT010000108.1:0-2944 GCA_048291645.1 Collinsella aerofaciens | reverse complement strand
GCACGAGAACGTCGACATCTCGATCACCGGTAACTCCACCAACCCCACGCGCTTCCAGCACCCCGTCGCTGGCACCTACAAGAAGGAGCGCCTCGAGGCTGGCAAGAAGTACTTCTCCGTCGCTTCTGGTGGCGGCACTGGCCGTACCCTGCACCCGGACAACATGGGCGCCGGCCCTGCCTCTTACGGCATGACCGACACCATGGGCCGCATGCACTCCGACGCCCAGTTCGCCGGTTCTTCCTCCGTGCCTGCGCACGTCGACATGATGGGTCTCATCGGCATGGGCAACAACCCCATGGTCGGTGCCACCGTCGCCTGCGCTGTCGCCGTCGAG
The DNA here is from genome assembly GCA_048291645.1 of Collinsella aerofaciens. Classification (GTDB taxonomy): domain Bacteria; phylum Actinomycetota; class Coriobacteriia; order Coriobacteriales; family Coriobacteriaceae; genus Collinsella; species Collinsella aerofaciens_CG. The sequence continues at coordinate 2,607 of DBEZXT010000108.1, read as the reverse complement.
GAGGCCCTCAAGGCCTAATCGCGCCCGCGCGATGCTCATATAGTTGAGCTTTGGAGCCGCTACCCACCCGGGTAGCGGCTCTTTTTGTTTGCGCTGTCGCAGGGTAGCTTAATGCCGATATATCAGTTGGGGCGAAATACAAGATGTGATGAGATGGAGCGTCAGAGCGTCCATGACGCCCACCTGCCATATTTGCCCTTTACCGATTTGCCGAGTCTTTGCGGCCCCATTGCCGATCACCCGTGCGACAATGCGCCGGACGAGAAAGGAATCCGATGGAATCGACTGATGTACTGGTAATTGGATCTGGCATTGCGGGCCTTTGCGCCGCCATCGAAGCGGCACGCACGGGTGCAACCGTCACTGTGGCAAGCGCCGGCAAGACTATGAGTGGATCGAGCTTCTTCCCCGGAACCTGGGGCCTGGGGCTTATCGGACCCGTAGACGAAGACGATGAGCAAGACCTCATCGACACCATCCAGACCGTTGGTGGCGGCGTCGCCGACCCCGAGCTTGTCCAGACGTTTGTCCACGGCATTCCCCAAGCAATTGAATGGCTCGAGCAAGACCTGGGCGTTGAGCTCCAGCGTCCACAAAGCGCCGAGAGTGCTCACCAAAAGCAATTTATCCCCTGCTTTGACCACAAGACGCGCATGTGGCGCGGTCTCACCCGCAAGCCCCTTGAGGACGCTCTGACGACCTGGATCGAGTCGCTCGGCATTCGTCTGCTCCCCCGCCATGAGCTTATCGACCTTGTTGAGGACACGAACGGCAGAATAACCGGAACCGTACTCTACGACCTCACCGAAGATCGAATCGTGCCCTTTGCTGCCAAGGCCACGATCATCGCAGCCGGTGGCACAGGCGGCCTGTTCGAGCGCAGCCTTACGTCGGCTGATGTGCTCAGCTCCTCGCAGGCCATCGCACTGGCGCACGGCGCATCGCTTACTAATATAGAGTTCATGCAGATGATGCCCGGCCTCATCGAGCCCAAGCGCAACCTGGTCTTCAACGAGAAAACCTGGCGTTACGTACATGTAGACCAGCCGGCAGATATTGCCGACGACAAGCTGGAAGATCTGCTCGAGCAGCGCTCTGGATATGGTCCCTTCACGTCACGCTTGGCCTCCCGGGCTATCGATCTCGTCATCGATCAGGCAGGTGCCAAAGGCCTAGCGCTCCACTACGACTTCCCTCGCGAGGATGTCCCAGAGTTTGTGCAGACTTTTGCCACCTGGCTACAAGACGAGCACGGCATCGCGCCGACCGACGAGATGCGCGTGGCGATGTATGCCCACGCCGCCAACGGCGGCATCAGGATCGACAAGACCGCGTACACGGGCGTTGAGGGCCTCTACGCCTGTGGCGAGGCAACAGGCGGCATGCACGGCGCCGACCGCATCGGAGGTCTGTCGAGCGCCAATGGCATTGTATTCGGGCGAATCGCAGGCGCATCAGCGGCTCGAGCAGCGCAGAAAGAGCCTGAGACAGCCCTGAAGGCGGATATCGCCCTCCCCCGCTACGGCATTTCCACAACAGATGCCGAACGCCTGACACACGGCCTTAAGCACACGATGAGCACCTATTGCATGATCAACAGGACCGAAACAGGCCTATCCGAGGCCCTGCAACAGCTTGAAAGCCTGCAAGACAAGGCCATGGCGCTGAGCAAGCCGCATGCCGATGACAGCGAGATCGCAGCCCTCGCCCGCCTACAGTCGCAGATTCGACTAGCACAGGAAATGGTCAAAGCCATGCGCAAGCGAACTGAAAGCTTAGGTTCGCACTATCGAGCGGACTAAGCTGAGCACCCCTCTAGAGCAGAACACAACTTCTCGATATTAATGGGTCCCGTGAGCTCAAAGCGACACGGGGCCCATTCGTGTCCGCGCGGGCAAATATACTCATTCTAATACGGAGTCGACATAGTCCACGTAGACAAACGAACAGAAAGGAAGAGATATGGACAGCAGGGATATCGAGAAATGGCGTGTCGAACTTGACAGCTACGCCCATGTAGAAGACGGCGTTGAATATTGGCTCGCACGCGATTTAATGGAACCCCTCGGATACACCCAATGGCGTAATTTTGAGACTGCAGTTAAGAGATCCATGGCATCGTGTGACACGAATAAAATGCCTGTTGCCGCCCATTTTGCTGAAGCCAGCAAAATGGTAGATGCCGGCATCGCCAAACGAGCCGTAAAAGACTACAAGCTGACGCGCTACGCATGCTATTTAATCGCCCAAAACGGAGACCCAAATAAGCCCGAAATCGCACTCGCACAGGCGTACTTCGCCGTGCAGACACGCCGTCAGGAGCTCATAGAGCAGCGCTTCGCAGAGATTCAGCGCTTGCAGGCGCGCCACTCGCTATCCGATTCAGAGAAACAGCTCTCGGGCATTGCGTTCAAACGAGGCGTGGACTCCAAAGGATTCGCGATCATCAAGTCGAAGGGCGATGAGGCGTTATTCGGCGGCAGAAGCACGGCGGAAATGAAGCAGCAGCTCGGCGTACCCAAGAGCGCGGCATTGGCGGACAGGTTAGCCGATGTCCTCATCAAAGCAAAGGACCTTACGAACTCGATGACGGCCTTCAACGCCGAG
>DBEZXT010000107.1:0-4785 GCA_048291645.1 Collinsella aerofaciens | reverse complement strand
CAGCGCGCCGATGGGGCCGATGTCACCGGCGACGTAGCGGGCGCCGGCCTCGCGGGCACAGGCGACGGCCGCGGCAAAGACGTCTGCCACGGTGGCGGCACCGTCGAGCTTGTGGGCGTTGGCGCCAAAGGTGTTGGCGGTAATCACGTCGCAGCCGGCCTCGACATATTGACGTTGGATATCAGTGATAACCTGGGGCTCCTCAAAGTTGAGCAGCTCGGGCAGGGCGCCCGCCTTCATGCCAGCGGCCTGCAACATGGTGCCCATGCCGCCGTCGAACAGCAGGTGTCCCGTGCCATCGATGGCCGCACGCAGGCGATCGTCCTTAATGCGCAGATCGTCGATCGTGCGCGTCTTGTACGTGGCACCGTTGCGACGTGCGGCATCAACAGGCGCCGCCAGCGCGGCACCGTCCAGATCATGAGTGATAAGTATGTTTGAGCTATTCGCCATGTGCATCCATTTCGTCTAGAGCCCACTGAGGAATTTCTATTTGAAGAGATTTGTCGGGCTCGATATCTTCGATTCGCTTGTTGTAGTGGGCAAGAAGCCGTGCGACATTTAATCGAATTAGGCCTCGCTTGTAGAACGATAACTCTTCAATATTGATGCCGATAAACGATTCGAGCGCGATAACCTGTACGCGATTGCCGAGTCCCTCACTTTCGAACAGTCCGTAAGCGAAGGAAACTTTATCGTGGGGGACAACGACGATGGGCCGAATGCCATTTCGAATGTTATCTCGGCATCGATCGGTCAATTTGGCCATTGGCGATACAGTCACATGAAATGCAGCATCATTGATTTGGAAATCGCCAGAACGGTCTGTCTGCTGGTCGGCGGCGTTTGAGTTGTCCTTTCCGATTTCTATGGTTGGAAATAACATCTCTAGTTTTGCACCTACCAGGTGCTGTGCGACGGTACCCGTTGGCTTATCGGACCGTAGGCTTGCTTCGGCTAGGATATCATCGACAATGACAGAAATTGGTTTTTGAAGATCGATTTCGACTTTGATTCTCTGCCGGTTAAAGAAATCGACCTGGATTCGCTCGACGAAGAAATTGGCGATTGCATTCGCAGCTTCAAGACGAGTGTCTTCGCAAGTGTCACTGGGTAGGGCAGAGTTGATAATTGTGGCAAGCTCAAGCGCCATCGGGAGTGTGCCGCGTGAGGTTCTGCCGCCCTCTGATGCGAAGGCACGCGTTTCCCCATGTCTGGCTAAAACTGTTTTGATGCATGCTCCACTTAGGCCTCGTACTTGGCTCCCCTTGTCCGATTGCACATAATCGTCGGTGAGCGGAAAACGGTTTTGCAGCAGCTCGCTTATGCCTATGCCAACCGCCATAACGTTACGGTTGACATTGCCTCGCTTGTTGCGCTTGGATTCGTACCAGAGTTCAATGGCATCCAAGATGTCTTTATCGGGCTCGCTCAAGGAGCAATTGGTCATTTCCATTATTGTCCACTCCGTTCCTTGAAGACATAAGCGCGGGTTTGACTGCATTTTTTATAAGCCAAGTGACAACTGGCACGGCAACTGCATCGCCGAATGCGTAGCGAATCTGAGCATCCGAGAAGCCGCTAAACTGACATGAGTCAGCACCTTGGAGACGGGCATATTCAGTTCCAGTCATCCAGCGAACTTCTATCTTTCCGTTTTCGCATATAACGACTGCCTGTCTTGATGAGCCGCCGCGAGCCGTTCTTAGACATCCGGCAATTTCTTCTTCACGGATTTCCCAGCGCACAACGCCCGATCGCGTGCGACGGTAAGCAGTGCGAACAATTCTTTCTTTGGCATTTAAGAAGCGCTGAAGGCGCTCTGCTTGATGCGGTGCAAGTGAGTCGATAAATGCTTGTACTTGGTTTTTGTTCCACCAACGCTTGTCGTTCTCGGGAATATTTTCAACAACCGTTGCAAGGCCCGTCATGCGAAGTGGACTTGGCTCGTTTAGGTGAGAGACGTGCGTAATGAGTGAAGGGTCGGAGTGAATCCAGGAGACCTTTTCAGGTCGAAGCGAGGAATCGAGTCGGCTGTTGGGAAGAGGGTTTTTTAATCCGACGACAAACATGCGGGGGCGTGACTGGGGAAGCCAGTGCCGTGCATCGATAAAATAGGCGTCGCATGAATAGCCTAAACGATTAAATTCCTGGCAAACGAGTCTAAAGTCATCACTGTTATTAGACGTGGCAAGGCCGATGACATTTTCGAGAACAAGTGCCCGCGGGGCACGATCGCTCATTCCTTCGATGGCCTTAATAAAGCCAAAGAACGCACTGGACTCTTTGCCAGAGATAAGTCCCTCCCTGTTTCCCGCGAGAGATAAGTTTGTGCAAGGGCTTGACGCCCATGCGATGTCGGCTTGGGGTATTAGGTCGGGGTCGAGTGTGTGAACATCCTGCTCGACTAGATGTTCATCGCCCCAACACTGGCTGTACATGGCGCATTTAGTATGGTCTATGTCATTTGCCCAGATTGTTTTGATTCCGGCTTTTGCCATGCCGGCACGAGCCAAGCCAATGCCTGAAAAAAACTCAAGCGCGGTTAGTTGTGGCGAGAACTGCAGAATGTTGTGCATGTACTGGCTTTCAGATAGTTGTTATTTGGCATCTAATGGTACTTGTTTGTGAGGACATCCGCTTACATACGGATGAGATTCCCTCGATACCGTGCCATCAATTGACATTTTATTCAGAATGCGAATAGCAGGTGGTGTGGGCGGCACGGAAGCGGCAGTTCTCGCGCATGCGGCAGATATTGCAGGTGGGGCGGCTTTGGGCGTCGTGGACCTCGCCATCGAACAGGCCGATCACCGCGGTCACGCTTTTGGTGGGCATGAGCAGGCTGGTGGGCGTGACGGTCAGGCCGATAAGCCGCGTGGCGTTGAGCGCATTGACGATCGAGCGCTGGGCCGAGAGCGGGCAGTCGCCGTAGCCGGGGCTAAAGCGCCAGTTGCCGGCGAGTCCGTGTGCGGCGGCCGCAGCCTTAACTTGCTGGTCCATCTGCTCGACGGCAGCTTCCACATAGGCGGAGCACGCGGCGTCGAGCACGGCTCCCTCTAGGGGTTGCTGGGCTCCCGTGGTGCGCAGACGACGCTCGGCGTCCATGCCGAGGGTGCATGCCATGAGTGCGGCAAAGCGGGCGTCTTTGAGATGTCGATAGATATCGCGACCGCGCAGCTCAACGTTGGTGCCGACCAAGCGAATGCAAGGATCGCCCTGTTCATCGACTCCCGTGGCATCGATGGAAAATATGCGGCGCACGCCGCGGGGCTCAATGTCCAGCTCCAGACGCTCAACGACAAGTTCAATACGCTGCGACAGTTCGGGCTCAATCTGCTGGCCGCCGTAGCCCAGATACCGCAGCATCTCGGCACGGTCGACACGAGGGTGGTGAGCAGCATCGATACGGTAAAGCGCCGGCGACGCAAGGTCGGCCGGCACTTCAACAACGGTTGTATCGACGTGCGGTTTTTCCATTACCCCAGGCGCTCCATAATGGTCGCGGCGATTGCAGGACGGTTCATAGTGTACAGGTGCAGACCGTCGGCACCGTGCTCCTTAAGGTCGCAAAGCTGACGAGCAGCATAATCTACACCGGCTGCCTGCAGGCTCTCGGGGTCGTTCTCGTACTTGGCGAGGATCTTGATGACGGGGGAGGGCAGCGACGCGCCGCACATAAAGACCATGCGGCTGATCTGCGACTTGCCCATAAACGGCATGATGCCCGCGGTAATGGGCACGGTGATGCCGGCCTTGTCGGCAAGCTCGCGGAAGCGATAGAAGCACTCGTTATCAAAGAAGAGCTGTGTCACAAAGAAGCTCGCGCCGGCGTCTTGCTTTTGCTTGAGGTGCTCGACCGAGAGGTTGAGATCCTCGCAGGCAATGTGGCCTTCGGGGTAGGCTGCGGCGCCCACGCAAAAGCCGGCGTCGACGAGCTCGGGGATGAGGTCGCGGGCGTAGGCGTAGTCAGAGGCGGGCTTGTCGTCCTCAGTCGCGCCAGCGGGAAGATCACCACGTAGGGCCAGGATGTTTTCAACGCCGGCGGTGCGATACTCGTCGATCTTGGCGGCGATATCGGCGTGCGAGCGGCCCACACAGGTAAGGTGTGCCACCGAGGGTGTATCGAATTCGCTCGTAATCATATGTGCGATGGGGGCGGTGGTGGCGCCGTTGCCCGAGCCGCCGGCAGAGCAGGTGACCGAGACAAAGCTCGGCGAAAGCTTGCACAGATTGCCTGCCACCTCGCGAGCCGTGTCGAGGGTAAGCTCGCCCTTGGGCGGGAACATCTCAAACGAAACGGGTGCGGTGCCCTGGGATGCTGCCTGCTTAAAAACCTCGTCGACGCGCATATCGTGCTCCTTTAGATACGCAATAGTGTGATGTGTTTTAAGGATTCTACAGCACCACTGTGTCACGGTGGAGTTTCACTCGCTATTTGGGGATACCAATCGAAAATGCTTTGCTATCGGCATTTCCTATAACAGAGCGGTCAATCTAGGATGGGGCTATATTGAATGGTATTTGATGCGAAATACCAGTTAATAGAGCCTCATCCCAAATTGACTACCCTTAAACTATGGGGAGAGGTCTGCAATTTATACAGTTGATTGGCCATTAAGGGCGGCAGCGCCGCTGTGATGCGGTAACCTCATTGATTGGTTTCGCGACAGCAACATAACGGTAATGTCGCGGAAACACGGCGAGTCTAAGCTATGACTCGTTCGTTAGTAATCAACACCGCTTCTCACGCGGTGCCGATACGAAGGGAGTTCCGTATGGCCG
>DBEZXT010000106.1:0-11662 GCA_048291645.1 Collinsella aerofaciens | reverse complement strand
ACCGAGAACAGGTACATGAGCATCGCCAGGCTAAAGACAAAGACCAGCGCGAGCGGCATGGCGGCGCCCACGGCAAACAGCCCGAGCAGTGCCGCCGCCTGCAGCACAAACGTAACCAGCAGCGCCTTCATGCCAAAACGCGCATCGATCCATCCGCCCAGGATGTTCGAGATCAGGCAGAACACGCCATAGGCCATAAGTGTGGTGCTCGCCTGAACGGTATCCATGCCCAGCACCTGCTCCAGATAAGGCGTCACGTAGCCGTAGAATACGTAGACCGAGCCCACGCCAAACAAGAAGATGAGCATGCCGGTGATGATACTCGGCTCGCGTAGTAGCCCCGCCTGCTCGCGGAAGGTGGCGGGCTCATCGGTCTGCCCGGCGCGAGGCATAAACGCCACGAGCGCGCTACAGATCAAAACGGCAAAGGTCAGCGTGCCGTACATGGCCACGTGCCAATCGAGTGTGTCGGCCACAAACTTGCCAATCGAGGTCACAAAGACCATCGCCACGGAAAACGCGCCGTACACGACCGAGATGGCAAGTGAGGTTTGCTGCGGGGATAGCAGCTCAGGGATGTACGTCACGCCCACGGCGAGCAGCGCACCCGAGACAGAGCCCAGGACAATGCGTGAGATAAACAGCACCTGGAAGTTGGGAGCCAACGCCATGACCAGGTTGCCGAGCACAAAGACGACGCTATAGCACACGAGCAGCTGGTAGCGGCGGAATCGCCCCGTGCTGAGCGCGAGCACCGGCGTCGCGATAGCGTAGACGAGCGCAAACACGCTGATGAGCTGGCCCGCAGTGGCAAGTGATATGCCGAGTTCCGTTGCCAAGTCGCTTTCGATGCCGATGACCACGAACTCGGAGCAGCCGAGCGAGAATCCCAACAGCACGAGCAGCGCCAGGCAGAGCTTGGTGCGCGCGGGGGAGAGCGCGGCGGCGGTTGGCTTACTTTTAGGCGTGGTTGCGGCGGTCAAGGTTGTCACTCCAATGTCGCATGAATAAGCGGGATTCAATCCCTGCAACTCTAACAGAATGTGACAAAGGGGCAGTCCCTTTGTCACATGGAGGGCTTGCCTGTATAGTCGCAATACAGGCGAAGATGGTCTCAGGTACATCGCGGGCGGCAGGAGATCCCATGGGTATGCACACGACAAAGGTTGCAGTGGGCGAGGGCAAGTTTGCGCTCGAGGCCCAGCTGACGGTGACGCCGCGAGGCATGGCGGTGTACGCCTGCTCGCCGGAGTTTGCGCACCTGGGCGCCACGGCGCAGGCCATTCCGCGCCCCGAGCCCGGCCGTACGGCAACGGTGAGCATCCTGGCCGTTCCGTGCCATCGAGACGAGATCCCGGCGCACGATATCGCGGCGGCGCTGGCCACGCGCTTTGGCGTGCCGGTAGTTGCAAGCACGGGTTTTCATGTTGAACAAGCGAGCGGTGACGACCTGCAGCGCGTGCTCGACACCACCAAGGAGCTCATCGCCGCGCTCGAGGAAGCCGCAGCCCGCATTCTGCGCGCCGGCTGGGATGAGGGCGGTGCGGGCGCCGAGGTCGTGGCGGTCGATGCCACGACCGGCGAGACGCTTGGCCCCGTCGACCGCATCGAGGCCCATACCGGTGAGGGCATCCTGCATCAGGCATTTCTGACGTTTATGGTTGAGGGCCGGGGCGAAGACGCGCGCCTGCTGCTCTGTCGCCGCAGTCCGCTCAAGCGACTGTGGGGCGGGGTGCTGGCCGATAGCTGTGCCGGCCATCCGCTCCCCGGGGAAGACGTCGCGGCCGCCACGGCGCGTCGCATCAACGAAGAGCTTGGCATTACACGCGAGCCCGATCAGCTCAAGCACCTCGGACACGTGGTATACCGCGAGGACCACGGCGACGGCCGCTGCGAGTGCGAATGGTGCGAGGTCTACCTTGCCCATGTTGAGCCGGGCGAGCTGCATATCAACCAAGAGGAGATCTCGGAAGTGCGTCGCGTGGCTCCGTCCGAGCTCAAAGGCTACCTGCAGGGTCACCCCGAGCAGCTGGCCCCCTGGCTCCGCGAGGCCCTCGGCGACCCATTCATCCGCACGGCCCTCGCTATGTAAAAAAGACAGTCCCTTTGCCACATCCAAACCGTCACAACATTCGGCGAAAATCTCGAAAACGAGGAAAAGCGTCGAATGTTGTGACGGTTTTTGTCTAGGGAATCGCTTCTCATCCAAAAAATCCGCTTGACTGTATTGCCGCAACACAGCGCAACGTAAGGGGTGTCCGATAACGGGCGCCCCTTTTTAAGCGGCAACATGGCTGCGAATTCGGAGCGCCCCCAACAAGAAAGGTGGGGAGATGGAAGCGGAAAAGAAGGCGTTTAAGATCACCAAGCGCGAAATTGGCTTTGTGCTGGGTATCGTTGTCTTTTTGCTGGTGAAGTTTCTTCCTTTGGCGGAGCTGAGCTCGACGGTCGAGCTCACGGTCGGCGGTCAGACCTGTCTGGCACTGACGCTCGCCACGGTGGTGTTCTGGGCATGCGGCGTGGCACAGCCGGGCTTTGTGGGCCTGCTCTACTGCGCACTGCTCGTCCTGTTCAAGGTGTGCGTGGACGACACGGGCGCCGCGAGCATCTCGGCGACGGTCGCCTCCACGTTTAGCTCGTGGACCAAGGCCACCATGTGGCTCGTCATCGGCGCCTACCTCATCGCCAGCGCGGTCAAGGAGTCGGGCCTGGGCGAGCGCATCGCCTACGCGTTCATGCTCAAGTTCGTGCGCGACGCCAAGTCGCTCATCATCTCGATCTTCGCGCTCACCTTTGTGCTGTCGCTGCTGATCCCGCATCCGTTCCCCCGCGCCTTCCTCATCCTCGCCGTCGTCTCGGTCATCGCCGAGTCCGCCGGCTACGGTGACGACGACAAGGGCAAGCTCGGCTTCCTCGTGTTTGCCGCTGCCGCCCCGGGTTCCATGTTCTTCCTGACGGGCGACTCCACGCTTAACCCGCTCGTTGCGCAGTACAGTGCCGAGGCCGGCGGCATGAGCCCGTCCTTCGTCGACTGGTTCCTGTACATGAGCGTGCCTATGCTGGTTGCGCTGCTGTGCACCCTGTTCCTGGGCCTTTTCCTCTTTAAGCCCAGCAAGGAGCTCGTCTACGATCGCGAGCAGATCGTGGCCAAGCAGGCCGCGCTCGGCAAGCTCTCCGTCAAGGAGATCCGCACCATCGTGTGGCTTGTCATCGCCATCGCGCTGTGGCTCACCGTCTCGGGCGACTATATCGGCTGGGTCACCCTGGCCATTGGCGTTGCTCTCGCCATGCCCATCATCGGCGAAGTCCTCACTCCCGCCAGCTGGAACGCTGTCGACATCAAGTCCCTCATGTTCCTGACGGCCGCCATGGCCGTGGGCTCCGTGGGCGGTGCCACCGGCATGAACGCCTGGATCGCCGACGTCGTGCTCCCCAGCTCCGTGCCTGAGAACATCTTCCTGTTCGCCCTGCTCGTCGCCGCGCTTTCCATGATCATCCACATGTTCATGGGCTCGGTCATGGCCGTGCTCGGCGTGTGCGTGCCGGCATTTATCAGCTTTGCCGCCGGCTCCAGCGTGAGCCCACTCGCCGTGGCGCTCATCGTCTTCACGTCCATCAACATCCACTACATCCTGCCGTTCCATAACCTGCCGATCCTTATCGGCGAAGGCAAGGACGCCGGCGGCTACACCTCCAAAGAGGCTATGCGCATGGGCATCCCCCTCACCGCGGTCGTCTTTGTCGTCGTGCTGGTCGAGGCCGCCTGGTTCCACCTCTTTGGCCTGATGTAAGCGGTCGAGCGCCCCGGCTGTAAGCAGCCAAGCGCTTGAACTTCGAGTGGTCGAGCGCTCCATTTGTGAGCGCCGCGGCCCCATTACGTTACCCCGTCCGGCGGCACCCCGTCGCCGGACACTCTCCCGAAAGGAGTACGCCATGTCCACTACCGATGCTTCCCAGATCCACGACCTGCGTTCCGCGCTCGACTTTTTGCGTGAGATGCCGGGCCAGCTGCTCGAGACCGACACCCAGGTCGATCCCGATGCCGAGGTCTCGGGCGTCTACCGTCACGTCGGTGCTGGCGGCACCGTCATGCGCCCGACCAAAGAGGGTCCGGCGATGGTCTTCAACAACGTCAAGGGCTTTGACGACGCCAAGGTCTGCATCGGTATGCTTGCCAGCCGCAAGCGCGTTGCCGCCCTGCTCGACCTGGACGAGGAGCACCTGGGCCTCGAGATCGGCAAGCGCTTCGAGAACCTGATCGCCCCCGAGCAGATCGCCGAGGGCAAGCACGTCGACTGCCAGGAGGTCGTGTACAAGGCGACCGACGAGGGCTTTGACCTGCGCAAGATCGTTCCCGCTCCCACCAACACGCCCGTTGACGGCGGCCCCTACATCACCATGGGCCTCGCCTATGGCACGAGCCCCGATGGCACCCAGTCCGACGTAACCATCCACCGCTTCTCCTGCGTCGACAAGGACAAGCTCGCCATGTGGATCACCCCGGGCAGCCGTCACCTGGGTGCGTTCTTTGACGAGTACTGCCAGCGCGGCGAGGATATGCCCATCTCCATCTCCATCGGCCTGGACCCCGCCGTGTACATGTGCTGCGGCTTCGAGGCTCCCACCACGCCGCTCGGCTTCAACGAGCTGCAGATCGCCGGCGCCCTGCGCGGCCGCGCCGTCGAGCTTGCCGACTGCGTCACCGTTCCGCAGAAGTGCATTGCCAATGCCGAGTACGTGCTCGAGGGCTACCTCATGCACGACGAGACCATCAACGAGGATGTCAACGGCCACGGCTACGCCATGCCCGAGTTCCCCGGCTACACCGGTGGCGCCAAGGTCTGCCCGGTGATCAAGATCACCGCCGTCACCACGCGCGTCAACCCCATTATGGAGAGCTGCATCGGCCCTTCGCACGAGCACGTGTCCATGGCCGGTATCCCCACCGAGGCCTCCATCTACAAGATGGTCGAGACCGCTATCCCGGGCCGCCTGCTCAACGTTCACGCCGCTCCCTGCGGTGGCGGCAAGTTCGTTGCCATCATGCAGTTCAAGAAGTCGAGCAAAAATGACGAGGGCCGTCAGCGCAACGCCGCCATGCTCGCCTTCTCGGCGTTCTCCGAGCTCAAGCACGTCATCCTTGTCGACGAGGATGTCGACATCTTCGATATGAGCGACGTGATGTGGGCCATGACCACGCGCTTCCAGGCCGACGTGGACCTCATCACCATCCCCGGTTGCCACTGCCACGTGCTCGATCCGTCCAACGACCCCGCGTTCGATCCTTCGATCCGCGAGCACGGTATCGCCTGCAAGGCCATCTTCGACTGCACGGTTCCGTTTAACCTCAAGAAGAACTTCATCCGCTCGCAGTTCATGGAGATCGACAAGGACAAGTGGGCCGCCGAGCTCGCCTTCTAGTAAGTAGCCCTACCAAGTAGTTAAGGAGTTGTCATGCCTGAGTCTTCTGTTCGTCCCCGTCGCATTGTCGTTGGCGTGTCTGGCGCCAGCGGTGCGGCACTGGGCCTTGAATGCCTCAAATGCCTGCGCCAGGCCGGCGCTGAGTCGGCGCTTGTCGTCACGCGCGGGGGAGAGATCACCATCGAGCAGGAGCTCGGCATGACGCTCGACGAGTTTGCGTGCTATGCCGATGTGGTCTACGACAACAAGAACATTGGCGCTGCCATCGCAAGCGGCACCTATCCGGTCGACGGCATGATCGTGGCTCCCTGCTCCATGAAGACGCTCGCCGGCATCGCGAGCGGCTACGGCGAAAACCTGTTGCTGCGTGCGGCCGATGTGCAGATGAAAGAGCAGCGCCGCCTGGTGCTTATGGTGCGCGAGACGCCCTTCAGTGCGATCCATGTCGACAACATGGCACGCCTGGCGCGCGTGCCGGGCGTCATGCTCATGCCGCCCATGCTCACGTTTTACAACGGCCCCGCCACGCTCGATGAGGCGGTGCATCACATCGCCGCCAAGGCACTCGAGGCCGTCGGCGTGTCGTGCGCCAACTATAAGCGCTGGTCATAGGCATCTTTAGGGTAGGATACGAGTAGTGTTTGAGCCCGCTGCCCCTGTGGGCGGCGGGCTTTTCGTGTCAAAGGGTGTGTCGGGAGGACCTATGCAGACGGGTATGTATGCGATTAGCGAGATGGCGAGCTTGTTTAACGTTTCGCGCCAAACGCTCATCTACTACGACAAGATCGGTCTGTTTAAACCCGCCGTGGTTAACGAAAAAGGCTACCGTTTCTATTCGCCCACGCAGATCCCGCTCATGCGTCTGATCTGCATGCTGCGCGACTTGGGACTGGAACTCGATGAGATCGATCGCCTGACCTCGACGTTCGACATTGGAGAGATGACCGATCACCTGCGCTCGCGGGTGCAGGCGCTCGACGAGCAGATTGCCGGGCTCAAAGCCGAGCGCGCGAGCGTGCAGGAGCGGCTGAGTTTTTACGACGAGGCGGTCTATTGGCGCGAGCGCGAGGGCAAACCGGAGCTCAAGCAATTCGAGCGCCGCTACGTGGTCTTTGAGGAGTTCCCGAGCGATATCGAGCGTGGCCGCTCGATGCTGCACCCCACGCTCATGCGGGCGATTCTGCGCATGCGTGCGCTCACGGGCACACGCCCCATGCGCGGTTGGGGCGCCATGCTGCGTCGCGAGGCGCTGCATTCCGACGACCCCATCGCCGGTGCCGGTTCCTTTGCCGTGTTGCCGCGTGGTGCCGAGGAAATACTGCCGAGCGATCCTGCCGAGCTGGCGGAGATTGGCGTCGAGGTGCTGCCCGAGGGCACGTACCTGTGCATGAGTCGCTGGGGCATGCCGTACGAGCCCGAGGGTATCCGCGCCATCGTGGCCTGCATGGACAGGCACGCGCTCCAGCCCATCGGCAATGCTTTCGATTTTTGCTACCTGGACACCACGAGCTACGACGAGTCTCACCAAGAGGACTTCTGCTGTATCCAAATCCCCGTCGCCCTCAAATAACTTGCGGTGAAATAGTCCCTAAATAGCTCGAGTGGGCGTGCAAACAGGAACTATTCCACCGCAACTTCGATGCGACAAAGGAGCAGTCCCTTTATCGCATTCCGTGCGAGCTCCAGCGCCATCTGCGGGTATAAGGCTAACAAGTGTTTATTTGCGAGGCCTAAGGGGCGCCCCGTATGGATATCGATAACTTTGAATGGTGGTATAGCGAGGGCGAGGCTCCGGACGAGGAGTGGGACGAGCCCGCGCCGCGTGACGCGTCGAGCGACGAGGACGAGACCGGCAACGACGTCGCCGCCGACTCGGACGCTGCCTCCGACCCTGTCGAGCCCCTGACCTTCGAACAAGCTTGGGCCCAGGCCGAGGCAGACGAGGCTAAGGCCGATGCCACGGCCACGCTCGGTGAGCCGGCGGACATGTCCATCTCGCCGGCAAAGATCCCGCAGCCGCGTCACACCATCGACCCCGACAGCACGGCATCCTTCAGCATTCTCGACGTGCCCGCGCAAGGCGCCCAGGCGCCTGCGCCCACACATCGCCCCGACCTGGCTCGTGAGGAAGACACGGGCCGCCGTTCTCCGCTCGGCCCCATCCTCATCGCCTTCATGGCCGGCGTTATCGCCTGCTCGGCAATCGGTAGCGTTTGGAGCCATGTCGAGCAGCAGCGTCAAGACGCCGCCAAGGTCGAGATGTCTGTCGAGCAATCGCTCAGCCGCACGCGCTCGGTACATGTGTCGGTCGAGGTCAAGGACGGCGCGATGTGGGACACCGCGCGTGGCGACAGCCAAATGCTCATCCACATCGTGGGGCGTACGCTCAAAGGGCAGACGATTGACGAGTATCAATACGTCAATTCCGCTGGTGACGGCATCGAGCTCAAGCCCGGCGACTACGAGCTCACCGTCGACGAACCGCCCGTCGCCACCGACGGCACGCGCTTCCGTGCCTCAAAGCGCATGGTTCCCGTGAGCTTTAACTCGCAGGCGCCCGATACGGTCGACACCACGCCACAGGGCGGGTTTGACCTTTACGTAGATACCCAGTAGGCGCTCGCCGCTCATTCCGCTATGGCTACTCAATAATCGCCTGCCGTCCCGTCCCGCCGCCAAGAGTGGGACAATAGCCCTCGACACTATTGTTTACTTTTGGAGGAAGTAGCATGTCTACCGTCACTACCATCAAGCGCGGCGGCCTCACCGCGGCCATCGATTCCATGGGCGCCCAGCTCACGAGCCTTGCTCTCAACGGCAACGAGTATCTGTGGCAGGGCGACCCCGCCTTTTGGGGCAAGCATGCGCCCATCCTGTTCCCCATTGTGGGTTCGCTGCGCAACAACACGGCAACGTCTGCGGCCGGCACCTGCGAGATGCCGCGCCACGGACTCGCGCGCATCGTCGAGCACAAGCTGGTCGAGGTTTCGGAGGACGGCTCCTCGGTAACGTACGAGATCACCGACACGTCCGAGTCGCTCAAGGCCTTTCCGTTCCACTTTAAGCTCAACATGACCTATGCCCTGACCGGCGACGCCATCCTCACGCAGACCTTTGCCGTCACCAATACCGGCGACGTGGACCTGCCGTTCTCGGTGGGCGGCCACCCTGCGTTTAACGTACCGGCTCCCGGTGCCGAGGACGAGGCATTCGAGGATTACGAGCTGGCGTTTACCGAGGCTTGGACTAACGAGGCTCCCATCATCACGCCCGACGGTCTTATGACGTTCGAGGGCAGCTACAAGGCTCCCGATAACTCGGACGTGCTGCCCATCACGCACCGCAGCTTCGATAACGACGCCATCATGTTCACCGATACCCCGGGCTCCACGCTCACGCTGCGCGGCCGCAAGTCGGGTCACGGCGTCAAGATCGACTTTGAGGGCTTTAAGTACATTGGCGTGTGGTCTGCCGCCAACGACGCTCCGTTTGTGGCGCTCGAGCCCTGGACCGGTCACACCACCATGGACACCGAGGACGATGTCTTTGAGCACAAGGTCAACACCATCACCCTGGCCCCGGGCGAGACGGACAAGCGCAGTTTTAGCGTTACCTTGCTCTAGAGGTTCCGCCGCTCGGTCGATGCTGCGCGTCGTCCAGAGCGACAAGTTGTCATTCAAAAGGCAAGGCATAGACCTTCTGGTCATGCCTTGCCTTTTTCATGCCACTTGTTCGCTCTGGACGTCGCTCGCCGGCATTGCCAAAACATCGGCGTCCCCAATGACTACCGCGTGTCTATTAATTTTTCGAGCTTGTGCTGCGCTGCTAGTTGCTGGCGTATATCCTGTTAAGTCGTCAGCATACGATTCAACAGGGAAGGCAGATTATGCATTCTCCCCATCAACGCGACGCGCATCCACAGCCGGTATGCAGCCGTCGCATCTTTTTGGGTAGCGCTCTCGCTGCGAGCGCTTCCGTCGTCGCCGGCGCGCTTGCCGGCTGTCAGCGCCCGTCAACGCTCAAGGTGGTTCGGCCCACGACGGGCGGCGGTCGCGACGACCTGTCCGATTCCGTGATCGGCAAGGACAAGATCCGCATTGGCATGGAGGCGGCCTACGCCCCGTACAACTGGCAGGTCTCCGAAGCCAGCGAGTACACCATCCCCATCGACAACGTGCAGGGCGCCTATGCCGATGGTTACGACGTGCAGATCGCCAAGATCGTCTGCAAGGCCCTCGGCGGCGAGCCCGTTGCCGTCAAACAGAGCTTCTCGGGTCTTATCGATTCGCTCAACAACGGCCAGATCGACCTCATCATTGCCGGCATGAGCGCCACGCCCGAGCGCGAGGAGTCCGTCGGCTTTTCCGATCCGTACTTCATTGGCTACTTTGGCCTGTTCGTAAAAGAGGGTTCCCCCTACCAAAACGCGACCAAGCTCAGCGACTTTAGCGGCGCTACGGTGCTCGGGCAAAAGGACACCATGCTCGATACCGTCATCGACGAGATCCCGGGCGTTGTCCACAAAAACCCGGTCGACTCGGTCCCCACGGTGTTTTCGAATCTGCTGCAGGGCACCTGCGACGCCGTGACTTACAACACCGAGAATGAGAAGGGCTATATGGCCCAAAATCCCGGTATCGTCCCCATCCAGTTTGCCGAGGGCGAGGGCTTTAAGCAGGAGGTCACGGCAAATGTCGGTTGCCGCAAGGGCTCGGACAAGCTGCTTAAGCTCATCGACAAGACACTCAAGGGCATTAGCCAAGAGGAGCGCGACCAAATGTGGGACGCGTGCCTCGACCGTCAGCCGGCATAGGGAGGCAGCATGAAAACCATCAATCGCCTGGCCTCCTTTATCAAGGCCGACCACCGTTATGTATACCTGGGCACGAGTGTTATCGCGGCGCTCGGCCTGGCGTTTAGCCAACGCAACCCCACGCCGCTGAGCTTCTTGGCCCCCACCGGTATCTTCCAAGACTGCCTCTGGGCAATCCTTTGGGCCTGGCTCGTCGTGTCGGCGGCGGCGCTGGTCACCAAGCTCATGCACTGGAACGACTATCGCGAAAAGTCGCCGTTCGCATCCGAGCGCTGCCGTCGTGGCGCACGCCTGGGCAGCTACGTCGTGGTCGCCATCGCGGCAGTTTTCTTTATCGACCGCTGCGTCATGTCGTTTATCGACCTGGTGCAGGTGAGCATTGTCTCGGATTCCAACCCCAGCGACTTTTTGTCGAGCCTGGTCTACATGACCTACAAGAGCGGGGACTTCTTCATTCGCGGTATCGAGATCACCATCGCGCTTGCCACCTTCGGCACCGTCATCGCATTCTTCCTGGCGCTGCTCTTTGTGTTCCTGCGTATTCAGACCTTCGACCGCGTGGATAACGACCTGGTGCGCTTCGTTAAGAGTATCGGCCGCGGCTTTGCGACCGTCTACTCCACCATCGTGCGCGGCACGCCCATGATGGTCCAGGGCCTGCTCATCTATTACGCGGGCTTCACCGTTTTGCGCGGCATGGGCTTCGAGACCGCCCAGGCCAACCAGATCTGGAGCACCTTCACCGCCGGCCTCGTCACCATCTCGCTCAACTCCACCGCCTACATGATGGAGGTCCTGCGCGGCGGCATCGAGTCCATCGATTCCGGCCAAGCCGAGGCGGCGCGATCGCTGGGCCTGTCGCAGTGGCAGGCCATGCGCAAAGTCGTGTTCCCCCAGGGCATTAAAAATGCGATTCCGGCGCTCACCAACGAGCTCATCATCAACATCAAGGATTCGTCGGTGCTCTCGGTCATCGGCGTGTTCGACCTTATGTACGCTACTACCACGGTCGCCGGCGTGTACTACCGCCAGATGGAGGTCTACTGCGTGGCGCTCGTGGTCTACCTGATCCTGACGCTCGTGGCGAGCCGCCTGCTCGAAGCCTTTGGCAAAAAGCTCGGTGCCGAGGCTCCGGCCACGCTGCCCAGCTCTAACTAGGCTTAAGACGAGGAGAATCATCATGGCAGATACCGCCACTACCGGCGTTGCGGCCGCCGCACAGACCAATGAGCCGCTCATCCGCGTCGAGGGCCTGCGCAAGAGCTTCGGCTCGCTCGAGGTACTCAAGGGCATCGACCTGTCCGTTAACCCCGGCGAGGTCGTCACCATTATCGGCGCCTCGGGCTCGGGCAAGTCGACCTTCCTGCGCTGCCTCAATCTGCTCGAGACCCCGGACGCGGGCCACATCTGGTTCCACGGCCAGGACCT
>DBEZXT010000105.1:0-21376 GCA_048291645.1 Collinsella aerofaciens | reverse complement strand
AAGGAGCTCGTCCTAGGCATGCTGGTGCTCTCGAGCCGCGGCGTGGTGCAATCGATGAACTGGGTGCGCGACAACGCCGACGACCCCGAGATCCAGGTCGATGCCGAAAAAGCCAAGAAGGCCTTTGTGGGCCGCGAGCTCAAGGGCAAGCGCATCGGCGTCATCGGTCTGGGCAACGTGGGATCCAAGGTCGCCAACGCCTGCGTCGATCTGGGCATGGACGTCTACGGCTACGATCCGTTCATTTCCGTCGAGCACGCATGGGTGCTGAGCCGCGAGGTGCAGCGCGTGGGCACGCTCGAGGACCTCTGCCGCGGCTGCGACTATCTCACCGTGCACGTGCCCAGCAAGGCCGACACCATCGGTATGATCAGCACCGAGCAGATCAACCTGCTGGCCCCGGGCGCCGTGCTCATCAACTACGCGCGCGAAACCATCATTGACGAGGACGCCGTCGACGCTGCCCTGCGCGAGGGCAAGCTGAGCTGGTTTAGCTGCGACTTCGCCACGCCCAAGACCGTCAAGATGCCCAACACGTTTATCACCACGCACTCGGGCGCCGGCACTGGCGAGGCCGAGGCCAACTGCGCCGACATGGCCATCAGCGAGCTCAAGGATTACCTGGAGAACGGCAACATCGCGCACAGCGTCAACTACCCCGCCTGCAGCATGGGCAAGGCGCGCGCCGCGAGCCGCATCGCCTGCCTGCACGCCAACGTGCCCAACATGATCGGCCAGATCACGGCCATCCTGGCCAAGGACAACGCCAACGTGCAGCGTATGACCAACGAGTCCGCCGGCGAGAACGCCTACACCATGTTCGACACCGACGAGCACCTGGACAGCAGCACCATCGAGGCACTCAAGCAGATTCCGTCGATGTATCGCGTGCGCGTAATCAAATAGCGCCGGCTGATCTGACGGGCAGTTCCCCATGTGGCCTGCCCGTCACTGACATTGAATGCCCGCGGGGACGCCTTTCGCACGAGAGGCGCCCCCGTTTTTGTGAGCACTCCATTAAATACACCGAGCCGCTTCTTGACATACAATCTGTATGTTGACCTAACTATCTGTGAGGTGCCTATGGTTGATACAGATTTTGCTTGGCGGCTTACGCAAGGACTCGTGCGGATCGACAGCTCAGACCCGGGTGCGTATGAGGACGAGATTGAGCGCTATATCAAAGCGTTGGTTGAGGAACGGGTGGCACAGCTGAGCCATCCGGTGCTCCATGCCGTGCAGGTTGAGGAACTCGAGGTGCTGCCCGGGCGCCGCAACCTTATGGTCACCGTGCCGGGACTGAGCGACGAGCCACGGCTCGTCTATATCTGCCATATGGATACCGTTACGCTGGGCGATGGCTGGGACGCGGACATTCCGCCGCTCGGAGCGATCGTGCGCAACGATAAACTCTATGGCCGCGGTGCCTGCGATATGAAGGGTGGCCTGGCCTGCGCCATTGCCGCACTGGTCCATACGCTCGAGCGCGTGGCGGCAGAAGGCGAGCTGCCCCGCCGTGGCTTCTCACTCATTTGCTCGGTCGACGAGGAGGACTTTATGCGCGGCTCAGAGGCCGCGATCGATGCCGGCTGGGTCGGCTCGCGCGAATGGGTGCTGGACACCGAACCCACCGACGGACAGATCCAGGTGGCGCACAAGGGGCGCACGTGGTTCGAGATTGAAATGGCTGGCGTAACGGCGCATGCGAGCCAGCCGTGGAAGGGCGCGGATGCCGTCGCCGCCATGGCCGAGGTCGTGTGTTCGCTCCGTCGCGCGTTTGTGGCGCTGCCCGCGCACGATGAGCTGGGGCCTTCGACCATCACGTTTGGCCAAATCGAGGGCGGATATCGCCCCTATGTCGTGCCCGACCGCGCCAAAGTCTGGGTCGACATGCGCCTGACCCCGCCGACCGATACGGCCGCCGCGACGCGCATGGTAGAGCAGGCCATCGCCGTTGCCGAAGCCGCGGTCCCCGGCTGCCATGGAAGCTACACCGTGACAGGCGACCGCCCCGCTATCGAGCGCGATCCAAGCTCTCCTCTTCTAGCCGCGCTCAAGCGTGCCGCCGATGACGTGACGGGGGCGGACACGACCGTCGGCTTCTTTACCGGCTACACCGACACCGCTGTCATTGCCGGCAAGACAGGTAACCGCAATTGCATGAGCTACGGTCCCGGGTCGCTCGCGCTCGCGCACAAGCCCAACGAACATGTGCCCCATGCCGATATCGTTCGTTGTCAGCAGGTGCTGATCGCGCTCGCCGATAACGTGCTCTGGGACGCGAGCGGCCAAGTTGGGGCATAATAAGCCGCGAACAAACCGACTCGTGCGTTAGGACCGCCCATGAAAGCACTTCCGTTTCCCTGCATCCGCCCGGCTCAGGACCGCGTGCTCGAGGCGCTGCCTGCAATGGGCAGCATCCTGAGCGGCAACGATGCTCTGCGCGGAGCCATTGCCGATGGCCTGATGCTCAAGGACCCGGGCGCGGCGTATTACGTGTACGAATGCTCGGGCGAGCCGGGGCGCGTAACAGGTGTCGTGGCGATCTGCCCGACGAGTGTACTTGCGGGCGGCAAGGGCGTTGCCAGCGCTGACGTGGCTGCCGCTGCGCACGCGATCGCCGAACTCAAAGTTCAGCCTCGTCCCGTGTCGCTCGCCTACGAGGCCTCGCCCGTCATGGATATCATCCTGGGCGCCGCCAAAGAGGGCGCGTCGCTCTACGCCGTCACCGACCCCGCGGGCATTACGCACCGCGCGTGGGAGGTCAAGCGCGAGGACGCTGTTGCCGCCATCCGTGCCATGCTCGACCAAGTACCAGAGCCGGCACTGGCCGACGACCCCGCCTACGCTGCCGCGCTGGCCGGGGCGTCGCAGCTGCTGGCCGATGAGGCCCGTGCCGCCGGAACGTACACCGGCAAGGAGCCGTTCAACTTTGCCGTAGCTGCGCTCTTCCCCGCCGCGCAGGTCAGCGGCGGCGCGCCGCAGGTTCCGACGGGTCTGCTCACGCACCAAGTCGCGCGGTTCTAGCAAGACCAGACCGTCCAGCACAAAAATCGGCAGCTCAACAAACAGGGGGCGGAGATGCAGCAGGTACATGCATCTCCGCCCCTTTTGCGTCGAGAAGTTATGCCGGCGACCCGTGCCGCCACGCTCACGTTATCCCCGCTGCGGGCCTGCTGCCGCCACGAGCGGTTCAAGCCCCAGCTCGCGTGCGTAATCCTCCTGCGTAAAAATCTCAATCAGCTCAAACGTGTCGGATTCGTCGTCAAACGCAAAGTGCAGCACCGCGCAGTTGCCCGGCACGCGATCGCGCTCGTCGGCCGCCGCACCCTTCACGTGATCCATAAACTCTTTGATGGCCGAGCCATGGCTTACCGCGAGCACGCACGTATGGTCCGGACGCTGCATAAGCTCGATCAGCGTCGCCACCATGCGCTCGCGCACTTGCATCTGGCCCTCGCCGCCAAACTGGCAATAGAAGTCGCGCCACGGGCGCTCGGACATAAGCATCACGCGCTCGGCCTCAAAGTCGCCAAAGAACCACTCGCGCAGACCGTCCAGGCGCTCGTACGCCAAGCCCGGCCACAAGTTGGCGATAGTCTGCTCGGTGCGATGAAGCGTGGAGGTGTAGGCATGATCGGGCTCAATGCCACGCGCACGTAAAAACATGCCGGCGCGCGCCGCCTGGTCGCAACCCAACTGCGTAAGCGGCGAGTCACTCCACCCCTGAATGATACGCTTAAGGTTGAATATCGTCTGTCCATGACGGACCAGATACAGATCTTTATTCATAGGGGTCCTTTCGTTCGTTACCAACCCAAGAGCGAAAACGCCCCGTCGCAATAGCCAAAATGAAGCACGGCACCGTTGTCGGGTAGCTCCCCCTCGCCAGTCACATACTCAAGAAACTCCTGGCAGGCTGAGCCATGGGAAACCGCCAGCACGCAGTCGTGCTGCGGCCTGGCCATGATGCGGGACAGCGCCGCGACCATACGCGACTGGAGCTGCACTTCAGACTCGCCACCAAAGGCCACCGGATAATCACCCCAGGGCTGCGGCGGCATATCGCGATTTGATGTGCCCTCCAGCGAGCCCAAATGCCACTCGCGTAGGTCATCGACCAGCTCTATCGAGCAGCCCTCGCCAGCAATTAGCTCAGCCGTACGCCGCGCCCGGCCCAACGGGGAGGAATACACACGGTCAAAGGTCACGCCACGCGCCTCAAACGCCGCGCGCGTCGCCAGCGCCTGCTCGCGCCCGCGCGCCGTAAGCGGCGAATCGTGCCCACCCTGCAAAATGTTCTGCACGTTGAGCTCAGTCTGCCCATGCCGCACCAAATACAAATCTGCCACACGCCCTCCTCTCGCACCACCGCAAAGGGGACAGGTACCTTTGTGGTGGTTTACCGCCGGATCACACCGCGGTGACGCTCAACTACACCAGTACGTCGACAAGCGAGCGCTTGGGTACGTGGTGCACCTGCGCCTCGTCGCGCCAATAATTGATGGAGCCGTCGGGGTTGGAATCGATCGCATCGATCACCTGTGTCTCGGCCGGAACGCCAAACGCCATGATCAGCTTGAGCTCATACTTGTCGTTATCGAGCCCCATGGCATCGATCGCGTGGGGCGTAAAGGCCTTGAACATGCAGGCTGCCACCTCGGGCGTGGCGCTGCGGGCGGCGAGCATCATCGTCTGCGCGACAATGCCCGTGTCGACCTCGGTAATGGGAGCGGCTGGCTTGCCCGGAACGGCGCGCTCAGCAAGAATCGCGATGTAGCCGGTCGGGCGCTCGCCCTCATCGGGACCCGGCCAATCCTTGAGCGCACCGGCCCATGCAAGCTCGTCAAATACACGAGCGCAGTCCTCTGCACCGCTTACCACATGAAAACGCAGACGCTGAGCATTGGCACCACAGGGAGTCAGGTGCGCCAGCTCCGCCAGCTCAAGCAAAAGCTCACGCGGCACGCGCATGGACTCGTCAAAGCGACGGCACGTGCGGGCGCAGCGAACCAACGCATCAAACGCGTCCAAGCCGAGCTTTTCGCAACCCTGCTTTGCCATCGACTCAGCGCTTACCGGCGCTGCGGGAACTGCTTCGTTCATAGGGACCCCCAATTTCGGGCAATTGTTCTTAGGAAAATCTAACCTAAAACGTAGGCAATAACGAACAGGGCTGCAATGTTCTACACCTGTTGAATAGAAAATCGCGACGTGGGGAACAGCGGAAACAATTCGGGGCCTTTGGGTTACGTTTCGCCCTCCCCGACCCATACGCCAGCGCCTTTAGGCGATACTGGTTGTAATGATCAAGGCTTACGCCGCACGGAAAGGAGACATTATGGGCATCTTTAAGAACGATGACCAAAAATCGAGCCAGTTTGGATTTGACGAGAAAAGCATGGCGGGCAAAGCCGTCAAGGCCGTACGCTGGATCTACGCCATCACGGGCGTCTTAGCGCTCATTGCTGGTATCGCGCTGCTTTTTGCACCCGCCAAGTCCCTCGTCTTTTTGACGACTGTCCTGGGTTTTTACTTTGTAATCACTGCTGCCATCAGGCTGTTCACTGCCATTTTTGAGCCGCTGCTGCCCACCGGCTGGCGCGTGACGAGCATCATCTCCAACCTACTCATTATCTTGGGCGGCGTCATAATCCTGCGCAACCAGGCCTTCTCGACCGCGACGCTCACCACGATGGTGGTTATCGTGGCCGGCTTTGGCTGGATTGTCGAAGGTGTCATGTCCATTCTGGAGTCCGAGCTTTCGTCCAACCGCGCCCTCGCTATCCTGAGCGGTGCACTCTCCATCATCGCCGGCATGTTCGTGTTTATCTATCCGCTGTGGTCGGCCAAGATGCTCGTCATCTTTAGCGGCGCCGCACTGCTGGTGTTTGGCGTAACGCTGATTGTTCGCGCTATTCAATTTGGCAAACTGGTGCACTAGATGCCGCGAACGCTCTTTATTGATGCCGACGCCTGCCCGGTCACGCGCGAGTCGATTGACTGCGCGCGGCGGACGGGTGTCGCCGTTGTTATCGCCGGCAACAGCACACAAAACCTGGAACGGCACATTCGCCGCGACGACCCGCGCGATGCCGAGCACGCGCGACGCGGCTTTTGGGTCACGACGCTCGATGTGAGCGTGGGCGCCGACAGCGCCGACTTTGCCATTGTCGAACGCCTGCAGGCGGGCGACGTGGTCGTGACGCAGGACATTGGCTTGGCGAGCATGGTGCTCGGGCGCGATGCCGCCGCTATCGGTGTGCGCGGGCGCGTCTACGACAAAGCAACCATCGACATGCAGCTGTTTATTCGCCACGAGGAAAAGAAGGTGCGCCGCGCCGGCGGACGCACTCGCGGGCCGGCGGCATTTACCAGCGAAGACCGCGCCCGCTTTAAACGCAACCTCACCGAGCTGCTGCGCTAACCAAGGTAGATTTTTGGGACATGTCCGGAAATCTACCTTTTTGTTTTGGCGATTGACGCGCATCCAACGCCCAAGTCATGGCGGTAGATTTTACGGTATACCCCAGATTTTACGGCCTATCCCAAACATCTACTTAGAGGCCAAAGGCGGAAAGGATGAGACCCCAGCCCGCGCCGATGACGTACATCATAATCAGGAACACGGCATTTTCGCGGGCGCTGCGGTTGGTGCGGAACAGCACCAGATAACCCACGCCGGCGGAAATGAGCGTGCCGGCGAGCATCGGGGCCAGCTGCAGCGCGCCTTCCAGGTACAGTTGCGTAATGACGACGCTGGCCGAGCAATTGGGAATCAGCCCGACAAGCGCCGAACCCAGGACAGCGAGTATCTCGTTGCCGCGCAGGAACTGCTCGATCGCGGACTCGCCGAACGTCTCGAGCACGGCGACCAGAATCAGCGTCACCAGAAAAATGAATACCGAGACCTGCACGGTGTGCGAGATCGCGCTGCGGATGATCGACAGGACAGGCGTCCCTTCGTGGGAGTGGGAGTGACCGTGACCATCATGGTGTTCATGTTCGCCCTCATGACCGTGATCGTGGCCATGTCCGTGTTCGTGCTCGTCCTCGTCTTCATCGCAACCGCAATGGTCGCGCTCGCACAACTCGTGGATGTGGTCGGCGCTCACGCCCGCCTCGGCCACCTCGTCGATGATGTCACCGCCGCTGTGGTCGTCATGCGCGCAGTTAACGTGCGCCGGATTGACAGTGGTCCCCAACACGGTACGACGAATCGCCGCATGCGCGCGGGCGTTGCGACGCAGACCGCGAATGGCGGCATCTACGATAAAGCCCGTGACCAGTGCGATAAGCGCTTTCGAAGCCAAAAGCATCGCCATAGTCTGCACGGGAACCTGCTCGGCAAGTAGCAGCGGCAGCATCTCGTCGGAGGTCGAAAGGAACACCGCCACCAACGTGCCCAAGGTCACGACACGGCCGGCGTACAGCGTTGCTGCCATGGCCGAAAATCCGCACTGCGGCACAATGCCCAGCAGCGAGCCAACCACGGGACCCGCAGCGCCGGCGCGCTTGATAGCGCCGTTGACGCGGTCGCCCGCAACGTGCTCAAGTGTCTCGAGAGCAAGATACGTCACCAACAAAAACGGCACCAGCGACAGCGTGTCCTTGCCGGCGTCGAGCAGAATATCAATCAGTAAATCCATGACGGATGGAACCTTTCGTGTCTTTCGGCAGCATTGTAAAAGTCCTAGCGGTCAACTAGGGTATTGTAGTTGTCCCGGGCGCGGTGCCAATAGTTGCCCATGGTAAACTATCATCTCGCCACAACTCAGTAACCCCGAGCCGCGCGACGCGGCCCGTCCAAGGAGCAGCCTATGAACGTTTCGCAAGCACTTGAATACGAGCGCCAGCCGTTTATTCCCATGTTTATCTATGGCGACCACGGTGCCATGGAGTCCGAACGCCAGAAGGGCGAAGAGGCCCTCAAGGTGCTCGAGACCGAGTATTTTACTGCCGAGGACGACCCCGCCTTCGACTTTGCCACCGTGCGCGACCTGGCCGACCGCAACCGCGACCTTTGCGACCAGATTGGGGAGGCACGCCTGCGCAATGTGACGCCCGCGACGCTCTCGCGCGGCCTGTCCGACGCCGACACCTGCGCCGCCATCGGCAAAATGCAAAAGCGCACCGCCGCGTCCGTTATGCGCGAGATCCGCGGTGACCGCGACGCGCTCGGCGTGGCCTACGCCCGCAAGCCCATCCAGGGCACCGTGCTCGGTGTCGACATCGAGACCACCGGCCGTGCACCCGAACGCGGTTATATCATCAACGTCGGCTGGGAGATCATGGAACTCACCAGCGACGCCATCCCGCACGACGCCGAGGCGCACTACTGTGGCCTGCCCGACATCTACCGCGGCGAGGATGTACCGCTGTCGAATATCCACCACATCACCTGGAACGACATCGACGGCAAAAAGCCGTTCCGCGAGAACAAGGAACTGCAGAAGCAGCTGCTCAAGCTCATGAAGAAGTACCCGTACATGGCACACAACGCCGCGTTTGAGGACAGCTGGTTCAAGATCCACCTGGACGGCTACGCCGAGGCACGCCGCGCGGGTAAGATCATCGTCATCGACTCGCGCCAGATCTGCCGCAGCCTGGATGCCGACGTCCGCTCGCTCCCCCGCGAGTCCGCCCCCGCCGCGCTCGAGAACTGGGCACGCCGTCGCGGCACCCTCGCGCCCGACGCCAACGAGCAGCATCTGGGTCTGGACGACACCGACCTCATGCTCCGCACGGTACAGGCCGAGTTCAACCTCAAGAACCTATTCGCGAAATAGCAACGCCTGCGACAAACACTGCTTGCTCACGAGCGGTCTCGCAGCGGGAAACCCCGCAGCGGGGCCGCCCTACGTTCCACAGATAGATCTGCCATCACAAATTCTGAACCCTCATTTTGAACGATTTCGACCAATTCCCGACACGTAATTCGTTGTCGGATGGTGATGCATCGATATCAAATGTGCAGCAATTGAGTATTTATATGCTATAGCTAAGCTGCGAAAACTTTTATTTAGGGCATACCAACCCATAATTGCGTCAAGCTTTTGGACAGCATTTGGCTAGACCTCTAAAACGACTTTTCCACTCAGCGCCGTCAACACGGCATTAGCTGACACGATATATATCATGAGTATCGTATTGTCACATACCACTGCAAAAGCGGTCTACCAGGCCGCGTATTCGGTGTCTGCGAAAGGCATCGAGTCCTGTAGCCCTGCCGCGATTTACGGATCATGTCCCACCGGAACGCTCCTTGACGCAGCCGCAGAATGGCTCACCAAACATGATGTTTCCTTCGACGCAAATGATTCCCTCGAGGTGATGGTGTTTGATCGCAGGAACGCGCGCTACGCGATGGACTGTCAATGCCACGTTTCTTCAAAACGATTCTCGAACTCACGCTTTGTAGAGCTTAAAGATGGCATCTTCGTTGTTGGCGTTGAGCTTTGCGCACTTCAGGCCGCCACCTATCTTTCTTTTCGCGAACTAGTGGAGTACTACTTTGAACTGTGCAGCGCTTACTCCCTTGGAACCGACTCTTCCACCTCCTATACCGAGCGTTTCGCGCTCACCTCGACCGAGAGATTAAAACAGTTCTTTAATTCCATTACCAGATGCGACGGTCTGGCTCTTGCCCGAAAGGCGATCCAATGTGTGCGCGACGGATGCCGGTCTCCTATGGAAACGGCCTTTGTCATGATGCTAACGCTGCCCAAAAGCGAAGGAGGGCTTGGTATTAAGGGAGTTGAGACCGATTACGAGGTGCAGGTCACCGCTGCAGCGAAGAATCTCACGAGACGCAAAAAGTTCTTTATGGATGCGTATCTAAAGAAATCTCGCACAGACATTGAATACAACGGTTTTTATCATGACGCGGAAGAAGACCGCGCCATCGATGAGGAACGCAAGAATGCGCTTGCGTCCATGGGATACGGAATCATCACCGTCAGTCGTTATTCCTTTATGCATGCCAGCGCTTTCGTTAGGGTCATGGAGGCGATCCAACGAAAAGAGGGCATACGCCCCTCGCGTCTGCCAAAAGACTTTCAAATCATGCAAGAAGACCTGAGACAGTTTGTACTCAGAAGGTTTATTGAGGAGAAGAAACGAATCCAGGAGGAGCTTCGCCAGGATTCCGAAGAGCGCCAACGAATCGACCTCGAAAAAGCAATGCTCGAAGGCATCACATTGGACGATCCGACGATTAACGAGGCTCCGGCAATCGATGACATGCAGACTGTCGAACCCGACAGCCCATCACTCAACCAAACAAGCAGCTTCGCGCCCGAGGGCAGGATCTTCGGGGCCGGAAGCTAGACCGGCTAACAAGGTGGGCACCTTAGCGACGTGCATAATTGCGAGTATTCAGCAGAGCCGGGTGTCTATCACCCTCGAGTGGATCCAAATGTGAAGCGAAATCACTCTTGCGTGAGAGCGTTAGGCAACATTTGAGGAAGAACTCATCGGATTAACACCCTAAGATAACTCTTGAACTGCATTATATGGCCTGCAATAAATTAACGGACCCCCTATCGTTGCAGAATACTCCAATTTTTGCACGGCTCAGGGGCACCCACCCCGGCATCGGCTATCAAAACCGCTCACTCCGGGATCTCGTCCACTATTCCCCATCATTTTGTGCAACGAATTACCTGAACGTCATTGACATATGAACATACACTCATATAATCGGAAGCAAGTTATATGAGCGCATGTTCATATGAAAGGATATTGCAATGAGCATCCGCGTTGATGAAACGAAACCCGACATCGAGGCCACCGAACCCGCGATTCCCACCACCTGCTCGCCCGAGGACCTTCCCGACGAGGAGCTTCTCTACGACCTCGCCGACCTGTTCAAGGTCTTCAGCGACACCACGCGCATCAAGATCCTCTATGCCCTCATGGGCCGCGAGCTCTGCGTGGCGGACATCGCCGAAGCGACCGAAACCTCGCAGTCCGCGGTGTCGCACCAGCTGCGCACACTCAAGCAGTCGCACCTGGTTAAATTCCGGCGCGACGGGCGCAATATCCTATACTCGCTCGCCGACGACCACGTCTACACCATGCTCAACCAGGGCATGAGCCACATCTGCGAATAGCGACCAACCACGGTACCAGCGCGGCCTGCACCCAAGCCGCAAATACGGGGAAAGGAATCCACCATGAAAAAGCAGTTTAAACTCGACGAGATCGACTGCGCCAACTGCGCGCGTGAGCTTCAGGACGAGCTGGCCAAGCTCGATGGCGTCAAGTCCGTTTCGGTCAACTTTATGACCCAGAAGTTGACGCTCGAGGCCGATGACGCCGAGTTCGACGAGGTCCTCGACCGCGTTGTGGAGTTCACCGCCGACGCCGAGCCGGACTGCGAGATCATTCTCTAGCCCAGGTTTACGCCAACCCGCAAGGCCGCGCTTGCCGCGGCCTTTGCTCGCGAAATTATATGAGCGAGTGTTCATACATTCAAATGGGAGGATACGAGTCATGGCCACCGCCGACCCCAAGAAGAAAAAGAAGAAGCGCAAGAAAAAAGAGTCACTCGAGCATAAGCGCAACCGCATCCTGGTAGCGCTGGGCATTTTTGCCGTGGTGTACGCCCTCGATGAGTTCAGCACCCTTACCGCCGCATTCGGCACCCCGGGCGACATCTACGCCAGCTTTGTGCTGTTCCTCGTGCCGTTTTTGATTGCCGGCTACGACGTACTGCAAAAGGCATTCAATAACATCCGCCGCGGCAAGGCCTTCGACGAGAGCTTCCTCATGGCCGTCGCAACCATCGGCGCATTTGCCATGGTGCTCTTCCCCGACACAGACCCGCACATGGCCGAAGGCGCCGCCGTCATGCTGTTCTACCAGGTCGGCGAGCTGTTCCAGGCATACGCCGTGGGCAAGAGCCGCAAGTCGATCAGCGCCATGATGGACATCGCGCCCGACTACGCTAACGTCGAGCAACCCGACGGCTCACTCGAACAGGTCTTCCCCGATGACATCGCGGTCGGCACCGTGATCGTGGTCAAGCCCGGCGAGCGCGTGCCTATCGACGGCGTCATCGTCGAGGGCGAAACCCAGCTCGACACCGCCGCCCTTACCGGTGAGTCGGTCCCCCGCCCGGCCAAAACCGGAGACGATATCATCAGCGGCTGCATCAACATGACGGGGCTCATCCACGTGCGCACCACCAAGCCCTTTGGCGAGTCCACCGTCGCACGCGTCCTGGAGCTCGTGGAGAATGCCAGCGAAAAGAAGGCACGCACCGAGAACTTCATCACGCGCTTTGCCCGCATCTACACGCCCGCCGTCACCGGCGCTGCCGCGGTGCTCGCGCTCGGCGGTGGCCTGGTCACCGGTGCCTGGTCCGACTGGATTCTGCGCGGCCTGACCTTCTTGGTCGTCAGCTGCCCGTGCGCGTTGGTGATCAGCGTG
The DNA here is from genome assembly GCA_048291645.1 of Collinsella aerofaciens. GTDB lineage: Bacteria > Actinomycetota > Coriobacteriia > Coriobacteriales > Coriobacteriaceae > Collinsella > Collinsella aerofaciens_CG. The sequence goes on along the minus strand of DBEZXT010000105.1, from coordinate 8,941 downwards.
CCGCTTAGTTTCTTTGGCGGCATCGGCGGCGCATCCAAGCTGGGCGTTCTCATCAAGGGTTCTAACTACCTCGAGACGCTCGCCGACGTGGACACCGTCGTCTTTGACAAGACGGGCACCCTCACCAACGGCACGTTCTCGGTGGTCGCGGTACACCCCGAGGCCGGCTATACCGAGCAGTCGTTGCTCGAAGTCGCAGCCCTTGCTGAGTCGTTCTCCGATCACCCCATCGCGCAGTCCGTACGTGTCGCCTACCAGGGCGAGGTCGACCCCAAGCGCGTAAGCGACTCCACCAACGACGCGGGCCATGGCGTGACGGCAGCCATCGACGGCAAGCACGTCGTCGTTGGCAACGCAAAGATGCTCGCCGCGGCCGGCGTCGAAGCGCCCGATTGCGAGGTCGTCGGAACGATTCTGCATGTGCTCGTTGACGGCGTGTACGCCGGCCACATCGTGATTGCAGACACCGTCAAGGCCGATGCCGAGCAGACGATCAGCGACCTGCACGCCGCCGGCGTCAAGCGCACCGTCATGCTCACGGGCGACCGCGAGGAGGTTGCGGCGTCTGTGGCCAAGCAACTCAGTCTCGACGAGTTCCACGCGCAGCTGCTGCCGGGCGATAAGGTCGAGCGTGTTGAGGCGTTGCTTGCGAGCGAGAACGGCAAGGGCAAGCTCGCTTTTGTCGGCGACGGTATCAACGACGCACCCGTGCTTACCCGTGCCGATGTGGGCATCGCCATGGGCGCCATGGGCTCGGACGCCGCAATTGAGGCGGCGGACGTCGTGCTGATGGATGACAAGCCGTCCAACATTTCCCGCGCGATCCGCGTGGCGCGCAAGACCATGGCGATTGTCTGGCAGAACATCATCTTTGCGCTGGGCGTTAAGCTGCTGATCCTGGTGCTGGCAGCGCTGGGCATTGCCGACATGTGGCTTGCCGTGTTCGGCGACGTAGGCGTGGCGATCATCGCCATCCTGAACGCCATGCGCGCGATGGGTGTCAAGAACCTGTAGCGTTCGTGGGCTGTCCGGCCGGGACCGGGCTTGGTTTTGAAAACGTCCTCGCGCATGAGGCCCGTCTTTCCTGCTCCTGCGGAGCAACGGAAAGACGGGCCTCGCGCTGATGAGTGTTTTCAAAACCAAACCCGGTCCCGGCCTGCATTGACACAGCTGAAGGTTCTTGGGCATCGCTTGCTTGCGGGATTCCTTGTCTGAGTTGGACTTGGTTGGCGGGACTACTGGTCCCGGTCGCTGGTTCGCGCTTTGCGCGAACTCCGCGCCACTGTAAGTCAGTTAGGCTTCCGTTGTTGGGCCCGCCACATCTTCCCGTCCCAGCATCGCCCTCAGCTTCTCAAAGCTCTCCTCGCTCAGGCAGTGCTCCATGTGGCAGCCCTCTTGCGACGCGACCTCAGCCGAAACACCCGCATCCTCCAGCAGCCCCACGAAAAAGCAGTGACGCTCCCACATTTGGCGAGCGACCTCCAGACCACACTCCGTCAGATGAACGTCGCGCTTGCCCATTTCGACATAGCCGTTGCTTTCCAGCGTCGCCATGGCCTTGGAAACGCTCGCCTTGGTTACGCCGAGGTACTCCGCGACGTCGATCGAGCGCACGATGCCCTGACGTTCCGACAGAACGTAGATCGATTCGAGATAGTCTTCTCCGGATTCACGTAGGGCCATGGGCCACCTTTCGCGATGATTGCTAGTTAGCCTTTGGATACTTTCCACGGCTAACTTTACCGCAAAAGTTGCCCATGTCTTACTACTTTGTCTAAAAGTTAGCCGTGTTTCACAAAACGTGCGGGACGAAAACAAAATGGGGACGCCCCGCAAGGAGTGTCCCCCAGCTGCCGGCAGAAAAGGAGCATCCCTAAGTGCCGAGCCGCAGTTATAACAGTCCAAAGTGCTTCGCGGCGTTGCAGATGCCGTCGTCGTCCACGGCGGTCGTCACATAGGTCGCTGCAGCTTTCACCGTGTCCTGCGCGTTGCCCATGGCCACACTTGTGCCCACGGCCGAGAACATCGACAGGTCGTTCTCGCCGTCGCCAAAGGCAATCGCCTCGCTCGCGTCGATACCAAGCCGCTCGAGCGTCGCCGCCACGCCCAGGTCCTTGCCGCCGTTAGCGGGAATAATGTCGCAGAACAGGTCGCACCAGCGCGTGGTGAGCGAATGCGACACGGCGTCGGTCACGATATGTTCGTCGGCCGGGTCCACAAAGGCGCAGAACTGGTAGACCGGTGCGTCAAAGGCGTGCTCAAACGGCTCCTCGTGGTAGACGATTCCCGCGTTGCTGCCAGCCGTCACCACGCGCTCGGACAGGCGGTTCACAAACGAGTTCTCGCCCTGCATGCACAGCGAGTCGTAGCGCCCCTGCGCCACCTGGTCCACAATCACCGCGACGTCGTCCGGATCGATCGGGCAGCTGCGGTAAACTCCCTCGGCATCAAAGCAGTGCTGACCCGAGAGCGTAATGTACGCATCCCAGCCCAGGTCGAACAGCCAGTCCGGCATCTGGTAGGTCGGACGGCCCGTGGCGATCACGCACGCAATCCCCTGCTCGCGAAAGCTGTCGAGCACCTGCTGCGCCGACGCCGGAATCCGGTGGGTCTTAAAGCTCAGCAGCGTACCGTCGATATCGAAAAACGCGGCTTTGATCATTCTCGCTTACTCCTCGCCCTCGAGCTTTTCGCTCGCCTCGAGCCACGCCATCTCCAGCTCGTCCATGGCAGCGTGAGCCTCGTCAATCTTTGCCTGCTGCTCGCCGAGCGCCGTGTAGTTGGTGGGATCGACTTGGGCCATTGCTGCCTCGGCCTCCTCAACGCGGGTGCGCTGCGTCTCCATCTTGCGCTCGAGCGAACTCACCTCGCGGCGGAGCTTCTGGCGCTCGGCGTTGGACAGGCCGTTGGGCTGACCGCTCGACTTGGGCTTTTCGGCCGCAGCTGCCGCGGCACCGGTGTCGAACGTGCCGGTCTTGGCGCTCGGCGCGCCCACGGGCTCGCCCTCGGCGGTAGCGTTGCACAGGCGCAGGTACTGGTCCACGCCACCGGGCATATGCGTCAGGTGGCCGTCGAGCAGCGCCCACTGCTGGTCGGTCACGCGCTCCATCAAAAAGCGGTCGTGCGTCACCAGGATCAGCGTGCCGGGCCAGCCGTCCAGCAGGTCCTCGACAATCGCGAGCATGTCGGTATCCAGGTCGTTGCCCGGCTCGTCCAGGATGAGCACGTTGGGCTCGTCCAGAATCGTCAGCAACAGCGACAGGCGACGGCGCTGGCCGCCCGAAAGATCGCCGATGCGGCTCCAGAGCTGCTGCGTCGTAAAGCCCAGACGCTCGCAGAGCTTCTCGGGCGAAGTCTCCTTGCCGTCGATGACGTAGTACTTCTTATAGTTGCCGAGCACCTCGCGGATCGTGTCGCCCATGTAGGGCTTGAGCTCCTCGAGCTGCTGCGACAGCACGCCAAAGCGCACTGTCTGGCCAATCTTCACGCGGCCGCGCGTGGGTTCAATCTTGCCCTGGATCACGTCGAGCAGCGTCGACTTACCGGCGCCGTTCTCGCCCAAAAGGCCATAGCGGTCGCCCGCACCAATGAGCCAGGTCACATCGGTGAGCACCTGCTTGGGCGCGCCGTCGGTATCGGCATAGCCGGCATCCACGTCGACCACATCGATAACCTGCTTGCCCAAGCGGCTCACGGCCAAGCGCTTGAGCTCCAGCTCGTCACGCACGGGCGGCACGTCGGCGATCAGCTCACGAGCGGCATCCACGCGAAACTTGGGCTTGGTGGAACGAGCCTGGGCACCGCGGCTCAGCCACGCGAGCTCCTTGCGCGCCATGTTGCGACGGCGCTCCTCGGTAACGGCGGCCATGCGGTCGCGCTCCACGCGCTGCAGGATGTATGCCGAATAGCCGCCCTCGAAGGGATCGACCTGGCCGTCGTGGACCTCCCACATGCTGGTGCAGACCTCGTCCAAGAACCAGCGGTCGTGCGTGACCACGAGCATGGCACCCTGGCCGCGCTGCCAGCGGGCCTTTAAGTGACGCGCGAGCCAGTTGATGGTGCGCATATCCAGGTGGTTGGTGGGCTCGTCGAGCATGAGCACGTCGTAATCGCCGATCAGCAAGCGCGCGAGGTCCACGCGACGGCGCTGACCGCCCGAAAGCTCGCCCACCGTGCCCTCCCAGGGCACATCGCTGATGAGGCCGGCGAGGATCTGGCGCGTGCGGGGGCTCGACGCCCACTCGTACTCGGGGGCGTCGCCCACAACGGCATGATGCACGGTATCAGTATCGACCAGGTTGTCCTTTTGGCCGAGCAGACCGATCGTCGTGCCGCGGCGGTGCGTCACGCGTCCGTCGTCGGGCTCCAGCGTGCCAGCGAGCACGCTCAGCAGCGTCGACTTGCCGTCGCCGTTTTTACCGACAATACCAATGCGGTCGCCCTCGCCCACGCCGAGCGTCACGCTATCGAAAATATGCTTGGTGGGAAACTCTAGGCTGACGGAATCGCATCCCAAAAGAATCGCCATATGCCCTGCTCCTTCGTAGAAATTCAACGTTGTCCATGATAGCAGCGAGCCCCACCCCAAACCACCACGAAGGCGCCTGTCCCCTTTGTGGTGGTCGTTTCGGTCGCAGAGCAAAAGGCGGGCCATCTCCCACAAGAGATGACCCGCCTCTCCAATCAGTCCCGTGGCGACCGTGGCCACCGCGGGCCTCAAGCATGTCCCGGACTAGGAGAACATGCCGGTGAGGTAATCATTCAGCCGCTTGTCCTTGGGCCGTTGGAAAATCTCGTCAGTCTCGTCGTACTCGACCATATCGCCCATGTAGAAGAACGCCGTGCGGTTGGACACACGCGACGCCTGCTCCATGTTGTGCGTCACGATAACGATGGCGCGGTCGGCAACGATCGACGACATGAGGTCCTCGATCGCCAGCGTCGAGATGGGGTCGAGCGCCGAGCAGGGCTCGTCGAACAAGATCACGTCGGGGTTGAGCGCCAGCGTGCGCGCGATGCACAGGCGCTGCTGCTGACCGCCCGAAAGCGCATGGGCGCTCTTGTCGAGCTTGTCCTTGACCTCGTCCCACAGCGCCGCGCCGCGCAGGCTCTCCTCGACCATGCGGTCGAGCTCGTCGCGGTCGGTGATGCCGTGGCGCTTAGGCGCAAACGTGATGTTGTCGCGAATGGACTTGCGGAACGGGTTGGGCTGCTGGAACACCATGCCAATGGAACGGCGCAGCTCGTAGGTGTTTTCGGTCTTGGTGTTCACGTTGCGCCCGCGATAGTTGATCTCGCCCTCCACGCGGCAGCCGCGAATCTCGCGATTCATGAGGTTGAGGCTACGCAAGAAGGTCGACTTACCGCAGCCCGAAGGCCCAATGAGCGCCGTGATCTCGCCCTTGTGGAAGTCGAGCGACGTATTGTGCAGTGCATGGTGGTCGCCATAGTACACGTTGACGTCCTTGGTGGAGAGCACGACCTCGTCGCTCACGGCCTTGCCGCTCACGCGCACGCGCTTCTCGCTCTCCCCCACGCTCGACAGGAAGTCCTGGGTCTCGGACGATGCCGCTTCGGTTGCGGGCGTTGCATTCATCTCGCTCATTCGGCCGTCATCCTTCTTGCCAGTTGCTTGCCCACAATGCGGGCGATTACGTTAAACAGCAGCACGCAAATCATCAGCAGCGCCGCGGTGCCCCAAACAATCTGCTGGGCCTCGGGGCTGCCCTCGCCATAGATCTTGTAGATGTGCACGGCGAGCGACTCGCCGGGACGGAACACGTTCCAAGCGCAGGTGGGGCTCGACAGGTTAAAGCTCAAGAAGTTCAGGCGAACCGGCGAGCTCATACCCGAGGTAAAAAGCAGTGCTGCGGCCTCGCCAAACACGCGACCGGCCGAAAGCACGATGCCCGTCACGATGGCAGGCATGGCCTCGGGGATCAGGATGTGCAGCGTGGCCTCCCAGCGAGTGAGGCCCATGGCCAGGCACGCATCGCGCTGGGCCTGCGGCACGTCCTCGAGCGCCTGCTGGATCACGCGCACCAGGATGGGGATGTTGAACATGGTGAGCGCGACGGCGCCGGAGATGATGGAGTACTTCCAGCCCAGCTGCACCGAGAACACCAGAAAACCGAACATGCCGACGACGATGGAAGGCAGCGAGGACAACGTCTCGATGGCGGTGGAGGCGATGTCGCGGATGGGTCCGTCCGGCGCGTACTCAACCAAAAAGACCGCTCCGCCCAGGCTGATGGGCACCGAGATGATCAGGGTGATCAGCAGCAGGTAGAACGAGTCGAACAGCTGGTAGAGCACGCCGCCCTGCGTTCCGTTGGCGCGCGACGGCTCTGTGAGAAAGCCCGGCTGGAACAGCGTCGAGATGCCCTCGAACAGGATATAGGCCACCATGGAGATGACGATGAGCATGACGATGGCGACGATCGCCGTCAACACGCCCGTGGCGAAGCGGTCCTGCTTTTGGACACGCCCGAGCCTCGCCTCGTCGATGTGGATACGCGTGCTAGCCACGAGCCTTCGCCCCCTTGCGGCCGATAAGGTGGATGATCAGGATGAAGATGAGGCTCATGCCCATCAGCAGCAGGCCGAGTGCCCACAGAACATCATCCTGGGCCGAGCCCTCGGCATAGACCGCCATGGACGTGGTGAGCGTGGTGGTGATAGTGGACGCCGGCGACAGCAGCGACATCGGCATGGCCTCGATGCCGCCGATAACCATGCGCACGGCGAGCGTCTCGCCAAAGGCGCGGGTCATACCCAGGATGACCGCAGTCATGAGCGACGGCATGGCGGACTTGAGCACCACGTGCCAGATGGTCTGCCAGCGGGTGTAGCCCAGCGCGAGCGAGCCCTGGCGGTAGCTGTCGGGCACGGCGCGCAGGCCGTCGACCGAAAGCGTGGTCATGGTCGGCAGGATCATGACGGCCAGTACGATGGCACCGGGCAGGATACCCAAGCCCGTGCTCACGTGGAAAACGCTCTTCATAAGGCCGACGACAACGTGAAAGCCGATCAAGCCAAAGACGACCGAAGGAATACCGGTCAAAAGCTCAATAAGCGGCTGAAAGATCTTGGAGCCAAATTTTGGTTTGATCTCGACCGCAAAGATGGCAGAGCCGATGGCGATGGGCAACGCGATGAGCGTGGAGAGCACCATGACCGCAAACGAGGTGACGATCAGGGGCAGGGCGCCGGTGTAGGGCAGGCCGTTTTTAGCCGTGTTGGCCAGGTCCCACTTGGTGCCGGTGAAAAACTCGACGACCGAGACGCCGTCTTTGACAAAAGCCGAGAGGCCCTTTTGGGCGACCATAAAGATGAGCGCGGCAACGACAAGCGTCACGAGCGCTACGCACGCGCCCGTGACGCACAGGCCCACGTTCTCAAGGTCGCGCTTTGGCAGCTGTTTTGCCATTGCAAACCTTTCCGGGGGCGACTACTTATTTAGCGGAGACCTTGCCGCTGGCGTCCTTGACGACCTTCATGGCAGAGACGGGGATGAAGCCCTGCTCCTCGACGAGCTTGCCCTGGACGTCGTCGGAAAGCATGAACTCCAGGAAGGCCTTGGTAGCCTCGTCGGCGTCCTTTGCACAGTACATGTGCTCGGTCGCCCAGATCTTGAAGGAGCCGTCGGTGACATTCTTGCTCTTGGGCTCCACGCCCTCGACCTTGATGGCGTTGAACTTGGAGTCGTCGAAGTGCGAGAAGTCGAGGTAGGAGATGGCGTTGTCGGTGCTGCCCATCTGAGTCTGGACGTCGCCGGACTTGTCGAGCTCGGCGTCGCCCTTAAAGTCGACAGCCTCGTCGCCAAAGACGGCAGCCTCGAAGGTGGCGCGAGTACCGGAGCCGGCCTTGCGGTTGAGGACGACGATCTTGGCGTCGTCGCCGCCGACCTCCTTCCAGTTGGTGATCTGGCCGGAGAAGATGCCCTTGAGCTGCTCGAGGGACAGGTCGTCGACCGTCACGTTCTTGGAGACGACGGGGCCCATGCCCACGACGGCAACCTCGTGGTCGACGAGCTTCTTGACCTGGTCGGCCTCGAGTTTGGTCTCGGCGAAGACGTCGGAGTTGCCGATGGTGACGGTGCCGGCGGCAACAGCGGTCAGGCCCTTGCCCGAACCGTTACCCGAGCCGGAGACGGAGACGTCCGGGTTGGCATCCATGAACTTCTCGGCAGCGGCCTCGACGAGAGCCTGGAACGAGGAGGCGCCGTCGTAGGTCACCTCGCCGGAGACGGACTCGGCAGCAGCGGCGCTACCCTTGTCGGCGGCGTCGGATGCGCCGGAGCCGCCGCAACCAACGAGACCGAGACCGACGATGCTGGCAAGACCACCAGCGAGGCCGAGGAACTGACGACGAGAATAAGCCTGATCGAGCATGATCTTCCTTTCATACATGCGATTCGCGGGCACCCTGCCCGCTTTGCTGTTTGGAAAGATACGGCCTCGATCGGGCAGTGCCCGCGCCAACTGCGGTTTTTTACGGGCATCTGATAGACCCTTACCGCAAGCGCAGCACGGCCTTTACAAACGAATAACAAACCCGGCATTTAGCGTGGCGCGCCTTTTACACCAGAGGAAGGTAGTCATTGGAGACAGTCTTGTTTGACTAGTCATTTAAGAACGTCCCCAACGACTACCCCAGCAACGCCGATGTTTTGGCAACGACAGACACTATGACCCAATCCGAGGGCACTAAAAAGACAGGAGCCCCCGCTCGTGACCGCGGGTCGGGGCTGCGACAATGATGTTGAAGTGCCATAGGCGCAGCCGCGCCGCAACGAGGCTGGGAGGCTCCCATGCCAAAGTATTCTACCGCGTTCGGGATGGACGTCCACCTGAGGTCGACCACCGTCTGCGCCCTCGACGCGGACACCGGCGAGGCCGTGACGAGGAGGTTCCCCGGCAACCCCTGGGGCGAGATCGCC
>DBEZXT010000104.1:0-11064 GCA_048291645.1 Collinsella aerofaciens | reverse complement strand
CGAGACTTCGGTATGCGGTATCAAGCAATCGTTATTCGGGTCTTTAGGAATCCGCGTGATTAAATGCACGGCAATGGGTACATAGCCAGTACAGTAAGTCCCCGAGGCAGATTGGAGCCACGTATGGATATCAAGGTTTCTGGACGCAAGACGACGGTAACCGATGCTCTGCGTGCGCATGTGGATGAGAAGATCGGCGAGGCGCTCAAGGTTTTCGATATCGAGCCCATGACGGTCGACGTTGTACTTCGCTATGAGAAGAACCCCTCGAATCCCAACCCGGCAATCGTCGAGGTCACGGTTCGTGCCCGCGGTTCGGTGATTCGCGTTGCCGAGCACGGTGCAGATATGTACGCCGCCATCGACCTCTCCGCCGATAAGGTCACCCGCCAGCTGCGCAAGTTCAAGACCAAGGTCGTGGACAACCGCCAGGGCGGTGCCAGCGCCGCGGATGTCGCGCCGGTCGAGCGCGTCGAGGATCTGGCCGACCTGCTGCTGCCCGAGGAGGAGGACGACCTGCTCGTCCGCGAGAAGGTCATCGACGTCACCCCGATGACTGAGGAGCAGGCGCTGGTGCAGACCGATCTGCTGGGCCACGACTTCTACGTGTTCGAGAACGCGACGACCGGTCTCATCAATGTGGTGTATCACCGTAAGAATGGTGGATATGGCATCATCAAGCCCCGTATCGAAACACTTGACGAGTAAAATACGTTAACTTGCATGAGTTAACGGTTGGCGGCCATCCCATGCGGGTGGCCGCCTTTTTACGTAAGGAGTCGCTTTGATGGACAAGGCCGCATCTACCGGTCATTCGGACCGTTGCCGCATCGTCGTCGATACCTGCTGCGACTTTAGCCCCGAGGTCGCCGCGAACCTCGATGTCGATATCCTGGGTTTCCCCTTCATTATCGATGGCGAGGAGCGCACGGACGACATCTGGTCGAGCATCACGCCCAAGGAGTTCTATGACCGCATGCGCGCTGGTGCCCGCGTGTCCACCTCGGCTGTGTCGCTCGGTCGCTATATCGAGTTCTTTACCGAGTGCGCCAAAGAGGGCACGCCCACGGTCTACCTGTGCTTTACCTCGGCGCTGTCGTCGAGCTACAACTCCGCGTGCCAGGCGGCAGATGCCGTGCGCGCCGAGTATCCCAACTTTGAGCTCTACGTGGTCGACAACGCTCTGCCCTGCGCGACCGGCGCGCTCTTGGCGCTCGAGGCCGTGCGCCAGCGTTCGGCGGGACTGACCGCCAAGCAGCTGGTCGATTGGGCAAACGAGGCAAAGACCTACGTCCACGGCTACTTTACGCTCGAGAGCTTCGACGCGCTGGCTGCCGGCGGCCGCATTCCGCCCGCGGCGGCGCAGCTCACGGCAAAACTCGACGTCAAGCCCGAGCTTTCCTACGACCTGGCCGGCTCGCTGTCGCTGATCGGCGTCAACCGCGGCCGCAAGAAGGCGCTCAAGTCCATCCTCAAGTCGTTCCGCGAGAACTACGTGCCCGACCGCACCATGCCCATCGCCATCATGACGGCCGATGCCGAGAAGGACGGCGACTGGCTCGAAGCCGCCATCCGTAAGGAGGAGGGCTGCGCCGACGTCACGATCATTCGCAGCTCCGTGGGCCCCACCATCGGCTCGCACGTGGGCCCCGGCATGGTGGCCTGCGCGTTTTGGGGCAAGAACCGCGCCGACAAGGCGTCTCTTTCCGACCGCATCGCCCGTCGCGTGCGCGGCCAGTAGGCAAGCGCTGCGTCCGTAATCGCTCTCGACTCACAGCCCAAACGCTGGCACCGAGTATTCAACCTGGTAACAACACCCAACCCAAAAGGAAAGGTTTCATGGCAAACAAGCTCTCTGTCGCATTTATCGGCACCGGAATTATGGGTGCCCCCATTGCCGGCCACATTCTGGACGCTGGCTATCCCGTCACGGTCAACAACCGCACCAAGTCCAAGGCCGCAGCGCTCGTTGAGCGCGGTGCCGTCTGGGCCGATACGCCGGCAGATGCCGCGGCGAACGCCGACGTCGTCTTTACCATGGTGGGTTATCCCTCCGAGGTCGAGGAGCTCTACCTGGCGGGTGACGGTCTGCTCGCGTGCACTAAGCCCGGCGCGGTCCTGATCGACCTTACCACGAGCTCGCCCGAGCTGGCGCGCGACATTGCCGAGGCCGCCCAGGTCTCCGGCCACATGGCGTTTGACTGCCCCGTCACCGGCGGCGAGTCGGGAGCTATCGCCGGCACGCTTACGGCTATCGTGGGCGCCACCGAGAACGACATCGCGCCGGTCCGCGACATCCTTTCCACCTTTGCGGCAACCATCTGCTGCTTCGATGGCGCCGGCAAGGGCCAGGCTGCCAAGCTTGCCAACCAGGTGTCGCTGGGCGCCTGCATGGTCGGCATGGCAGACGCCATGGCGTTTGCCGAGCTGAGCGGCCTTGATCTTGAGAAGACCCGTCAGATGATCCTGGGTGGCACCGGCAAGTCCGGTGCCATGGAGAGCCTGGCGCCCAAGGCGCTCGACGGCGATTACAAGCCCGGCTTTATGGTCGAGCACTTCATCAAGGACCTGCGCTTGGCGCTCGCCTATGCCGACGACCGCGAGCTTGCGCTGCCCGGCGCCGACGTGGCCTTTACGCTTTACGACATGCTCGATGCCATCGGTGGTGCCAAGCTGGGCACCCAGGCCGTCACGGTCCTCTATAAGGAGGAGGCCGACGCCATCGCCGCCGGTCTGGACTGGTCGCAGTATCGTCCCGAGGAGCATGGCGCTCACGAGGAAGGCTGCGGTTGCGGCGAGCATGACGACGATCACGAGTGCGGTTGTGGCCACCACCATGGCGAGGACCACGAGTGCTGCGGCGGCCACGGTCATGACGACGGCCACGAGTGCTGCTGCGGCCACCATCACGGGGAGCAGCGCCTATGAGCTTGACGTTCGTGGTGCTTGCGCTGGTGCTCTTTCTCTTTGCGATCTACATCGGCTTTTTGTGCGGCCAGTGGGCGTGCGAAAAGCGCGTCATCACCAAGCGCGACTACTGGATTGCCAACTTTGCGGGAGCTGCGGCAGTCGTCCTGCTGACCTGGGTGTTCTCGCTGTTCCCGCTGGTGCAGTTTGCGCCGATCGGCTGGCTCGGCGGCTTTATCGCCGGTCTTAAGATGAGCTTTGGCGAGTCCGTCGGTCCGTGGCGCAAGCACGACGAGGTCTTTAACGTCAACAAGGCTCATCGCGCCGCCGCCGACGCGGGCGATGCCGAGGAGCGCCGCCGTGCGCGTCGCAATGGCGCGGCCGACCGACAGCTCATCTCGGTCACCGATGACAGCAAGGGTGCTGACAAGCACGCTAAGAAATAGTAAAAAGAGGTAACTATGGCAGAAAACAAAGACGAACAGCTCACCGACGAGGAGCTGGCACAGCTCCAGCTGGCAGAGGAGAACGAGAACGCCGTCGATCGCCTGGTCCAGGAGCTCGGCTGCCCCACGCGCCGCATCCGCCAGTTTGCCGCTCGCGTGTTGCACCTGCTTGCCGAGCGTGATCCGCAGCGCGTCGTGCCCTGCGTGCCCGCGCTAATCGAGGCACTCGACCGCCCCGAGGCTCAGACCCGCTGGGAGGCCCTCGATGCCCTGGCGGCGCTCGCCGCCACCTGCCCCGAGCAGCTGGGCGATGCCTTTGAGGGCGCCGAGACTGCGCTGTTCGACGAGATTTCCTCCACGCTGCGTTACGCCGCCTTCCGCCTGCTGTGCGTGTGGGGTGCCACGAGCGTCGAGCGTTCGCGCGAGGCTTGGCCCATCCTGGACGAGGCTATCCAGTGCTACCACGGCGACCTTGAGTATCGCGACATGCTCGGTTGCCTGTACGAGTTTGGCCAGGGCGAGATTGACGCCGAGGTCGCCGAGAAGCTCGCGCTGCGCCTTAAGTTCGACGCCGAGAACGGCAAGGGCAGCTATCTCAAGGCCCGTTCGAGCGAGATTTGCGAAATGCTTGTTAAACGTTTTGGCCTGGATCTCTCCAAAAAGAAGAAGCGTGCTAGCGTTAAAAAATCTGACGACGCCGAAGACGAGGAGTAACAGATTATGGCGCACGATGTAGTCCTGATCCCCGGTGACGGTATCGGTCCCGAGATTACGCAGGCCATGCGCCGCGTGGTCGAGGCCACCGGTGTCAAGATCAACTGGAACGTCCAGGAGGCCGGTGCCGGCGTCATGGACGAGTTTGGCACGCCACTGCCCCAGCACGTGCTCGATGCGGTCGCCGAGACCAAGGTTGCCATCAAGGGCCCCATCACCACGCCGGTCGGTACGGGTTTCCGCAGCGTCAACGTGGCCCTGCGCAAGCACTTCGACCTGTATGCCTGCGTGCGCCCCTGCCTGTCGCAGCCGGGCGACGGCTCGCGCTTCCGCGACGTCGACCTGGTCATCGTGCGCGAGAACACCGAGGACCTCTACGCCGGCATCGAGTTCGATGAGGGCGCTGCCGAGGTCGAGGAGCTCTCGCAGCTTGTCGAGCGCTCGGGTCAGAAGACCTTCGCCGCGGATTCCGCCATCTCGATCAAGCCGATCTCCATCGCCAAGAGCCGCCGCATTGTGGAGTACGCCTTTGAGTACGCCCGCCGCTGCGGCCGCAAAAAGGTGACGGCCGTGCATAAGGCCAACATCATGAAGGCGACCGACGGCCTGTTCCTGCGCGTGGCGCGCGAGGTGGCCGCCAACTATCCCGATATCGAGTTCAACGACAAGATTGTCGACGCCACCTGCATGGGCCTGGTCCAGAACCCCAACGACTTCGATGTCCTGGTGCTGCCCAACCTGTACGGCGACATCGTGAGCGACCTGTGCGCCGGCCTGGTGGGCGGCTTAGGGATGGCCCCCGGCTCTAACATCGGTGCCGACTGCGCCATCTTCGAGGCGACGCACGGCTCCGCGCCCGATATCGCTGGCCAGGATATCGCTAACCCCACGGCCGAGATTCTGTCTGCGGCTATGATGCTCGATCACCTGGGCGAGAACGACGCGGCCAACCGCATTCGCGTCGCCGTTTCTGCCACGCTCGACGAGGGCGAGCAGGTTACCGGTGACGTGCGTCGTGCCCAGACCGGCTCCGTTGAGGGTGCTGTGGGCACGCAAGCCTTTGCCGATGCCGTTATCGCGCACCTGGCCTAAGGTATGCACGCTGCAAACGCCTAAATAGTACTTAAGTGTTTGCGTATAACCTAAGAATCAATACGCCCGGCGCTCTGTCGGGCGTATTCTATTGCGGACTATGTTTCCTAACAAGGAGTAACTGATATGGGTCTGATTCAAAAGAAGGACGAGAAGGACGAGATCGACGGCATCCAGATCATCGAGCGCGGCGAAGGCCCCGACGGTGACGAGGAGGAGAAGATCGATTTGGTCGCCGGTACGTCTGCCGAGCACATTGCTGCCGGTACGACGGCCGAGGAGGAGGACGCTCGCCTGGAGGCAAAGATCGCCGCGGACGCCGCCGACGAGAACCTCATGCCCGAGGAACAAGACGAGGACGACGACTCCGACGCGGACGACCGTGCATCCAAGCACAAGAAGACGATGATTGCCGCCTTCGTGGTTGCAGTCGTGATCGCTGCGGTGGTCGGCTTCTTTATCGGCAATGGAGGCTTTGGCGGCAAGGGCGTCGGCTCGGCGACCCTCACCGAGGACCAGCTCGATTCGACCGTTGCAAGCTACAGCTACAACGGCAAGAAGAGCGACATCACCGCGCGCGAGGCCATCGAGAGCCAGTACAGCCTTGATACCGTCAAGGATAGCGATGGCAACTACACCGCTCCCTCTGCCGACGTCATCCTGTCCTACGTGCGCAACAAGATTCTGCTCGATGCTGCCGAGGACGAGGGCATCACCGTCTCTTCCAAGGAGATGAAGAAGTACGCCGAGGATTCCATCGGCACTTCGGACTACAAGACCATGGCCACGCAGTATGGCGTGTCCAAGGACCAGGCCAAGCAGATCGTCCGCCAGTCCGCGACGCTGCAGAAGCTCTACAAGAAGAAGGTCGGCGACAGCTCCGCAAGTATGCCGACCGCCCCGACCGAGCCTGCTGACGGCAACGAGGAGACCGCGAGCAAGGACTACGCCGACTACATCATCAACCTTGCCGGCGACGAGTGGGATAGCGAAAAGGGTACCTGGAAGGACGCCGATAGCACCTACGCTAAGGCCTTCGCTGACGATGCCTTTACGGCCGATAGCGCTACCTACAAGCAGGCTATGACCGCCTATTACACCGCCTACCAGCAGTACTCTTCGCAGGCTTCGAGCGCCAGCTCCAAGTGGACCGAGTATGCTAACGGCCTCTACGCCAAGGCTAACATCAGCATCTACGGCTTGTTTGCGTAAGGTTTGCCTGAGCCGCCGAGCGCGTAGCCAAAAATCTGATAAGCCCGCTAGAACGGACATCGTTCTAGTGGGCTTTTTGCACTGTGGGGAGGGTAATGGGAGGGGGTGGTTGTATGCAAATTTTGGGACACTTTATTCATATAAAGTGAAAACGATTTCGGCTAAACTGGTAGTAACAATGTGGTACCACTGTTCATCTGGTAGTAACCAATTTTGAGACGAAATCGAATGGAAATTGCTAAGAATTAGTTTGGTAATGAAAGAAACGCACCATGTCTACCTGCGTAAATTACCGTTTGCGGGCCAAAAATAACCGTTTGGCAACGATATAGTAATTTGAACGAAATGTGGTGGACGTTTGAATTGAGTGTGTGCCACCGTACATACCAGCAACCCCAAATAGGGACTGGGTTGTCTAAGTTTGCGCATCAATGCCGGCAAGCGGAGAAGCCGGTATGCACAAGGCGCGGACATGGAACTCGTTGGTGAACAACGAAAGAAAGGTTGGAGGAGATACCATATGATGAAGTACCTCCAGAAGCTCGGCAAAGCGCTGATGCTTCCCGTCGCGGCGCTTCCCGTCGCAGGTATTCTTATGGGCGTGGGCTACCTGCTCGCTCCCGCAGTCATGGGTGCTGCCGGTGACACTACTGGTTTTGCCTATACCGCCGGTTTCCTGCTCATCAAGGCAGGCGGCGCTCTTATCGATAACATGGCCTGGCTGTTCGCAGTCGGCGCCGCTGTCGGCCTTGCCGACGATCACGATGGCACCGCTGGCCTCGCTGGCCTCGTCGCCTTCCTGATGATCCAGCAGCTCCTGAACCCCGCTGTTGTTGGCACCATTCGTGGTATGGACGCCGATGCTCAGACCGCTTGGCTTGCCACGACCGAGGGCATCGCGTTCTCCAAGATCGCTGGTAACTCCTTCATCGGCATCCTGTCCGCCGTCATCGGTGGCACTTGCTACAACAAGTTCAAGGACACTCGTCTTCCCGACTGGCTGGCCTTCTTCTCCGGCAAGCGTTGCGTCGCCATCATGACCGCCGTCATCTGCATCGTCGTCTCCGTCGTCCTGCTCTTTGCTTGGCCGCTCATCTTCGGTGCTCTTGTTGCTCTTGGTGAGGGTATCGCCGCCATGGGTGGTATCGGCGCTGGCATCTACGCCTTCCTCAACCGCCTGCTCATCCCGACCGGTCTACACCACGCTCTGAACAACGTGTTCTGGTTCGACACCATCGGCCTGGGCGACTTGACCCACTTCTGGGCTGGCGAGACCTCTGCTGACGTCAAGTGGAGCCTCGGTATGTACATGTCCGGCTTCTTCCCCTGCATGATGTTCGGTATCCCGGGCGCTGCCCTGGCTATGGTTCAGACCGCTAAGAACAAGAAGGCTGCTATCGGTCTGGTTGTCTCCGCTGCTATCTGCGCCTTCGTCTGCGGCGTCACCGAGCCCTTCGAGTTTGGCTTCATGTTCCTGTGCTTCCCGCTCTACGTCGTGTACGCTGCCCTGTACGGCATCTTCACCATCGTCACCTACTATGTTGGTTTCCGTGCTGGCTTCTGCTTCTCCGCTGGTGCTACCGACCTCCTGTTCTCCTCTAGCCTCCCGGCTGCCGCCAACACCTGGATGATCATCCCGCTGGGCATCGCTGCCTTCGTGGTCTTCTACCTCGTGTTCCGCTTCGCCATCACCAAGTTCAACCTCATGACCCCTGGTCGCGAGGATGAGGATGTCGAGGAGACCTCCGCTTCCGCCGCTGCTGGCGACGACAAGTTCGCCGCTCTGGCCGCCGCTGTTCTTGCTGCCGTCGGTGGCAAGGAGAACGTCAAGACCGTTGACTGCTGCGCTACTCGCCTGCGCTTCGAGCTCGGCGATTCCGCTCTGGTCGACGAGGCTGCCTGCAAGAAGGCTGGCGCTCTGGGTGTCATGAAGATGGACAAGGGTGCTACCCAGGTCATCATCGGCACGCAGGTCCAGGCTGTTGCCGAGGAGCTCAAGAAGCTTCTCTAAGCCTTAAAGACGTATCTGTCTTGCAAAGGGTCGTCCCGCTCCGCGGGGGCGGCCCTTTTTGCTACCTCGATACTTGATGTAGCGTTGTAATTGGTATTACAGTGCGCAGGCTATCAACCGGCAAACAATATTGAAATATGCTGGTTGACCTGCTGTTATTCCAATAAAACTGCTATAGTACGTGGTGTCTGGTTACAACCAATTTCGAGTCATTTATCCGGCAGGTATCATTATGGCAATGGGAGCGCGCAAACAACCTCTGTACGATCAACTCGTCGATCTGTTGACCGATAAAATCGATCACGAACTTCGGCCCGGCGACTATTTGCCGTCCGAGCGTGACCTGTCGGAACGCTACGGGCTCTCGCGAACGACGGTTCGCCTTGCCCTGCAGGAGCTTGAGCGCCTGGGCCTGGTGGTTCGTCAGCGCGGCCGAGGAACCATGGTGTGCGACCGCTCTCTGCAAACGGCAAACCTTACGCAAACCTATAGCTTTACCGAGCAGATGAAGGCGATCGGCCGTGTGCCCAAGACGACGATTCTTGAGTTTACCGAGGTCGAGGCTGACAAGAATATTGCCGTAGAGATGAACGCGCGCCTGGGCGAGCGTCTGTACAAGATTAAGCGCCTGCGTATAGCCGATGGTGTGCCGCTGATGATTGAGTGTACATATCTGCCAAGTCGCAAGTTCTTTGCGCTTAAGCGCCCCATGATCGAGAACAAATCGCTGTACGACATGATCGAGCAGGACTTTCACGAGAAAGTTCGCGTGGCAGAGGAAGAATTCTACGCGAGTATTGCCCGCCATTCCGACGCACGTTTGCTCGAGATTACCGAAGGCGCACCGGTGCTGGATTTGATTCGTACCACATATGACATGAACAACGAGGTTATCGAGTATACGCGTTCGGTTGCGCGTGCCGACCAGTTTAAGTACAAGGTCTACCACAACCGCGCAGTCTAGAGTTATTGGGTATAAACGGCTTGGCGTGTTTTGCGGCGGGTGCAAAATGTGCCAAGCGGTAGAAGGCAACGAACAATCGCTCGAATTAACAATGCAGTGGTTTTTGATCCGCCCTAAAACGCACTGCGGGTACGGGAGCATAGATGAGCACGTATGCTATCAAGGCCGACAAGTTCTTTTTGCCGGCGGGGCCGCAGCTGGGCGGCTACCTCATGGTCGAAGATGGCGTCTTTGGCGCTTGGCAGGCCGATGAGCCCGCTTGCGAGATCAAAGATTATTCGGGTACATGGATTGCGCCGGGCATGGTGGACACCCACATTCATGGCTTCTATAACCATGCCACGACCGATAACGATGCCGAGGGCATCAACATCAGTTCGACCGAGCTCGCACGTCGTGGTACCACCAGCTGGCTGCCTACGACCTTTACCGACGGCGTGGAGCAGATCAAGGACGCCTGCGCTGCCATTGCACAGGCGGACGAAGAGCGTGGACCCGAGTTCTGCGGTGCTCGTATTCAGGGCATCTACCTGGAGGGTCCGTTCTTTACCATGAAGCACGTGGGTGCCCAGAACCCCGCTTATCTGATCGACCCGTCCGAGGAAGTTTTTGACGAGTGGCAGGAGGCCGCTGGTGGTCGTATCGTCAAGAGCGCTATGGCGGCCGAGCGTGACGGCGCCGCCGCCTACGCCGCGGCTCTGAGCGCAAAGGGCGTCGTGACCTGTATTGGCCACTCCGATGCCACCTATGATGAGTGCGCCGCCGCCATCAATGCTGGCGCCAGCTGCTTTACGCATACCTATAACGGCCAGCGTGGCCTCCATCACCGTGAGCCCGGTGTTGTTGGCGCCGCTATGACCACGCCCAACACCTATGCCGAGATCATCTGCGATGGCAAACATGTGAACCCTGCTGCTATCAAGGCCCTGCTGCAGACCAAGGGCTGGCAGCACACGGTGCTGATTACCGACTGCCTGGGTTGCGGCGGCATGCCCGAGGGCAAGTACACCAGCGGCGGCATGGATGTCATTATGAAGGACAACCTTTGCTGGCTCGCCGATGGCTCTGCTATCGCCGGCTCAGTGCTCACGCTCGCACAGGGCGTCAAGAACATCGTTGACTGGGGTCTTGCGAGCGCCGATATCGCAATTCGCATGGCGACTGAGGTACCCGCGCGCTCCGCTCACGTCGAGGATAAATGTGGCAGCATTATGCCCGGTCGCGACGCCGACTTTGTCGTGTTCAATCCCGACCTTACCCTGGTCGAGACGTATGTGGGTGGCAACAGCGTCGGTAACGCGTTTGCCGAGTAGCTGCCAAAGAAGCGATCCGAGAGGGGATTTAGATGATTTACGGTGCACTGGGCGATATCGAGGAATACCGCGGAATGCTCAAGGGCCTCGACGTGCTGATCGATTGGCTCGAGGAGAACGACCCGGCGCAGCTCGAGGTCGGCAGCCATCCGATTCTGGGCGACAAGGTCTTTGCGAACGTCATGGCTCCCACGACGCGTCCCGAGGCCGAGGCTCACTACGAGACGCATCAGCGCTATCACGATCTGCAGATCGACGTCGAGGGTCGCGAGGCCTTTAAGGTCGCTACGGGCAGCCTGACGCTGGTCCAGGAGTTTGACGAGAAGGACGACTACGATCTGGTCGATTCCGACGCTTCGATTGCCGGCGATCTTGCCGACGACAAGTTTGCGCTGTTTGTTGCCG
>DBEZXT010000103.1:0-23969 GCA_048291645.1 Collinsella aerofaciens | reverse complement strand
CGGGACTCACCGCCACGGGCAGCACGCTCACCACGACCCTCGCCGCCGCGACGCTCGTCACGGCCGCCGCGCTCGTCATCACGACCGGAACGACGGCGGTCGCCCGAACCGCGCTTGCCACCGCGCGAACCGCGGCCCTCGTCCTCGCGCTCAACACGGCGACGGCCACCGCGATCCTCGTCCTCGCGGCGGCGGCGATGTGCCTCGCCCTGGAACTGCTTGGCACGACGCTCGGCACGGTTGCCACGCGGGGCCTGCTCGACAGCACCGCCGCGCTCCTCGGCAGCCACCTCGCGGGCCACGCTCTCAACAGCCTCGTCCACGCGAGCCTGAACGCCTTCGCGCACGCGGGTCTTGCCGCCGCGCTTGGGACGGCTCGGACGCTCGCCATCGCCGCGACGCTCGTCGCGACCGCGGTTGGAACGACCGGCCACATCGCCGTAGTCATCGCCGTTGCGTTTGCCGTCGCGACGCGCCTGCTCAAGCTTCTTCTTGCTCTTGGACTTGCCGCGCTTGGTCTTCTTCTTCACCTTAAAGGCCGCAGGATCGCGCTCGGGATCAACCGCAGGCGGGTTGGGACCCACATGCAGGTCGCCGGCCTCGTAGATGTCGGCAGTCTTGTCCATGAGCTTCTCGATCTCGTAGAACTCGTCGACGTCCTGCTCGGTCACAAACGTAATGGCCCAGCCCAGCTCGCCGGCGCGGCCCGTACGGCCAATGCGGTGGATATAGTCGGTCGGCTCGGCCGGCACGTCAAAGTTCACGACGTAGCGCACGTCGCTGATGTCGATGCCGCGGGCGAGCACGTCGGTCGCCACCAACACGTCGACGGTGCCGTCGCGGAAGGCCGAAAGGGCACGCTCGCGCTGGGCCTGGCTGCGGTTGCCGTGAATCGCGGCGGCCTTGATGCCCTTGCGCTCCAGACGACGGCAGCAGCTGTCGGCGCGGTGCTTGGTACGCATAAAGACGATGGTGCGCTCCGGGCCCTCCTTTTTGAGGAACTCGGGCAACAGGTTATTCTTGGCCTCGATGGACACCGGGAACACAAACTGGTCGACGGTGTCGGCGGTCGACGTGGCAGGTGCGATCTCCACGCGGGCCGGGTCGCTCACCAGGTCGGTGATCTCGCCCACGGCCTCCTCGTCGAGGGTCGCCGAGAACAGCAGCGTCTGACGCTCGGCCGGCGTCTCGCGCACAATGCGCCGGACGGCGGGCAAAAAGCCCATGTCGAGCATACGGTCGGCCTCGTCGAGCACCAGGACCTTAACCTCGTCCAGGTGGCAGGCGCCCTGCTCGATCAGATCGACCAGACGGCCCGGCGTTGCGACCAGGATGTCGCAGCCGTACTTAAGTGCCGCGGTCTGCGGCTTGTAGCTCACGCCGCCCACGACGGTCACGGCAACATGGCCGGTGACGTCGGCGATTTTGCTTGCGACCTCGTCGATTTGCTGGGCAAGCTCGCGCGTAGGGGTGATGACGAGCATCACGGGGCCGCGACCGTTGGCCTCGGGCTTTTTAGCACCGCGACGACGGTTGCGGCCGCCGCGCTCGCGCACGGGTTTGGGAGGAGCGATGTGCTCCAGATTGTTCATGGTCGGCAGCAAAAAGGCGGCCGTCTTGCCGGTGCCGGTCTGAGCGGCGGCAAGCAGGTCGCGGCCCTCGAGCACCACGGGGATGGAGCCGGCCTGCACGGGCGTCGGCGCCGTGTAGCCCAGGTTCTCGATAGCACGAAGCATCTCGTCGGAGAGGCCCAGCTCGTCAAAGGCGGGCAGGCTCTCGGTAGCGGACTCGACGGCCTGGGCAGCATTGGCCTCATCGGCGGCATCGAAGGCAGCCTGGGTCATGGCCTCGCGGGTCTCGTCCAGAATCTCGGCGTCCGTGACGTCGGATACAGAATTACGCATATGTCGTTGTTCCTTATCTGCACGCGTTATGGGCACGGCATGCGGCCGCGCGGGCGTGCTTGGTAGTGCGCTAATACATACAAAAACGGGTGCGCACAGAGAGGACGTTGCTCAGCACGCTGGCGATCGCTTTGGCAGCCCTATCACGCGCCGTCCAGACGCAGCAGCTCTAAGCGATGGAGCAGATTCGCCGCCGGTTAGTATACC
Organism: Collinsella aerofaciens; assembly: GCA_048291645.1. GTDB lineage: Bacteria > Actinomycetota > Coriobacteriia > Coriobacteriales > Coriobacteriaceae > Collinsella > Collinsella aerofaciens_CG. Next base: position 21,858 of record DBEZXT010000103.1, on the reverse strand, counting down.
CGTGCTTCGCATGCCCCCACGTAAACCACAGATGACGAGGCGGACGGGGCGGGCCTGGCTGATTGTCTCAATCTGTAACATCTACAGGGCAAATCTTCCTCTACGTGTTACAGATCGAGACAAACGGTCGACACGGCTCACAAACGTCTCAATCTGTAACAGTTAACGAGTAAAATCGGCCCTAATTGTTATAGATCAAGACAGAGGGGGATTTCCGTTCAATCCAAACCAAATCTCTCGGTCTTCCTGCAATTTCGAACATGTGGCCTATAATGTTGCTTTGGTTACGCTATATATTGCGCAACCATTTAATACGTCGCCCACCGGGGGCCATTAATTCCTATCGCCATATTGGCTAGGAAGCAATCAAAGGAGGTATCCGTGGCAGCAGAGACGCCTTGCTCGGTCCTCTATAACGATATTCGCTCGTTCGGCGGTCTTAAACATCTCGAGATCGCCCGAATGCTCATCAATGGAAACTCCTATCTCGGCAGTACCCTGCTCGAGAAATGCTCTTCCAACCGCTCGTATCTCACCCGTTACATCGTCCATCGCAAGCCTGACCAGTGCGCGCCCGCCATCTACAGCGACTTTACCGTCACCACGCTCAACCTTTCCGCGGCAATCTGCAGCAAGCTCGGCGGCGGCGAGTCCGCCTATCAGGCAATCGCCGAGCACTATCGCGGTCCGGCCGCCAACGAAATGATGTCGGCTCTCGCCAGCTACAAGCTGGACAGCCGCCTATATGCAAATGCCCTCAATCGCATCGACAACTTTGACGGCAATGCCGTGCGCGAGAAAAGCACGCTTTACCTTATGCTCTTTGTGGCAACGGGGGCGCTCGCCGATCCCGTTCAGGGCGTGGCCACCGTCGAGCGCTTTTGCGACAGCAAGACGGGCGGGCACTTTGGCACCACCGAAACTACCGTCGGACGTGGCTTTATGAGCAGCCTGGAGCAGCCGCACACCGTCGCTCCCAACCTCGGTCTGCTCAGAACCCATGCCGACAACTGCGCCGACATGCAAATCCATCCCCTCACACGCGATCCGCGCGGCACCGTGATTGGTTCTTTGCCCAAAACCTCGCCCAGCATCACCGATGTAGGCGCCGACGCCTCGCGCGAGCATCTTCGTATTTGGCTCGAGGGTGAGCACTGGTACGCCCAGGGCCTTGGATCGACCAACGGCACAGTGCTCGAATCGGGCGCGGGCGACGGCGATATTGTGATTGAGCCGCCGCGCGACCAACGCGAACCCGGCAAAGTCTATCCCCCCGTGGAAATCGCCAACAGCGACAGGCTCCATCTGGGTCTCTACACGACATTCCTTGTCATTGTGGACTAGCACGGACAGCGATCGGAAGACGGTCGCCGTCCGTCTTTCGTCTTCTACCTTCTGCGTCGTAAACGACAATACTCAGCGGTACACGTGAGCAGTGCGGCTATCATGGTACTTTACCGATATCCGCACTGCTCACGTGTACGCGCGGCAACCCATGCCAGACAAAGGAACGCCATGGATACTACCGATAGCGCCTATGGCGACAAACTCATCCGTCTCGATACGTTCGACACCGCCGTGGCGGTCGACCCCAGTGCCGAGGACGACGCCAAGCGTCGGTTTATGACGCTTATTCTCCAGACGGCCCACCGCAACAACGGCAACATCGGGCACGTGCTTCGCGCGACCAACACAAGCGGCGAGGTCTTTGCCGTCAAGCTACTCAAGGACAACGCCTTTCTCTCTGGCCAAGCCCCCGACCGCTCCGCCGAGCAATCGGCAGCGCACCTGGCCAACACCGCTGCGCTGTTCGAGGAGTACCGTCATCTGTGTACCGTCTCGCACCTGCGCGGATTTCCGCGCGTCTATGGCTATGGCTCGTGTGAGGATGACCCGCTCATCCTCATGGAGTGGGTCGAGGGCACCTCGCTCAAGCAGGCGCTGCCCCTGCTTCCGCACGACGCCTCGGGCGGGCTGACCACCCAGATGGTCGCCGCCGTCGGAAACGCCGTGCTTCGTGCGCTCTTGATGACCCAAGGCCTCGTGAATCCGGTCATCCATCGCGACCTGTCGCCTGCCAATATCATGTTCCGCACCACCAGCCGAACGCTCGAGCAGCAGATTGCCGATTGCTCCTTTGACCCCTGCCTCATCGACATGGGCTCCGCGACCATGGCCCTCGGCGACGACACGATCACCCGGCGCGCCGACATCTGGCGTTTTGCCACGCCCGCATACGCCGCGCCCGAGATGCTCACGCAGGATATCGAAGGCATCGCGGCCCTTCGCCGTTCGCCGGCAATCGACGTCTATGCGCTTTCGAGCATTTTGTACCAGCTCTACAGCGGTCGCAAACCGTTTGACTTTGAGTCGACGGACGCCGCTGCAACCGGCTCGTTCTATCTCGTAAAGACCAAGACCAAGCCGGCACCGCTCGAGCCGCGCTGCGAGGGCGATGAAGCGCTCGTCAAAATCATCATGAAGGGTCTCTCAGTCGAGCAGTGCGATCGTCCCACCGAGCAGCAGATGCTCGAGGTGCTCTCGGCATACCTCACCGATGCCGAATCCGAGGGCCGCGAAGGCGCGGGCAGTGACGCCGCAATCGACATCGACTCCGGTACACACCTTAAGGTCGACGTCGCCGGCGAGCGCGCGCGAGAGATCCTGGAGCAGGCCCGGCACGATGCCATGACCCGCCGCCGCTTTATTATCGGTGGCGTTGTCGCAGTCGTTGCGGGGCTCAGCGTCGTTGGCGCGGCAACCCATGGCTTTGGCATCCCCGACTACCTGGACGGCATCCGCGGTACGCTTGACGACTACGCCTGGGATCAGCTGCAGGAGATTTCGCTCAAGATTAAGGCCGCCGAGACCCGTAGCGAGGCACGCGAGATAGCCCAGCGCTATCACCTGCTCGATGCCGATGGGCATATCCCCTATCCGTGCACCAAGCGCGTGAAACTCACCAACGGGCTGGAGGTCGGCGCGCAGCTTGTGGGCATCCGTCACGATGAGCTTCTGGACGGGACGGGCAAGGCCGGACTGACGTTTATGTTCGATGCGGGTATTGCCGAGCGCAACGCTGCGGCTGAACCGCCGAGCGCCGGCTGGGCAGATTGCGAGCTGCGGGAATGGCTCAACGGCGACGGCCTTAAGCTGCTGCCCAACGAGTTGCGCGCACTCATTAAAGGGGTCAAGAAGGTCTCGAACAATGTGGGCGCCGCCAACAGCGCATCGTGCCTGAGCGAGTTGCCCGCAACCCTTTGGCTGCCCGCCATGGTCGAGCTGTGCGGTACGCAACCGCCCGATTCGTTTGCCAAGGACTATCACTACCTGGCAGACATCTACAACAGCGAGGGCAAGGAGTACCAACTCTTCCGCGAGCTCAAGGTGAGCCCGTATTCCACGAACGAGACGATGGTCCGTCAGTGGAAGGGCAAGGACACCTGCTGGTGGGAGCGCACGGTGAGCCCCGACTCATCGGAGACCGAAGGCACGCTCTACATAAACCGTGTGGGCCACGACGGCGACGCCTTTACGTACGCAACGCCTGCGGAAAAGCCAAACAAGCTAACCTGTGTGATCCCCGGGTTCTGTATCTAGGCGGCGGGCGTCTTGCCGCAACGGGACCCCTCCCCGGCAATTGTCTCGATCTGTAACACTAGCTCGGCAGATACAGGTCTAGATGTTACAGATCGAGACAAACCCCAACCCCGCGAGACAACGTCTCAATCAGTAACAGTAAAGGGTCAAAAACCTCTCTAGATGTTACAGAACGAGACATTAGCTTGCCGAGAACTTCGCCTCGTAAATGTGATTAAAGTGTGTCGATATTTCCTTGCCAATGTTGCGCAACAGGAACCCTTTCGGCGGTCGTAACGTACGAATTGTCATAGGTACCCCTTCAACGATTGGGAGAAGAAATGGCAAAGTACGCACCTAAACACTTGAAAGTCTCAGGCGGCGCCGAGCCTCGCCCCACATTCTCGGGCCACAAGGCAACACGACTCGCCGTCACCGCGGCAACCACCATCGCTATGACTGGCTCGACGCTGCTCGCGCCGTTCTCGGCATTTGCCAACGATGCAAGTGATACCACGGCACAGGACGCGATCATGTCGCCGCTTGCTGTCCACGCCGGCGAGGCGGCAGGCTCCGCAGTAAAGGCAAACGCCCAGAAGATTGCCGACCTGCAGGCTGCGATCGATGCCGCAAAGGCTGCCGAGGCAGACGCCAAATCCGACTACAACACGGTGGCTGCCCCCTATACCGAAAAGCAGGCGGCCCGCGACAACGCACAAAGCACCTATGACGCCTCCGTCTCCGATAATTCGCAGGCAGAGGCCGCCGCGCGCGCCGAATATGCTCGCCAGCTCGATGAAAGCGTCAAGGCGGCCGACAGCGCCAGTGCCACGCTGAAGGATGCCCAAGGAAAGCTCGATGCAGCCAAGACCGACGCCGAGGACAAGTCGAAGGTCCTTGATGCCGCAAAGCAGGCGGCAGCTGATGCGCAGGCCAAGCTCGAGGCAGCCCAGAAGGCAGCCGCCAACGCAACGCCGGAGGAAATCAAGGTCGCCGAGCAGGCTGCCGCAGATGCGCAGGCCGCTCTGGACCAAGCAAAGGCTGCGAAGGCCGCTGCCGATTCCGCGCTCGCCGATGCCCAGCAGGCTCAGAGCGCCGCGCAGAGCGCTTACGACGAGGCGGCAGGCACGCTGGCTTCCGCTCAGCAGGAAAAGACCGCCGCGGATGGTAAGCTAGTTGCGGCACAGACAGCGTACGACAGCGCACAAGCCGATTTGGCGGCCGCAAAGGCAGGCGCCGAGGGCCCGGAGTATGACGCCGCCCAGGCAAAGGTCGATGCTGCCCAAAGCGCACTCGACCAGGCGAAGCAGCAGCAGGCGGCTGCCGAAGCAGGCCTTTCTCAGGCAAATAGCGACGTTGCATCCAAGCAGGACGCCCTCACCGGTGCCGAAAGCGAGCTCGAAGCCAAGAAGCAGACAGTCGCAGCAGCCGAAAATGATGTAACGGCAGCCCAGACGAAAGCCGATGCGGCGCAATCGGAGTTGACCTCGGCAAAGCAGGCACATGCTACCGAACTGGAGAAAGCAAAGGCCGCTCAGAAACAAGTCGATCAGGCAAAAGCCGAGAAGGAGCAGGCAGACAAGGCGCTCAAAACTGCCAAGGCAAACCAGGCGGCCGCCGATCAAGCCGTTATCGATGCACAGAAAGCATACGATACGTGCAAGGCGGCAACCGATAAGGCAACGACGGCGGAGGCGCAGAGCGTCATCGGCTTCTACCAGTTCATCGGTGCCAACGACGCTGCAAACATCATCTATAGGCAGAGCGATAAAAACCCGACGACCATTGGCGATAAAAAAGACGGCACGTCACTCGACAACGCCAAGCTTTCGTTTGGCAAGCTGCGCGAGATTAATGAATATCGCAAAAGCGTCGGCCTTAGCGAGCTTAAGGTAACGGCAGAGCAAATGGCAATCGCTCAGTCTGATTCCAATTACTCCGACGCAACGAAGGGGCACTCAGACTATGCCGGATTTGAAAATGCCGCTTGGAACTTCAGCACGAAAGAAAACATCGCGCACCAATGGGTTGATGGCGAAAAGAAAATATTTGACGATGCTGCAGCGAAAGCCGGCCTTGGCAACGTTGCCCCCAAAGATGCTTGGAAGACTTTCTGGAGTCACGGTACCGAATTCGGAGCCCAAGGCGTGGGTTTTGGCACCGTCGGCCATTATTTGAATATCGTACAACCTAACGCCAAAACCATGGGATACGGCATCAACTCGCGCGGAACCCTTTGGCCGTATGTGTTCGTCTTGGAGATCGACAACAATTACAGTTCGTACGAGAAAGAATACTCGATCGATGAACTAGAGAATCTCTTTGATCAGTATCAGCTGAGCCTCTCCAAAGCCAGCGAAAAGCTCGCCGCCGCAAAGACGGACCTTGAACAAAAGCGCAGCACAGCGGCATCGAAAGCCAATGCCGTAAAGGTAGCTGAGACCCTCGTCGCTCAAAAGCAGGAAGGCGTTGATACCGCGAACAGCAACCTTGCCGCCAAGAACGACAGCGCAGCAAGTGCCGCCGCCGCTGTTGCCCTAGCAGAGCAGAATCTCGCCAAGGCAAACGGAAAAGTTACCGAAGCCGAAGACCAGGTCAAAGCCGCCCAAAGTAACGTGGCGACCGCAGAGCAGGTCGTCAACCAGAAGCGCGCCGAGCTTAAGGCATCGCAAGAGCAAGCCGCTCAGAGTCAGAAGAAGGTTGATGACGCCAAGGCAGAAACTCTCGTAAAGCAGCAGGCTCTGCAAGATGCAAAGAAGGAACTTGCCAAGTATTCTGCCGATGTTGCTGCGGCTCAGGAAAAGGCTGACAAGGCCCATCAAGCGCTTGATGAAGCCACGGCAGCCCAGACGTCTGCCCAGAGTGCTCTCGAAAAGGCGGAGCGCGACGCGGCTGCCAAGAAGCAGGCCCTCGACACCGCGAAGGACAACGCCGAGGCCAAGGCGGCGACCGCGGAGCACGCTGCGAGCGATCTGACCACGGCGAAAAACGACTTTGCTTCAAAGAAGGCCCATGCCGACGCCCTGAGCAACGCGGCCAACAATCTTACCGCGGCCAAGGCGGCCAAGAAGGACGCCGACGCAGCAGTGACTGAGGCCGGAGTCGCCCTTGGTGCGGCAAATGATGCCATCGCGAACGCCGAACAGGCGATCGAGAATTCTCAGGCCGCATCGGATGCCGCTGTCGCTACCCTCGGAAAGCTAAAGTCCATCAACGTCGAAAACGGCATTGCTACTGGCTCTGATGCAAACGCGAATGATACGCTCAATGCCCTCTTTGCCAAGTGCGTCGCCGCCAAGCAGGCAGAACATAACGCAAAGGCCGCACTTGATGCCGCTCAGGCAGACCTTGATGCTGCGACGCCCGCCTACACCGCAGCGCTCAATGCCTACAACGAGGCGAAGGCAAAACGCGTAGCCGCCGAGCAAGCCCTGAAGGACGAGATCGCCCGCCAGGAGCAAGAGGCAGCGAAGGCCGAGCAGGCCAAGATCACGCAGGCTGCCGCTAAGCCGGTTGCTGGAAAGCCGTCTACCGGCAACGCCAAGACGGCCGCCAACTCGGCACTTCCCACCACGGGCGACAAAGCTGCGCTCGCCGGTGAGACGTTTGTCATCGGAGGCGTCGTGCTTGTAGCCGCCGGCGTCTTCCTAACCGACAAGAAACGTCGTCAGGAGTAGGGATTTCGGGAGGACGGCTTCTCCTCCCTCCCACTGCTTCGCAAACCCTGCTCAGCATGCGCCGGGGTGCCCATCTCGCGGGCGCCCCGGCGTTTTACGTTGTATAGCCGGGGCATCTGCTCCGAGATTGTCTCGATCTGTAACAAATACTCGGTAAAACGGGGTCTAGTTGTTACAGATCGAGACGTTAGTTTTCGGCTGAAATGTTTGTCTAAATCTGTAACAGCTATGGTTCAAAAACCGGTCCAGACGTTACAGATTGAGATGTTTGGCAAAGACGACCGCCGATTGAGCAGCCACCCTCATCTGTAATGAAAAGTCATACATTCCAACTACTACTAGACACCCCCAGGGGGTATGGGTGTATAGTATCGGCAGGTTAACAATTCCAACACTACGTCACAGAAAGGAGAAGCCATGGCTCAAGATAAGTTTGACGTGGGCGGCATGACGTGCGCCGCGTGCCAAGCGCACGTGGACCGTGCCGTGAGCAAGCTCGACGGCGTCCAAAGCGTCGCGGTCAATCTGCTCGCCGGCTCTATGCTGGTGGACTACGACCCTGCGCAGGTCTCCCCCGACGACATCTGCACCGCTGTCGACCGCGCGGGCTACTCGGCCTCGCCCATCAGCACGGGCACCGACGCTGTCCAAAGCGGAAGTGCGCAAGCCAGGTCCGGCACCGCCCATATGGAGTCGCCGACCAAAAAGTTGGAGGCCGCCGCCTCTGCCATGCGCACCCGCCTCATCATCTCGATCATCTTCCTCATCCCGCTGTTCTACATAGGCATGGGGCATATGCTCGGCTGGCCACTGCCCGGCGTCTTCACCGACCACACCCACAGCATGACGCTCGCGCTCACCGAGCTCGTCCTGCTCACCCCCATCGTCTACGTCAACGACGCATACTTTATCAACGGGTTTAAATCACTCGCGCACGGCGCGCCTACCATGGACGCCCTTATTGCCGTGGGCGCCACCGCCTCCATCGCCTGGTCGCTCTACGCCATGTTTATCATGGCCGACCAGCTAGCCGCAGGTCAGGTGCACGAGGCTATGATGACGAGCATGGACAACCTGTATTTTGAGAGCGCAGGCACAATCCTGTCGCTCGTCACCGTGGGCAAATACCTCGAGACACGCAGCAAATCCAAAACCGGCGGCGCCATCGAGGTGCTCATTGACCTGGCGCCCAAGACCGCGACCGTCGTGGCCGTCGACGGTACCGAGACCACCGTCAACGTCGATGCCATTCTGCCCGGCCAGGTGCTGCGCGTGCGTCCCGGCGAGTCTATCCCCGTTGACGGCGTGGTGCTCGAGGGCAGCTCGGCCGTGGACGAAAGTGCGCTGACCGGCGAGTCCATCCCCGTGGAGAAGACCGCCGGCGACACTGTCAACGCGGCCACGGTCAACCGCACGGGCTCGTTTACCTTCCGCGCCACGCGTGTGGGCGCCGACACGTCGCTCGCCAAGATTATCCAGCTCGTCGAGGACGCCAACGCCACCAAGGCGCCCATCGCCCGCATGGCCGACAAGGTCGCCGGCGTGTTCGTGCCCGTGGTGTTTGTAATCTCTGCCGTAACTTTTGTGGCGTGGATGGCGCTGACCGGAAGCATCAACGAAGCGCTCACCTCCGCCGTCGCCGTGCTGGTGATCAGCTGCCCGTGTGCGCTGGGCCTGGCCACGCCCGTCGCCATTATGGTCGGCACCGGCAAGGGCGCCGAGATGGGCATTCTGTTCAAGAGCGCCGAGGCGCTGGAGAATCTGCGCAGCGTGGGCACCGTGGTGCTCGACAAGACGGGAACGGTCACTCGCGGCAAGCCTGCCGTGACCGATATCGTGGTAGCCACGCGCGCCGACGGATCGCCCGCCATGAGCGAAAAGGCGCTGCTCAAGCTGGCCGCCGCGTTGGAGCGCTCGAGCGAGCACCCGCTGGCCGAGGCGATTATGGCCGAGTGCGAGGCACGCGGAATTGTCGCGCGCATGGTCGAGGACTTTGCCGCCGTGCCCGGTCGTGGCGTTACGGCACGCGAGGGTCAAAATGTCATCGCAGCCGGCAACGTGCGTCTGATGGACGAGCTGGGCGCGAAGGCGCCCGCCGGCCTTGCCGAACAGTTCGCCGCCGAAGGCAAGACGCCGCTGTTCTTTGCCAAGAACGGCGAGCTCGTCGGTACCATCGCCGTGGCTGACGAGGTCAAAGAGACGAGCGCCGAGGCCATCGCCGCGCTCCGCAAGCTCGGCGTCGACGTGCGTATGCTCACCGGCGACAACCGTGTGACGGCCGAAGCAATCGCCCGCCGCGTGGGACTGAACAGCAAGCAGGTCATCGCCGATGTCCTCCCCGCCGACAAGGAGCGCCACGTGCGCGAGCTGCAGGATGCGGGCAGCAAGGTCGCCATGGTGGGCGACGGCATCAACGACTCCCCCGCCCTGGCGCGCGCCGACGTGGGCCTTGCGATCGGCACCGGCGCCGACATCGCCAAGGAGGGGGCGGATGTGGTGCTCATGCGCAGCGACCTTATGGATGTTGCGCGGGCCATCGAACTTTCGCGCGCGACGATCCGCAACATCAAACAGGACCTGTTCTGGGCACTGTTCTACAACGGCATCGGCATTCCGCTCGCCGCGGGCGTGTTCTTCCCGCTCACCGGATGGCAGCTCTCGCCGATGTTTGGCGCCGCGGCGATGAGCCTGTCGAGCGTATGCGTCGTGTCCAATGCGCTGCGCTTAAAATCCTTTATGCCTAAAGTGGCAAAATAGGATCACTATTACGTTCATTTAGAACGGGTTTTCCAGGTGCCCGAGATTGACCTGAAAGAGGAGCGACGCGTACTTTGGTACGCGAGCGACGGCTTGAAGGTCAAGGTCGGGTGCCTGGGAAAGCCGACACAACAGAGAGGAACACCCATGCGTTACACGATCAAGACTTCCGGCCTTATGTGCGGCCACTGCGACGCTACTGTCGAGACGGCACTGCTCAACGTTGCCGGCGTGACCGACGCCGACGCCGATCACGAGACCCAGACCGTCCAGGTGGAGTGCGCCGACACCGTGACCGCTGAGCAGCTCGCTGCCGCCGTCGAGGGCGCCGGCGAGAAGTTCCACGCCCAGTCCGTAACCGCCGCGTAACGACCCACGCGCACCCCGACCAGAAACGAGGACCCGCCATGATGGCAGACCACAAATCGGTGACCCGCATGCTCAAGACGGCACGCGGCCAGATCGACGGCATCCTGCGGATGGTCGATGAGGACCGCTATTGCGTCGATATTTCCACACAGCTCATGGCCACACAGGCGCTCCTCGCGCGCATTAACGCCGACGTGCTCAAGGCGCATATCGAAGGCTGCGTGACTTCGGCAATCGAATCGGGCGACGAAGACCTCAAAGCCGCCAAACTCGCCGAAATCGAACGCGTCGTCGACAAACTCTCCAAGTAATTGGGGCATTGGGGACAGGTACGTTTGCACCACATTGGTGCAGATTAACCTGTCCCCCTTGCTCTAAATCGGGTATAAAGGCGTGCAGCATATCGAACGAAAGGCAATTTGCATGAATGACTTTATGAAGGGTCGCAATGGTGCCGATGAACTCACCATCGTGATGGGTTTTGCCGGCATCGTCATCGCGATGATCGGATCGATAGCCCGCATCCAGTGGCTCAGCTGGATTGCCATCGCCGTAATCGTGATTGGCGTGCTGCGCGGCCTGTCCAAAAATATCGACGCACGTCGCAAGGAGAACGAGGCCTTTGTCGCCGCGACTGCAAACGTACCCGGCTTGGGCAAGTTTGTAGCTAGCTTGGGCGGCGGAGCTGCAGCGGCCAACGCCTCGCGCGCAGCCGGTACTAGCAAGGAAGACTTTGAACGTGCCAAGCGCACAGCCAAGAAGATGTGGAAGGGCCGCAAGACCACGGCCTATCTCAAGTGCCCCAACTGCGGCCAGATGCTCTCCGTTCCCAAGGGCAAGGGCAAGATTCGCGTCACCTGCCCCAAGTGCCACGCCAAGATGGAAACCCGCTCCTAGCACTCGCACGCGGGACAATTAATCAGGTTTGTTTGTCCCAAATCTTAAGTGTTTGTTCGATAAAAAAGCCGAGGCCTCGTGTTGAGACCTCGGCTTTTTGTATGCGGCAACGGAGCTGTCCCTTTGTCTCGTCTACGCCACACCGTCGCGGGCTAGCTCCTCGGCAAGCGCTTCGGCAGGCATGGCCATAATCGCGTCGAGCTCGGCGTCCACCTCGGGAATACGCTTCACCTTGAGCTTGCGCACCAGATCACCGCGACACATCACGTGCGTCGGCTCACGCAGTGCGCACAGATCATCGAGCGGGTTCTTGCGCGTCACCAGGATATCGGCCGCCTTGCCACACTCGATTGTTCCGGTCTCGCCACCCAGGCCCAGTAGCTCGGCATTGACCTGCGTAGCCGTATGCAGTGCGAAGGCGTTGCTCACGCCCACGTACTTGGCAAAGTAAGCCACCTCGCGCCACATGTCGTACTGCGTCACGAACGGGCAGCTCGAGTCCGTGCCCAGGCCCACCTTAACGCCGGCTTCCAGCGCCGCGCGAGCGCTCTCGATAATGCCCGAGCACACGATGTCACCGTTCTTCTTTTGCGTGTCGGTCGAATGGGTCTTTTCCGGATCGAGCAGTACAAACGGCAGTGCGGGGCTGATTGTGCAGGTCACGCTCGGCGCGCGTCCCTCGAGCTGTGTTCCCGCGGCGCCGCGGTACAGCTCCAGGATCTCGGGGGTCATCGGAGCGCCGTGCTCGATTGTGTCGACGCCGGCCTGAAGCGCGGCCTTCACACCTTCGGTGCTCTCGACATGGGCCATGACCGGAAGGCCAACCTCGTGCGCCGCCTTGCACGCCGCCGCGGCGACATCGACCGGCATGCGCAGCACGCCCGGCTCGCCCACCTCGGTCGCATCGAACACGCCACCCGTCACGAACAGCTTGATGACGTCAGCGCCGCGCGCATACAGGTCGCGCACCTGTTCGGCCGCCTCTGCGGGAGTATTGGCCACCTGCGCAAAGAGGCCCGCACCGTGGCCACCCGGCACCGTGACACCCGTTCCCGGTGCCACCAGACGCGGACCCTGATACTTGCCGGCGTCGATGGCGTTGCGCACGGCGATGTCGGCAAACAACGGGTCGCCTGCACCGCGCACCGTGGTCACGCCGCTTGCCAGCTGCTGCTGAGCGCTGCTCTTGAGGATATGGCGCACGATGGCGCGGCCCACGGGATTGTCGAGCTTCTTCATCAGCGCGCCCGCATCGCCCGCCGAAACCGGCTTGCCCGAACCGCACAGATGCACATGCATATTGATGAGGCCTGGCATGAGATACGCACCTGCCAGGTCGATAACCTCGGCCCCCGCTGGAGCTTGGGCCACGGCGCTCGGTCCCATCCAGGTGATGACACCGCGCTCAACGGCCACGGCCATATCGGGCTGCGGCTCCATATGCTCCGAGCCATCCAGGACGGTCGCATTGATAAACAACGTGGGACGATCGGCAGTCGCCATATCGAGCTCCTCCCTCACGATTAACATGAACATTTGTCCATTATTACCTAGTCCCGCTGGATTGCTGCAGACGCATCGGCTAACGGAGGGAAGAGGGGATGTGGGGGGACGGAATACGTTGCAGTCCCACCCCAGCGACACCAGGGAAATGTCTCGAACTGTAACAGGTACAGGGTTATTGGGCCCCTTGCTGTTACAGATCGAGACAAAACCCCTCAGCGCCCATACCACCGGCATCTCCATTCCTCAGCCAAATCGGCCCGTCGCGGAATACCCGCCAGCCTCATCTTCTCAACCAGCTTCCCCGGATTCTTGAGCTCATCAAACGTAAACCGAAGCACCTTGTGTCCGAGCATTGTCAGATGGGACTCCCGCTGACGTTCTGCCACGAATGGGTCGATCGACTCCCGACCCTCGTCGTTCTGCAAGGCATACTTCCCCTTTCCGTCCAGCTCGCCAATCACGCACGTTCCGTCCTCGAGCCTCCAAAAATAATCAACGCGAAACACTTGGCTCGAATCGAGCGGATCACGAAACTCCACCTGCAGCTCCGGAACCGGAAAACCGTATGCAATAAAGAACGCTCGGAACCGAGACTCGCCGCCGTTTTCGGACAGCCCGTCCGCATACGACGCGATCACCTGCGCCCTGCGATACCCTCGCCTGCCCTCGCAATCGGCGCGGAGGCGCTCGCACAAATCCCCACGTGATACGCCTTTCGCCCGCAGTGCAGAATCGGCAATCGCCAACCCGTAGGAGAACGGCGCACGCAGCAAGCAATCCTCCACCGTGCGCCAAAACGACGTCACCCGCACGCCATCAACACGCTCGAGCGCGCCCGCCATCTGTGGACGCAACAACCTGCACCCGCTGCTCAACGTCACCGAACAACCCGTCTTAACAAGAAAACGCGGCCCAAGCAGATCATTCGGCACCTCCAGACCCCACAAAAGTGCCGCGTCATAACCCCAAAACGCCCAATCGGGATGAAACTCCGCAAGCCCTTTGATGGTACGCAGCGCTCGCTCCGCCGGCGTCAACGCATCCCAATCATGTTGAAAACAGAACAAATACGGCTCGGGCTCCGCAATATCATCGGTTCCCACATGACGCCGCAGCCACATGAGCTCGGTATTGTCATGCGTTGCGAGCAGCGTACCTTGCTCGGTCGCCTCCGTGAGCCGCGCGAGCATCCTGTTCCGCGCCAACGTGTTGCGAGTCGCATGTTTGTGTTTGAGAACGGTATTAGACACTTTCATCACCACCACGTCAGACAAATGGACCATCGTCACCGTTGCCTCCGCTGACAAATGTCTTGATCTGTAACAGGAAGACCGATTTTTAGCCGCTAGATGTTACAGATCGAGATCTTTCGACACCGCGTCCAACCTTTGTCTCAATTTGTAACAGGTAGGTCGAGTTTTGGCCTGTAGATGTTACAGATTGAGACATTCCCCCAACCAGGTGCCAAACGTCTCGATCTGTAACAGTTAGACGTTCTCCAGCCCCCCCAAACGTTACAGATTTAGACAAACCAGCGGCGCCCAAGCGTTCGTCTCAATCTGTAACAGGTAGACCGGTTTTTTGTCCCTAAACGTTACAGATTGAGACAAAGTCAGGGGCAGCAGAGCGACACCAGTAACACCCCCTACTCCCACTCCTGCTCGTAGATGTTGAGCGACTTTACGTACCGCCCCTGGGCGCCCATGATGTCGCGGACCAGACGCAAGAAGAAACTGATGCACGAGGTGTCAAAGCCATCCTGCAGGTCCTCCGGATGCACCGCACCAGGCCCATCGACCGCCGTGTCACTCAGGCGTGCGATGTCATACAGATAGAGTTGTCCCGCCGTCAGCCAGACATCGTCGACGCAGGCGAGGCGCACCGCAATCGCTCCGTCGCTCCAATGCTCCTTTTGCACGATATGCGGATCGTAGACGTCAAAGCGACGGTCGGTGCGTGTGTCCTTCAGCGCGACCATACCAGTCGCAGGATCCTTGTCCAAAATGCCAAAGCGCGAGAAATACTGCGTGTCGTATACCTGCTCGAGCCGCTTGAGCGAGGCAGGCGAAAGCGATGCCGGCGGCTCATCAACATACAGCTCGAGCAGCGTCTTGCCATGGCGATAGGGGCGCTCGAAGAGCAGCCAATCGGTAAATGCCATGTTGTAGGCCATGATTTCGTTTTGGGAAGGCTCGGTGCAATAGCCGAGCCACGGGTCGACAATGATCTCGAACTGCTCGCGCGCCGGCTCCAAAAACTGAAACTTCCGCAGCATCCAAAAATGGGCCATGTCGGCAATATCGTTACCGACGGCTTCGGCCAGATGCGCTCGGTCTAAAACGTGGTCAGTCACGGCATCCTCCTCAAACTGATGAACCTCAATTTGAGCTTACGAGGAGGGTGGGCAGCCACTGTCAGCACGGACAAAATAGGCCTCCGGCTGCAAACCAACTGCTGACCAAACACTTGACGGGATGCTTGACCGAAAATGCGCACCGCAATAAAACCGCAGGTAAACATAGACGGCCAACCCGCCCTTTTGAGCCATATGCCCACAGCCACCACAGAAACAACAGGTGACCACAGCTCAAAAAGACGCCGAATGGACACTCGCGCGTCGACAAACGAACAAATCGGTCGCAAACCCGCAAGAAGTGTCCCCGAATGCCGACCCAAAAGGAACGTCCCCAGCATGCCGGCACTTGGGGACGCTCCTTATGTGCCGGCAGTTGGGGACAGCCCTTGACGATTCAATTGTGAACAGCCGCCTTACAGCTCCAGCGCCTCGGCGACTTCGGCAGCGCAGGCCAGGGCGTCGGCCATGGCGCTTACCACGAGCGAACTGCCATTGCGAGCATCGCCGGCCACGTATACCGGTGTGGCGCCCGCGGAGACGCCGTCGACACGTGCCGCAAGATGCGAGCCCTCGGCGGCCATCACAGGCAGCGGACGACCAGCGGTGGCAACAGGCACGCCTACCGCATCGAACACGCCATGCTCAGGACCCGTAAAGCCGCAGGCGATCAGCACCAGCTGCGCCGGCACCTCGTGCTCGGAGCCCGCAATGCGTTCAGGCTTGCCGGCCGACCAATCCAGATCGACCACGCGCAGGCCCGCTGCCGCGCCCTTCTTGTCCAGCAGCACCTCGAGCGTATCCACGCCCCAAGCGCGCATCTCGCCGCCCATGACAGCGATGGCCTCCTGCTGGCCGTAGTCGGTCTTCTTAACGTTTGGCCACTGCGGCCAGGGGTTGCTCGCCGCGCGCGCATCAGGCGCCGCCGGCAAGAACTCAAACTGGCGCACGCTGCGCGCACCCTGACGTACCGCGGTGCCCACGCAGTCGTTACCGGTATCGCCGCCGCCAATGACCACGACGTCCAGGCCGTGTGCATCGACGACAGGCTCGCCGCCATCGAGCACCGAGACGGTCGAGGCCGTCAGGTAGTCCACGGCATACACCACGCCGGGTGCGTCAATATTCTCAGCAGCCAGCCCACGCGGGGCGCGAGCACCGGCAGCCACCACGACGGCGTCAAAGCCATTGAGCTTGGCCGCCACCGCAGGGTTCGTAACGTCAGCACCCAGCTCGAACACAATGCCCAGCTCGCGCATGAGCGCCACGCGACGCTCGACCACGGACTTCTCGAGCTTCATGTTGGGAATGCCGTACATGAGCAGACCGCCCGGGCGGTCGTCGCGCTCAAACACAGTCACGCGGGCCCCACGACGCGCAAGCTCCCATGCTGCCACCAGACCAGCGGGACCGGAGCCCACCACGGCAACCGTGGGTGCACCCTCCCCTGCCGGCTCAAAGCGGTGCGGACCGCCATTTGCCCACTCATGGTCGCTAATCGCGCGCTCGTTGTCATGGATCGTCGTGGGCTGGCCATCGACCGAGCCCAGGTTGCATGCGGCCTCGCACAGCGCCGGGCACACGCGACTCGTGAACTCGGGCATGGGCGAGGTGAGTGACAGGCGCTCGGCAGCCTCGTCCCAACGGCCGCGGTACACCAGCTCGTTCCACTCGGGAATCAGGTTGTGCAGCGGACAGCCGCTCGGACGTGCCTTGCCAAAGCTCGCGCCCATCTGACAAAACGCCACACCGCACATCATGCAGCGACTCGCCTGGGCACGGCGCGCGTCGTCGTCGAGCTCCACGTACAGCGGATCGAAATCGCGGCTGCGCTCCTCCACGGGGCGCAGCTCATGGGTCACGCGATCGATATCAAGAAAAGCACCGGGCTTACCCATGGCACTTACGCCTCCTTCTTGGTCGAAGCAACAGAGCTGGCGGTGGCGGGCGCAGCGCCAGCGACACCACCCGCCACATCAAAGCGAGCGACATCCGCGGCACTCGCGCGGCCGGTCACAATGTCAAACGCCAGCTCCTCGGCCTGCGCATGCGTCTTGCCCACGGCCTCGGCGGCGGCGACAATCGCCAGCACGCGCTCGTACTCGGTTGGAATGACCTTCACAAAGTGCTTGCTCATCGTCTCAAAGCTGTAGAGCAGCTTAATACCGCGCGGGCTCTGCGTCGCGTCCACGTGCTCCTGGATGAGCGCACGAATCTGCGCAAGCTCACCGGCCGTCGGGGCTTTAAGCTCAACGCTCTCGTGGTTCACACGGGCATCGAGCGTGCCGTACTGGTCAAAGACGTAAGCCACGCCGCCCGTCATGCCGGCGGCGAAGTTCTGCCCGACCTCGCCCAGGATGAGCGCCAGACCTCCCGTCATGTACTCGCAGCCATGGTTGCCGCAGCCCTCGACCACCACCGTGGCACCGGAGTTGCGTACGCCAAAGCGCTGGCCGGCCAGGCCGTTAATGAAGCCGCGGCCACTCGTAGCGCCAAAGAACGCAACGTTGCCCACGATGATGTTCTCGTCGAACTTGTAGGTCGCATGCGGGTTGGGGCGCACCGACACCTCGCCGCCCGAAAGGCCCTTGCCAAAGTAGTCGTTGGCGTCGCCGCACACGTTGAGCGTAATGCCGCGCGGCAGAAAGGCGCCAAAGCTCTGACCGGCCGAACCATCGCAATCGATGGTGATGGAGCCGGCGGGCAGACCCTCGGGATGCGCCTTGGTCACCGCGTTGCCCAAGATGGTGCCCACGCAACGGTTGACGTTGGCGATATCGGCGCGGAAGCGAATCGGACGCAGGTGCGCACGGGCATCGGCCGTATAGGGCACAAACAACGTGGAGTCGAGCGTCTTGTCGAGCTCACTGTCCGCAGCCATCTGCGGCAGGAAGTGACGACCGTCGGCACCCGGGATGTGGGCACCGAACTCGCAGGTCGCGCTCGCCAGCACGGGCGACAGATCGAGCAGGTTGGCCTTGCGGTTGCCCGGGACCTCAATCTGGCGCAAGCACTCGGGATGGCCGACCATCTCGTCGACGGTGCGGAAGCCCAGGCTCGCCATGACCTCGCGCAGCTGCTCGGCAACAAAGAGCATAAAGTGTTCGACGTGCTCGGGCTTGCCGCGGAAGCCGCGACGCAGGCGGCAGTTTTGCGTGGCAATGCCGGCCGGGCAGGTATCCTGCTGGCAGTCGCGCTGCATAAGGCAGCCCATGGAGATGAGCGGCATGGTCGCAAAGCCAAACTCCTCGGCACCCAGCAGGCAGGCGACGGCGACGTCGGTGCCGTCCATGAGCTTGCCGTCGGCCTCGAGTACCACGCGCGAGCGCAGGCCGTTTTGCAGCAACGTCTGTTGAGCCTCGGCAAGGCCAAGCTCCAGCGGCAGACCGGCGTGCCAGATCGAATCGCGCGCCGCAGCACCGGAGCCGCCGTTGTGGCCGCTGATCAAGATCTTGTCGGCGGCACCCTTGGCCACACCGGTGGCGATGGTGCCAACGCCGGCCTCGCTGACCAGCTTGACCGACACGCGTGCGCCGGGGTTGGCGTTCTTAAGATCGAAGATAAGCTCCGCCAGGTCCTCGATGGAGTAGATGTCGTGGTGCGGCGGAGGCGAGATCAGGCCGATACCGGGTGTGGACTGACGGACCTCGGCAATCCAAGGGTAGACCTTCTTGCCGGGCAGGTGACCGCCCTCGCCGGGCTTGGCGCCCTGGGCCATCTTGATCTGAATCTCGAAGGCGCTGCACAGGTAGCGGCTCGTCACGCCAAAGCGCGCGCTTGCCACCTGCTTGATGGCGGAGTTCTTGGAGTCACCGTTAGCCAGCGGGGTCTCGCGACGCGGGTCCTCGCCGCCCTCGCCCGAGTTGGAACGGCCGTGCAGGCGGTTCATGGCGATGGCCATGCACTCGTGTGCTTCCTTGCTGATGGAGCCGTACGACATGGCGCCGGTGTTAAAGCGGCGGACGATGTTGAGCGCGGGCTCAACCTCGTCGAGCGAAACCGGCGTGCGACCGCTGGCATTAAAGTCCAGCAGGTCACGCAGGCGCACAGCACGGCCGGTGCGGTGCAGGCGGGCGCTGTACTCCTTAAAGGTGTCGTAGCTGTCCTCACAGCAGGCGGTCTGCAGCAAGTAGACAGTCTGCGGATCGATGAGGTGATCCTCGCCGCCGAGCGGGCGCCACTTGGTCAGGCCCAACGTGGGCAGCTGATCGGGAGCCGGGCTCTTAAGGATAGCGAGCGCGGCGTCGTAGCGCTCATTCTGCTCGCGCTCGACGTCCTCGACACCCATACCGCCCACACGGCTCACCGTGCCGGCGAAGTACGCGTTGACGAACTCCGGAGTGAAGCCCACGGCCTCGAAGATCTGCGCGGAGTGGTAGCTCTGCACCGTGGAGATGCCCATCTTGGACATGATGGAGACGATGCCGGCGGTCGCAGCCTTGTTGTAGTTGGCGATGCCCTGCTCAGCTGTCACGTCCAGATCGCCGTGCGTCGCCAAGTCGCGAATGCACGCATGCGCGTTGTACGGATAGATGCCGCTCGCGGAGTAGCCCACCAGCGCCGCAAAGTCGTGCGGGGACACGGCGTCGCCACACTCCACCACGATGTCGGCAAAGGTACGCACGCCGGCGCGGATCAGGTGGTTGTGCACGCAGCCCACGGCGAGCAGCGACGGTACGGGCACCTCGCCCGCAGCGGCGCGATCGCTCAACACCACGATGTTCACGCCGTCGCGAACCGCGGCCTCAACGTCCTCTGCAAGCTGCTTGAGCGCAGCCTGCAGCGCACCCTCGCCGGCATCGCGGCGGTAGACGGCACGGAAACGGCGGGTCTTAAAGCCCACGCGGTCGATGGCGCAGATACGCTCGAACTCCTCCTCGCTCAGCAGCGAACGCTCCAGGCGCACCAGCTGGCAGGCCGTACGGGAGTCCTCGAGCAGGTTACCGTGGTTGCCCAGGTAGAGCGTGGTCGAAGTGACCATATGCTCGCGCAGGGCGTCGATCGGCGGGTTCGTGACCTGAGCGAACAGCTGATAGAAGTAGTCGAAGAATGAGCGCGTCTTCTTGGACAGGCAGGCCAGCGGCGCATCGATACCCATCGAGGCGAGCGGCGTCTTGCCCTGCTGGGCCATGGGACGCACGACTTCGTCAACATCATCCCAGTGATACCCGAGCTTGGCCATGCGCACGGCGGCGGGCACCTCGGTATCCTCGGCGGGCGTGGGCGCGACGGGCTCATCGAGCGCGTCAACGGTCAGCGTCTCCTCGGCAATCCAGTCGCGGTAGGGTTTTTCCTTGGCATAGCGGGCGCGCAGCTCGTCGTTGTAGATCACGCGGCCGCGGGCAAAATCGACCTCGAGCATCTGGCCCGGTCCCAGACAGCCGCTCGTCAGGATGTTCTCGGGGCTCACCTCGATGGTGCCCACCTCGCTCGCCAGCATAAAGCGGCCGTCGCGCGTCACGTAGTAGCGGGCGGGGCGCAGGCCGTTGCGGTCGAGGGCGGCACCCAGCGTGCGACCGTCGGTAAAGGCGATGGCGGCCGGGCCGTCCCAGGGCTCCATGAGCATGGACTGGTAGGCGTCGTAGGCGCGGCGTTCCTCGCTCAGGCTGTCGTTGTGGTCCCACGGCTCGGGCAACAACATGGACGCGGCACGCGTGAGCGGGCGACCGTTCATGACCAGGAACTCAAGCACATTGTCCAGAATCGCGGAGTCGGAACCCTCGCGGTTGATGATGGGCATCACGCGCTCAAGATCGTGCTGCAGCACGGGGCTGTACAGGTTGGGTTCGCGAGCGCGAATCCAGTTGACGTTGCCCTTGAGGGTGTTGATCTCGCCGTTGTGGATGATAAAGCGGTTGGGGTGTGCGCGCTCCCAGCTGGGCGTAGTGTTGGTGGAGTAGCGCGAGTGGACGAGTGCCACGGCCGTCTTGACGGCGGCGTCGTTGAGATCGATGAAGAAGCGGCGCATCTGCGTGGCGACCAGCATACCCTTGTACACGATGGTGCGCGAGCTCATGGAGCACACATAGAAGATCTTGTCGCGCAGGGCAAACTCGACGTCGGCCTTCTTCTCGATGGTGCGGCGGCACACGTACAGACGACGCTCGAAGGCGTCGCCCGCCGGCGTGTCGTCCGGACGGCCCAGGAAGGCCTGCAAGATGGTGGGCATGCAGGCGCGGGCCGTCTCGCCCAAATCGTGCGGGTCGACCGGCACCTCGCGCCAAAAAAGCAGCGGCACGCCGGCCTCGGCGCAGCCCTCCTCAAACACGCGGCGGGCATCCTCTACGCCCTTGTCGTCCTGCGGGAAGAACAGCATGGCCACGCCATAGTCGCCCTCTGCCGGCAGAATCTGGCCGCACTTTTGAGCCTCTTTGCGAAAAAAATGATGCGGAACCTGGAACAGGATGCCGGCGCCGTCGCCGGTGTTCTTCTCGAGTCCCGTACCGCCGCGGTGCTCCAAGTTGACCAGAATGGACAGTGCATCGTCCAGAATCTGGTGATGGCGCTCACCGTTGATATCGGCGAGCGCGCCGATGCCACACGCATCGTGGTCGAATTCGGGGCGATAAAGGCCCTGCTGCTGAGCGGAATCTGCCTGCATCGCGATCCTCCCCTAGATATTTAGTCAGTCAGTTGAATAGGCATACTAGGAGCATCGCCGGCCCGTTGTGTTTCCCACCCGTTTCGAAACAATCGCGTAACGCACGCCCTACGAGTGGG